>DAONFU010000009.1:29011-30202 GCA_035403765.1 Bacteroidales bacterium
GTTATTTTTTCGTCGTTGTTTTGTACTTTTAATTCCTTTATTGTCTTGTACCTTAAATTCGAAAATACCGTTCCGCTGAGCAATACAGGGTTATTCCATACAAACAGCGGCTGAACAAAAGTATTAAACCTGTTTTTCACCCCGTCATAATCAATTACTTCTTTTGAATGCCGACTTAACATTTGGTCAATATGCCTTGCTTCTTCCGGCGTGAAATGATGCTTGAAGAAACAGTTGTATGCCAGGTCAAAGCTTGTTCCCGTAAAATATTTATCGAGCGAAAAAATATCGTTATTGCATAACACCACTGTGTAAAGGCTGCTGGTTCCTTTGTTTATTTCTTCCAACCTGACCTCATCGAGCAGGTTTCTTTCGATGATTAGGGTATCGGGGCTTGCGCTAAGGTTTTCTTTTGCCAGCTTGCGGCTTATGTCTGATTTGTCGATGCCAATGAAAATTACAGGTTTCTGATTTCCCAGGCGGATAAGTTTTTTGATTACCTGTTTTTCAACTTCCATGGCTCCTGCCCCGATGCTGATAATCACACTATAGTTTTTATCCCTGATTAATTGTGTAATTTTTTTGACCATTGGCCTGACCAATCCGGGGAAGAACTTTTTTTCGGTAGCGGCTAAGGTGGTTATCAGCTCGGAGAAATAAGGGCTTGCAGAGTCGATGTCAGTTAGTTCTTTGAGGTTTTCGGCTTTGATGGAGGGGGCATTGGTAAACAGCCATTTATAAAGGGAATGTAGGGAATACGTGTTATTAAAAAATGTGATATTTTCAGCAATGGCACTGGCCGAAGCAGGGTCTTGCACGGCTTTTCTTTTCAGATAGTTTACTATCTCGTCAATTTTATTTCGTCGGCGTTGGTTCATTCGTGATTAGCGAACTAAAATGGTTTTACAATTTGGTCAACAGGCATTTGAAATGCCCTGGCATAAATTTCGAGGTCAGTGGAATTGAGTGCTGAAAAAACTTCGGGCTTGAAGTGTTTTTTTATCTGACGTTTAGAGAATCCTGTCAGGTGCGACAACCTTCGCAGCGAGAAGTGGTATTTTTCAATAAAATATGCTATTGGGCTGAGCTGGCCAGCTATTACTTTTTCTTTTAATTGTTCTATATCTTCTGCCACCGAGTCCCAGGCTTGTTTTTGGGCAAAATGTTCAGGTTCCCAGCCCAGGCTTGGCA
>DAONFU010000010.1:0-30011 GCA_035403765.1 Bacteroidales bacterium
AAAACGGAATTAAGGTTATTGATGCTTCGTGCCCTATTATTTTAAAACTTCAGGAAAAAATATTTAAATCATACCTTAACAGGGAGATCATTTATATTTTCGGATTACCTAATCATCCTGAGATAATTGCATTGAACGGAAAAATTAATAGCTCGGCTGTGGTGTTCGATAAATATGAGGATTTGGACCTTAAAAAAATTCCTCCGAAAATAACGCTATACAGTCAGACAACCAAAAGTCTCAAACAGTTTTATGAAGTCATTAATCGGATGAAAGATGCTGGTATTGAGGTTAAAGTGGAAGATTCCATCTGCAGACAGGTTTCTAACCGCGAGCAGGAATTGCGGGAGTTTTGCCGACGTTTTCACCGTATTGTTTTTGTGGCAGGAACCAACTCGTCGAATGGCAAACAACTATATGAAATTTGTGCCCAGGAAAATTTACACGTACATTTTGTCAGTGCCGTAAGTGAAATTGATGCGACGTGGTTTAGCGAAAACGAAAAGGTAGGTATCTGTGGAGCCACTTCTACCCCCTTGTGGCTAATTCAGGATGTTAAGGATTTCCTGCTAAAGTTGTGATACTGTTCCGGTGTTAGGGGAGTTTGCCTGCCGGTGATGAAAAACATCGATGGCCACAATAGCAGCGGCAAAAGTCCAGAAAGGCACCGAAGATTTATCCGTATCCAAAAAATTGTTCAGGGTGCCGTGTATAAAATAAGTTACCAATCCCAGGAAGTAGGACAAAGCCAGTATTTTTGTTTCAGGGTTTTTAGCCTGTTTGTACACGCGTATGGCGGTGATGCTGATAACAATAACAATAGCTAATATGCTTAACATACCCAAAAAGCCCGATTCGGATAGTGGCCCAATATATTCGCTGTGGGCGGTGCCTTTATCGCCGGCGTTGGTGCTTATAATAGTTTTGTCTTTGGTTTGTTGGAAGGGGGCGTAAACAAACTGATACGTTCCCGGCCCCCAGCCTAAAACAGGCCGTTCTTTGAACATTTTCAGCGCCGATTGCCAACGGTTAATTCGTTCGAGGTTGGAGGCGTCGGATGAAATGTTGGAGATGGATTGTACATGTTCCACCAGGTTGGCCGAGGAATCCTGTTTGTTTTTCTCAAGTTTCATCAGGATATCATTCTGATAATATAAAAACACAGCCAGAATTATGATTCCAGTCAAAAAAATCCAACGGAATTTAATTTTTAAAAACACCAGGCCGGCAATAACCAAAGCAGCCAGCACACTGATCCAGGCAGCCCTGCTAAACGAACATAACAATCCTACTATCAGGAAAAACAGGACCATGCCGGCAAAAAGTTTCATAGTACGGTTGTAATGCTTATCTAAAAGAAAGGCGGCAAAAACCGGGATAAACAATGCTATGGCAGCCCCGTAAGCCGTATGGTCATTGTAAAATGGATCCATCACCCAGTGGGCGGCCTGCTCGTCGAAGGACCAAATGAATAAACGGTAGGTGGAATAAATTATCACTATTACTAATGGAATGGCATACATCCAGGTGATAATCCTGATGTTGTTCATGTTTTTAAATAAAATGATGGCAACAAAATAAAAAGGAACTACAAACCATAAACGGGAAATAAGAAACTTGAACGAAACCAGGGGCAGCTCACTCGTAAGCGCCGTTATAAACATCCAAAGCAGGTTAATAATAATTGCAATGGTAACCGGGTGTTTCAACACTTTTATGTCGTATTGCCTTTCGAAAATAAGTTTTATGAAAAAGAAAATCAGCGCCCCGAAAAGCAGGGGCTCTGTGGGCAGCGACAACGACAGCCTGTCGTCGAAATCCCTGAGATTTATAGCTAGAGGTGTACAAAAAGTGATGATATACAATACTTTATCTAAGGCAAAGAAAAAAAGCAGCACAAGGATTAAAACGATGGGGATTAAGGAAAACCAATAAAACTCTTTAATAATAAAATATATATTCAGAGCAATGAAGATTGCACTAATAACATATACCCATATTAGTTTTGATTTATTACTCAAGACTATATTTTATTGAGAAATTTTTTCCGGTTTTCGCGAACCTTCAATAATTGAGAACAGCAATAGCGAAAGCAAAAAGGTTGAAGCGGCTGCAATACAAACGATAAGCCAGCGGATGGGATAGGATTTTTTGTCGGCGGCAACCGGTTGGGTAACCACATTGGCGTAAGTCAATTCTTTATTCAGGTCGGATACGGATTTGTCGTATTCTTTTTTCAGGGCAATATAAGAATCAATAAGGCCCCAAAGGTTGGCATCCAGTTGCCGGAACTCGCCACCGTAAAGTTTCAGATTGTTTAAGGTTACGGCGATATCATCAGTTTTGTTGCCTCTGCCCGAGTTAATGTTTTTCACATATCCCTTGCTGTATTCTTCAACCTGAATATTGTAGTCCAGAATGTTATATTCGTTGCGAAGTAATTGCAGCCGTTTTTCAATGCTGTCAATTTGTTTTTTCTTATCATCCATCTGGTCACCGTAAAGTTTTACCACTTCGGCTGTTTTGCTGCGTTGCAGGTTGCGGGCCTTGTTGTTCATCAGATTGATGAATTCATTAACTATGGCGCATGCTTGTCCTGGTTCACGGTCGTAAACCTCTATCAAAACCGATTCGTATTCAGTTCTTTTAATATCTACATTGTCTTCCAGTTCGCCGATTACTTTGCTTCTGTAATATTTATCGGTGGTGTCAATTTTATACTCCTTGTTAAGGTCAAATTTGCTGACTATATCAAAAAGCATATCTTCCGATTTTAGCAATTGCAGCATTTGTTCGGTGTTGGTTTCGCTGGAATAAGGAGAGATGTTGGCAGGATAAATAACGGCGTATGATTTGAACTTGGGTTTTATAAAAGCAGGCGCTGAAAAAATGGAAGACAACACTATTGCCAACAGTGAAATAATCAGCAAATGCCATTTCCATCGTAATATCAGTTTTATTAAATATGTGCTTTTAAAAAAGTTGTTCATATTTTCGTCAAAATAATCTATTAGAGGATATTCTTTGTTTTCAGGTGCGAAAAGTGTTTCATGAATTTTTGTTTTGTCTATAAGGGCATGTTCTGGTGCAACATCGCTGATGTCAAGGGTCAGGTTGAACTTTGGATATTCTCCGGTTTGTTGGTCGGAAATTTTTTTTTTGAGAAGTTTTCAATGATGATCAATGTCATGACAGAGATGAAAAATACTGACAAAACCGACAATACCACGATCAACCAGCGGATAGGGTAAGACTTTCGTTCTGCTTTAAATGCTTTGTCAACCACAAACTTGGAGGGCAGGTCTTGTGTCGCATCTACTTTGGCTTCTTCGTATTTTGCTTTAATGGCGCTCAGCTGCTTTTTTTCAAGTTCCAGTTCATCGCGCAACGAAACGTAGGCACTGCCATAATCGCCCAGCAATTGCAGCCTTTGTTCAATGGCACGTACCGCTTCCTGGTTGTTTTTTGATAAAGCGATGGCTAATTGGGTATTATAGGCTTCGGCCTGTGTTTCATAGTCGTTAACGCCCATTTTTCTGAGCACGGTGAGAGAATCCTCCAGGGATATAATGTCGTTTTGTAGTTTTTTGTATTCCGTTTCTACAATCTGAAAAGCTTTAATAGCCCGTTCTTTTTGCATTTTGTTCTTCACCGAGTCGAGCTGGTCGGAGATATAATTGGCAATGTCGGCGGCTAATTGAGGGTCTTTGTCGAGCACAGTAATCTCCACTGCCATATATTCTGTACGCCGGTAAGTGATATTGCTGTTATATTCCTCAAACAGGCGCGTCATTTTATATTTTGAATCGTTTTCGATTTTATAATGCTCCATCAGGTTGAATTTTTTTATTACCCGCGATCTTATTTCGTTGGAGCTTAAAATCTGTAAAAGTTGTTCCGTTTGAGCTTCTTCGCCGAATTCAAGGATATCGAGTTTCCCGCCATAGTTGTCGGCAAGCAGCGCCTTGGAAATGGCGTTGGTGGAGGCCGGGAATAAAATGACTGATGACTTGAATTTTGGTGTGATCAATAGTGAGATAACCGATGACGCTATGGCTGCAACAAGGCAGATAATTATCAATGGTTTTCTCCATTTATAAAGAAAGAAAAAAAAGTTTGTCGTATTGAAAGTAGCTTGCCTGATATCCTGTTCAGCCATAACCTGAAATGTAATCTGTTATAAAATTGAGCAAAAGTAATTTATTTTTTTTATTTGACAACTTATTTTTTAGGGCAGTATGCTCAAAAAAAAGACTTGGTTGGCATTATTTTCTGATTAGCATCTGGATAAAAGCCCTGATATCAAGCAATCGTGTGATAATACCTGTCCCAATAGCTATCATGGCAATAAGCATCAGCATCAGCTTCCAGTCGATTTGGAATTGATGGTACATTATGTATGAAAAATATCCTGTTATGGCCGTGATTAAAACGAAAATCAGGAGTTTAACCAGGTAGTGGATATTCATTTTGAATTTGAATATCCATGCGGCCAGCAGTACCTGTGCCAGGGCGGTTAGTGATTGGGTTGTCAGGCTGACACAGGCCGAGCCAATGGCTTCGAATTTGGGGATAAGGAGAAAATTAAGGGTGAGGTTAAACGCCATGCCACAGCCTGCCATAATGTTCAGGTACTTCAGGTTGCCGTTGGCAGTGAGCAGGGTGCCAAACACATAAGTGGTGGAAATAGGAATAAATCCGAACATCAGTATGCCAAATATCCAGGAGGTGTCTGTTATGCGGGCGTTATATTCCAGGATTGTTTCGGCCGGATGCAGCGGATAAAGCATGGTCATGATTTCGGTACGGAAGAAAAATGATCCCAGGGCAATGGTTACCGAAAGTAGAAATAACAGGGTGAACGATAATTGCGCCAGCCGTTCGATGTTTTCCTTTAGTTTGATCATGCGCGAAAACATGGGCAGCAAAATCACCGAAAACAGGTAGGCCATCATGTTTACTGCGTCGAGCAAACGGTAAGCGGAAGCGTACAAACCGGCCTGATGTCCGCCCTGCGGGCCCGACAATATACGTTCAATCATAACCGAATCAATGCGGTTGTAAAATGCCATGAGCAGCACCAGGATGGCAAAAGGAAAACTTTGCTTAATGATTAATACGAAAAACGGAAAGTTCCATTTTAGCTTTTGAAATTTTGCCTTTTTTATGACAATGGCAGCCGCTACAAAGGCAGTAATCAGATAAGCAAAGGTTTGGGCAAAAATAAACCACTCTATTTTAAATGTGTTGTCGGTTATGTTGGTCCATAAGAGTATCCCGCAAATGATAATCATCAGAAAGCGGTCCAAAACCGAAATTATACTGTCGGTTTTAAAATAGTGAAGGCCGGAAATATTAGAACGCAGGTAAAGAATAAAAGAAATAAGAAACTGATTGAAGCATAATATTGCCAGCATGGCCATCTGATATGCGTTATAACCCACAAGCAAGCCTGCGGACAAGGTTACCACAGAATACAGTATGGCAAGAAAAAACCGTAATATAACAATACTGGAAAAATATTTATTGAGCAGGTGGTGGTTTTGAGCTATGTTTCTGTTGTTGAAGTTGGTAATGCCCATGTCGAGCAGTATGCTGAACAGAAAGGTAAAGTTGAAAATGGCAAAATACAATCCATATTCCTGCGAACCCACCGCATTCTGCACACCCCTGTCGATACCCAGTATCCAAAACGGCTTAATAAGCAAATTCAGAAAAAGCAGGATAATCAGGTTGGTAATGAATTTTTTGTTCATACAGATAGCTCGTCAGGGATTATTTAGGAAGGAAGAAAAAATTCTGTGTTTTATGGATGGACGGGTTGTATGGGCTTAAATGCTTTTTGTCCAGCACATGGATTTCGTACCCCAGGGTGGATAGCAGCGAAAAACAATCGTAGCGGTTTTTGTTTTCCCAAAGCTCGCAATATATTATAGGTTTACATTTCTGCAACAGAGAGGTAGCTCCTTTCAAAACAAAATATTCGTAGTTTTCCACGTCGATTTTTATGGCTGTAACAGTTTTTGAATCAGGGTGCTGCTGAAAAAAGGCGTCCAGGGTGGTCAGCGGGCTTTTTACCCTGTGGCCCGTATTGTTTTCGGTAATGCTCTCGTGTATCACATGGCTGAGCCCCTGCAGCCGAGCCGAGCCCTGTGTGGGCATTACCATCTCAATGGTCCCGATATGATCACCCAGGGCAGTTTCAATCAAACTTATATTTTTCAGGCCGTAATGGCGAATAATTTTTTTCAGACATTTGATGTTGTCAGGCATAGGCTCAAAGGCAATAACTGTCGAGTCCTTATGTGTCCGGGCCAGATGCACCGACATAACCCCGATGTTGGCGCCAATATCCAGAATGAGACCGCCGTCGGGCACCATATCCCTGAAAAAGATAAAATCCCCTTCTTTTCTGTTCCATTTTAGTGAGTTGATGATGTATATGGAAAAAAAGTAAAGGTATCTTTCGAAGCCCAGCAGTTTTTGCAGTATTACTTTTATTGTGTTTTTCATCCGCCACTTATCAGGTGTAAAACAATAACATCATCGCCTTCGCTGATGCGGGTATGTGCATAATCCTGCTGGCTCACCACCTTGCCATTGATTTTGATTATGAGCATTTTGAATGTGAAGTTTTTTATCTTTAGCAACTCGGCCACGGTGAGCTGGTCGGCATCGATAACTTCCTTGTTGTTATTGAGGGTGATATTCATTTGATTAGTAGTTTTTTCCTAAAAGTATTTCGAGCACTGTATTGGCCTGCATATTGGCCACCATACACACGCGCGGCGCCAGGGGCGGATTGGTTTCTGTAGCCTCGCTGTAACCATCGCCACAAACATAGAGGTTTCCCGACTGTATCGTCCTGATTTCGTTGCTGTTGCCCCAGCCTGCAATCCCAAGCCCCGACACTATGGGTTTATCGGGCATTTGAATAAGGACCGTTTCCAGTATCATTTTTTTCATTTCGGCCAGGTCGAAAGCTTCCACAATGACATCGCACCCGGCAAATAATTTCATAATATGTTCCGGGTCAAGTTTTATGATATGTTCCTCTGCAATCACTTCAGGGTTAATGTTTTGTATGTTTTCTTTCAGGGCGGTGACCTTTTTCATGCCAAGCTGTTTATAAAAAAAATATTGCCGGTTGAGGTTGCCAGGTTCAATAGAGTCAAAATCGCATAAAATCAGTTTGCCAATACCAACCCTGGCCAGGGCTACAGCACAATTGGAGCCCAGTCCGCCACAGCCCGCTATTCCAACGGTTTTGGTGCTTACTATTGATTTTATTTTGTTGAAATCCATCTGTAAAAGGGGACAAAAATATATAAA
Source organism: Bacteroidales bacterium (assembly GCA_035403765.1). Classification (GTDB taxonomy): domain Bacteria; phylum Bacteroidota; class Bacteroidia; order Bacteroidales; family CAIWKO01; genus CAIWKO01. Next base: position 7,333 of record DAONFU010000010.1, read on the forward strand.
TTTGTGAATACCGGCTTATTCAAACATGATGAGGCATTAATTCCCGTAATGATTATTCCTCATCTTTCAGCATGCGTTTTATATCGTTAACGGCACCATATATCAGCAGAATATCCCCATCATAGATTTTGGTATCGGAAGTGGCTACATCATTCACTATCCTTTTTTTGCTTTCTATACCCAGGATGTTGATACCGCTTTTTACCTTTATTGTGGTGAGCACCAGGATATTGTATTTTCTTGTCAGGTTCAGGTCCAGCAGGGTTTTTCCCACAAACGATTGTGGAGTAATTATTTCGATGACATTATGATCGCTGGACACTTCAAAGGAGTCAACAAACCCTGGGAGGTTGAGTTTTTTGGCTAAACGTATAGCCGTTTCATGTTCGGGGTGCAGTATTTCATTGATGCCCATGGCTTCCAGCACGGCAACATGAAGTTTGGAGATGGCCCTGCTGATAATCCTTTTTACGTTGAGTTGTTTCATCAGTGCAGTAGTCATTATCGAAGCGCCAGTGTCTTCGCCTATGCTTACCACCACCACATCGGCATCGCGCAATGGCAATACCTTTACGGAGTGGATATCTGTACTGTCGAGGCACATGGCATGAGTGACGTCATCTTTCAGCAACTGAACTTTTACCATGTCCTTATCTACACCAATTACTTCGTGTCCCATTTGTGTGAGTCTCATGGCTAATGTGGATCCGAAATTTCCAAGTCCGATAACAACTATTTTCATGACTTAATATGGTTAATTTATTAAAATGTTTTCAGTGGGGTAATGATAATTTGTGTGTTGTATTTTTTTGAAGAAAGCGATAAGCACCGTCAGTGTTCCCAGGCGGCCAAGGAACATGGTGATGGAAATAACCAGTTTGGAGGCTTCCGAAAGATTTGGTGTGAGACCAAGAGAAAGCCCAGCCGTGCCATAAGCCGAGAAACATTCAAACACAACATCGAGGAGTTTTTCCTCCGGGTCAAAAAACGACACAAGAAAAATGGCAATGCCGATAATAATAAACGAAAGCATTATGATTGCGGAGGCTCGTCGCAACGACGAATCGGCTACCTGGCGGTGGAACACTTCTACCCGGTCTTTGCCTTTGGCCAGACTGATGAAATTGAGAATGCTGATGGCAAAGGTGGTGGTTTTAATGCCGCCTCCGGTCGATCCGGGAGAGGCGCCTATCCACATGAGCGCCATAATCAGAAAGATTACCGGAACCTGAACCATCGAAAAGTCAATGGAATTAAATCCTGCAGTCCTGTGCGAAGAGATATTAAAAAATGCGGTAACCAGTTTGCCAGCCCATTCATGGCCCTCCAGGCTTCGGTTGTATTCCATAACAAACAAAATCAGGGTGCCGGCCAAAATTATTATCATCGTGGTGATAACCACAATACGTGTGTTGATGTTAATTACCCACGCCTTGTGTATATATTCGCGGTATTTGTTAAGACGGAATATCCGGTTGACAATAAGGTGTCTTATGTATTTTAGAAAATTAAATATAATTGGGAAGCCCAATCCACCGGCAATAATCAGGATGGACATGGTAATCAGAAAAGGATAGTTATACAGGAAATTCGAATCCTGAAAACCGCTTGATAGCGTAGAAAATCCTGCATTGCAAAACCCTGAAATGGAATGAAACACCGAGAAAAAAATCTGTTCGGAGAGGTTCATGGCCGTGCTATCCGGCAGTTGAGAATAAATCATCAAAGCGCCTGCCGCCTCAATGATGAAGGTTACAAAAATAATGCGCTTCAACACCACAAATAATTCCGACAAGGTTTCGGAGTTTGCCAGGTCGCTAATCATGAGCTGGCTGTGGAATGTAGATTTGCCCTTGAAAAAATAGCTGAAGTAACTGGTAAAGGTCATAATGCCAACACCGCCGGCCTGTATCAAAAATAAAATAATAATCTGGCCCAGGGTGGTAAAGTTTTTCCCGGTGTCAAGCACGGTAAGCCCGGTAACGCACACCGCGCTGGTTGAGGTAAACAGCGAGTCGATAAAGCTTATCCCTGAAGTGGTGGCGTTGGGTAATAACAACAGCAGCGAGCCAATAATAATCATCAGCAGAAAACTAATCACAAAAATCAGGGCGGGGTTGAACCTTCTTGAAAATATTTCGGGGCCAAACAATGAAATTTCTTTAAAAAATGCATAAAACAGCAGGAAATAAATCCACAGCCTGTGGTCGAATATCGCCAGCCATTCATTGGTGTTGTTAAACAAAAAAACTTTTTTGGTAATCAGGATAATGCTGAACACAAAAAACAGAATATCCAGTATCCATAACTCTATTTTCTGTTTTTTTGGCCTGAACGAGGTATAGCGTACTAATGTGGAGAGTACTAACAAGAACAGGGCGATGATGTAGAATTTCTCTAAGTTATGATAAGAAATTTGTGGGGAGGGGAAGCCTATTTCAATGAATATCAGCAAGACCGCTAAAAAACTGATCACAAAAGAGCTTAGCAGAAACCACTTTTGGATGGTTTCCTTACGAGTTTTTTCGGAAAAACTATTTCTGGAGTAGCTCATTTTAGCTCTATTTTCCTCATTCCTTTTAACAAAAATACTATAAAATATCAGTGGCGGATTTTTGGCCGTAAAATTATAGTATATTTTTGACCGAAAAGTGTTTTTTGTTTCCCAAAATATGAAAAACGTAATTTGTCTCTTGGCATACTGCTATAGTGAATCCAAAAGACACAATTTTAATAAAAGTTGTTTCATGGAAAGTATTAAGTTAATTTATCAAAATGTTTTCAATGGGGTAATGATAATTTGAAAGTTGTATTTTTTTGAAAAAAGCGATGAGTACGGTGAGCGTTCCAAGTCTGCCCAGAAACATAGTGATAGTGAGTATCAGTTTGGAAGCCTCCGAAAGATGTGGAGTAATGCCAAGAGATAATCCTACTGTGCCATAAGCCGAAAAACATTCAAATACGATGTCAAGAAGATTTTTTTCCGGATCAAATAATGAAACACAGAAAACTGATATCCCGATAATGATAAACGAGAGGAAAATGATTGCGGATGTCCTTCTGATGGATGAGTCGGCTATCTGCCTGCCAAATACTTCCACACGGTCTTTGCCTTTGGCCAAACTAAAAATAGTCAGTAAACTCAGGGCAAAAGAGCTTGTTTTTATTCCACCTCCTGTTGATGCCGGCGAAGCCCCTATCCACATAAGCAATATGATGAAAAGAATTGTTGAAACGTGGAGAACACCGTAGTTTATGGAATTAAAACCTGCTGTTCTGGGAGATACAATGCTGAAAAAAGAGGTTACAAGTTTTCCTGCTCCTTGATGTTCGCTGAGTGTATTATGGTATTCCAGAATTAAAAATACAAAAGTTCCCACCACAAGCAACACAAAGGTGGTGATGGTCACAATCCTGGTGTTGATGCTGATTACCCAAGCTTTATGAATGAACTCCCTTCGTTTGTTCAAGCGAAATATCCTGTTGATAATCAGGTGCCTGAAATATTTTAAGAAATTCAAAATTATCGGAAACCCCAATCCTCCAAAAATAATAAGGAAGGATATAATCAAATGGACAGGGTAATTGAATCTGAAATTAATATCATGGAAATTGTCTGATAAGGTTGAAAATCCTGCATTGCAAAAAGCAGAAACCGAATGAAAGACAGAGAAGAATATCATGTCGGCCGAACTCATACCTAAACTGCGGGGTATTTGGAAAAAAATTAATAAAGCTCCGGTGGCTTCAATCGAAAGGGTCACCAGAATAATCCTTCTTATAACATCGAACAACTCCGAAAGCGATTCTGAATTTACCATATCGCTGAGCATCAGTTGACTGTGGTAGGTGGGTTTTCCCTTAAAAAAATAACTAAAGTAACTGGTAAAAGTCATTATGCCCAGCCCCCCTGCCTGAATGAGACCCAGTATAATAATCTTTCCAAAAAAGGTAAAACAAAATTCGGTGTCAACCACCGTTAGCCCGGTAACACAAACAGCACTTGTTGATGTAAAAAGAGAATCCATAAAGCTAATGCCGTTTGTAGTAGCATTTGGAAGTAGCAAAAGCAAGGTGCCGGAAATAATGATTATCAAAAAACTAATTACAAAAATCAGGGCGGGGTTAAAATGTTTTGAAACAAGTCTTAAGCCCAGCAAAGAAAGTTCTTTATAAAAAGAGTAAAACACCAGAAAATATATCCATAGGCGGTGTTCGAAAAAAAGCAGGAATTCATTAGAAGTGTTAGCATAGTATGTTTTTTTGATGATTAAAATAATTATTGAGCTTACGAAAATAAGATCAAAAAACCAAAGCTCCTTCCTTTGTTTTCTAGGGAAAAAAAACATATACCGGCCAATCGTGAACAGTAAAAACAAAATTAGGGAGGCGAAGTAGTAGTTTTTAATGGTATGAAAAGTAATTTGCGGAGAAGAAAACCCTACTTCATAAATTACGAGCAAAAGAGCTGAAAGGCTTATCAGAAAAGAAAAAATTTGAAACCACCTTTTGACAATTTCCTTTAGAGATTTTTCGGAAGAGTCATTTCCTGAGTCGTTCAAGGTTGAGATTTTTGTTTGCAGACGTGTTTGTACGAAAAAATTTCTTTAAAAAGTAAAATTACTATAAAAATGATGGATAAAACCTCATCTTCTGAAAGTTTTTGGCATACAGAATGGCGGGTATAGTATCATTAACAAAAAAGCCCTGAAAAGAGGATTTCAGGGCTTTCATGTATTAAATAATACCTTACTTTTGAGGAGTTTCAGCAGGGGCTGGTTGCTCCAGGTTGCCCTGGATACTCAACATCGTGGTGGAATTTACAGGGTCGTTAGAAATGATGGTGATACTTTTGTATTGTTTTCCTGATTTTCCTGCGGAATTAAAAGTAGCGTTAATCTTACTTTCTTCGCCTTTTTTCAGCACGGTTTTTTCGGGGTTGGTGGCTGTACAGCCGCAACTGGCTTTTACCTTTCGGATTATCAGGTCGTTTTCTCCCTCATTGCGAAATACAAAGGTGCATTCAATTTTATCGCCTTGTTTGGCGGTGCCGAAATCAAAAGTAGTGTTGTCCCATTTAATTTTGGGGGCTACGGCCATTTGTTCCGCGCTCATATTGGCAAAATCTTCGGTGATGTTCTGGCTGATATTAATCGTCTTGTTTGGTTGCAGACTGTCGTTGGTGTATAGCATTAATCTGTCGAAAACATATCCCCACTCATTACGTTTGGCCACATCATAATCCACAATAATGATTCCCTCTTTGTTTGGTTTAAGTGTTTCGGGGATAGCTTTGGCTGTCAGGTAGGGTGGAAAATCCTTGAAGCTTAAAGTCATAGGCTGGTTCCACACATTAATGACTTTCAGTGTGTCGGTGCGTTTTTCGGTATTTTTTGTGTTTCCGAAATTAAATTGTGAGGTTTCCATGCGCATATTGCCAACCACCACAGGATAGCTGTCGGTCATTTCTTTAGGTTTAGGCAATACCTCGCCTTTAACAACCAGGTTGATCATCAGGTTGTCGGGCGCATTGGTGGTAACGGCAATTCCTTTGTCGAACGGGCCCGGACGGTGGGCCGGATCATATATCGCGTCAACAAAACCTGTTTTTTTGGGCAAAACACCGGTTTTTGTCCATTCCATGGCGGTACACCCACATGAAGGTTTTACGCTGATAATTTTCAACGTGTCGTTGCCGGTATTGGTAAAAGTAAAACGACACTTTACCTTGCCGGCTTCTTCTTTAATTTTTCCATAATCATGTACGGTCTTGTCAAATTTTATGACAGCCTTTTTCTGGGCATAAATGTTTCCTGCGCCCAGCAGTGCAATGATAAAACTCAAATATAATAACTTTTTCATAGGATAAAAATTTTTGGTAAAAATACGTTATAAAACGAAAGTTGTTTGTATTTATTTTATTTTTTTGCAGTTTTCTGTCAACCCCGATTTTATTATTTTATTTATTTCTGCAGTGTCCCGCTCGCAGGATAATTTATAAATTTCTTTAAAGGGGTCGGTTTCCAAAATGTTTTGCAGCAGCATATCTGGCGTCGGAGTGGCCTTTAGCTGACTGTATTCTTCATAGGTAAATTTCAAAAAAGCCGTGTTTGGGCCTATGCCCCGGTTATCGAGCCAAAAACCTTTGGCTAATCTGGTGGGATAGGCCAGTGTGTCCTTATAGAAAACATCTTTTATGTCAGGGTACGACACAATGGCAGATTTGTCGGCTGACAATGTTACCGGAACGTACTGATGATAGTCTTTATGCGTTTTGTAAATAATAAGCGGAGCAGTGGCCATAACCATAGTATTGGTGTTTTGATTTGTTTCTGCGGTATTATCAGCAGTATTCTTTTCCTTGGCAGTTTTACATGAAGTTAGAAAAAAGATAAGGAGCAGCATCATTAAAAAAAATATTTTCCTAATATTCATATAGTTAGCACGGTTTGTGTGGTTGATATTTCTATTTAGTAAAAAACTGCATAATGATAATAAATGCTACATTTGCATTTTTTTTAGCAAAGAATATACCAAGTTTGGCGTGAATGTAATATTATTGCCACGATATGAGCGAATACCCTTTTGAAAAAAAATACTGAAAACGGCAGGTAATGTTTATGCTTTTATGATTAATCAATCAACCCATATAAGTGATCTTGAATCGGAGGCCATCTTTGTTATCCGCGAAGCCGCCGCGCAGTTTACAAACCCTGTATTGTTGTTTTCCGGCGGAAAAGATTCCCTGGTCATGCTCCACATAACCCTTAAGGCTTTCTGGCCGGCAAAATCTCCTTTCACCCTCCTGCATATTGATACCGGACATAATTTTCCGGAAACACTCGAATTCAGGGATAGGATGGTTAAAAAGACAGGGGCACGGCTGATGGTGGCTTACGTGCAGGATACCATCGATTCTGGACGGGCAACTGAAGAAACCGGTTACCATGCCAGTCGCAATGCCCTGCAACAAATAACGCTACTGGATACGATAGAAAAATTCTCGATAGATGCCGCTCTGGCTGGCTCCCGCAGGGACGAAGAAAAGCTCAATGCCAAAGAAAGATTTTTCTCTATAAGAGACAAATCCGGACATTGGGACCCAAAAAATCAACGCGCCGAATTCTGGAATATCTTCAATGGCAAAAAAAATCAGGGCGAACATTTCAGGATATTCCCCCTTAGCAACTGGACAGAAATGGATGTTTGGCAGTATATTCTCCGCGAGAATATCGAGCTGCCGTCCTTGTATTTTTCGCACGACCGCGAATGCTTTATCCGCGACGGTGTGATATTTGCCTGGGCCGATTTTATTAAGTTAAAGGCAGGAGAACAGTTGCAGACCTTGCATGTGCGTTTTCGAACCATCGGAGATATCACCTGCAGCGGAGCCTCCCTGTCGACGGCAAAAAATATCGGCGACATCATCAAGGAACTTCAAATCACCCACGACGCCGAAAGAGGCCATCGTAGCGACGACAAACGCTCTGTTACAACCCCTGAAGACCGTAAAAAAGAGGGATATTTTTAATTGCTAAACGATATTGACGACTATGACAGACGATTTTCAAAACAGGGAAACACTTCGTGTAGTGGTTGCCGGCAATGTTGATGACGGAAAAAGTACCTTGCTGGGGAGGCTGCTATTTGATTCCAGGTCGATATTTGAAGACCAGTTGTTGTCGCTTTGCCAGGCCAGCGAAAAGAGGGGAGACGACAATGTAAATCTGGCGCTGCTTTCCGATGCCTTGCATGCCGAACAGGAACAAGGAATTACCCTGGATGTGGCTTATCATTATTTTTCTACCCCCCAGCGGAAATTCATTTTTACTGACACTCCCGGCCATATTCAGCATACACGTAATATGATCACCGGAGCCTCCACCGCCGACCTTATCGTGATACTTATCGATGCCCGCAAAGGCATAGCGGAGCAAACACGCCGGCATACTTTCATCGCATCACTGCTTGGCATAAAGCATATGATGGTGGCGGTGAATAAAATGGACCTTGTGGATTATCGTGAAGATATTTTTGAACTTATCAGGTCAAATCTCGGGAGTTTTGCCTCGAAACTTGATTTTCTGACTATTGATTATACTCCCATATGTGCCCTGTATGGTGATAATATTGTCAACACTTCACTAAAGATGCCCTGGTATAAAGGCAAAACTTTGTTGAACCAACTCGAAAATTTTTCATGCGCCACACCCGCACAAATCTCTGGTGGACGTTTCCCTGTGCAGTATGTGTTGAGGCCCTCCAGCAATGAAGTTCAGGATTACCTGGCTTATGCAGGGCGTGTTGCGGGCGGCGAATTTAAAATAGGTCAAAGGGTGGTAGTACTGCCATCGTCACAAAGTTCATATATCAAATCTATTAGCCTGGGGGAAAATTCCCTTGAAAAGGCTTCATCGCCGATGTCGGTTAGCATTCAACTTACTGATGATATTATTATCAACCGCGGCGACCTGATAGTTACAGCCGAAGACCTGCCCGTGATTACAAGGGAGTTGGATGCCATGATTTGCTGGTGCAGCACTGCAAAACTTGTTCCCGGAAATCATTATCTGTTGATGCAGGTCGGCCGCGAAGTAAGGTGTTCAATAAAAAGCATTTCTTATAAAATCGATATTAATTCAGGCAACAAAATTGACGGGGTGGAAGAGGCCGGATTGAATGATATCGTCAGGGTGTCGATAAAAACCTTACACGATCTTTATATTGATAAATACAGTACCAATCGTACTACTGGCAGCCTGATTCTCATTGACGAAACCTCTTACGAAACCGTGGCCGCCGGCATGATTATCTAAATGGAAATTCCCGCGCGCCTTCAAAAATCAGCAGGGTAGCACGCCAACCTGAACGCCTACCATCCTCCCGATACCGATAACTATCGGTACTATCGGCGCCTCCTAACAGTCTAACCTCCTAACCACCTAAATCCTCCTCCTATTAAAAATAGTGATAAAAAAAAGAAAGGTCTTCCTAAATGATTTTATAGTTTTTATAGCTGAAATCAAGGCCAAGGTGCTTCTCGAGCATACTCTTCATCCTGCTTTTAAAAGACCGGTGATCAAAACTTTGGTCGTAATCAAATTTCCAGTTTTTGGCTTTTATCCTGTCTTCCATTACTTTGGGGTGTGTTTCGGTGAAAGGAACCAGAAAATCAGGATTCTTTGAGTAATCAAATTTTTCGGTTTTCTCGATGTGGCGTTCCACCCAATTGTCATCGTGCCAATACTTATTGAAATTCTCCTGTTTGCGCTGCATAGCCTCCGGTTCTTTAACCCATCCGTAATGATAAATATATGCGTCAACGGGTTTTACCCGCAACAGTTGGTTGTTGTCTTTACGGAAACCCTGGGCATCACGGAACGAATAGATGGATTTATCATTTTTTATTATTCGTATCTCGTGTTTGTACCATTTTGGCGAGGCGCCTACATAATCATAGGATCCATAAAAATGGCGGTATTTGAAGAGCAGGCCGTCAACTTCTTTCTTGTCCTTATACTTCACCATGCTTTGGTGGATTATGTCGAGGTATTTTTCATGCACAGCTTCATCACCCTGTATGTAAAAGGCCCAGTCTGAATCACCAGGTATTGCAGTAAAAGCCTTATTTGTCTCCTGGGCCAGCACCCTACCGCCTTCGCGCATGGTTTCGTCCCAAACTGTTTCAATAATTTTTATTTTGTGTTTGTCAATGGCGTTAATCAGCTGGTAAGTGTCGTCATCAGATTTGCCCACGGCTACTACAAATTCGTCGCATAAGGGCAGCACGGAGCGTATGGCCTCCACTACGGGATAATCATAAATCATGGCGTTTTTTATAAAAGTAAATCCGCTGACTTTCATTCCAGCATATTATTTACTGCAAACGTACACAATATTTTAAAAAAATAGGGTATCAGCAGGCCATCTTCGCTATGACTATATGAAAAATTTGACTATTTTTGAATTATTTTGGTAAAAATTAAATTCTTGAAACAATGAAAACCGATATCGAGATTGCCCATGAAGCCAAGATGCTTCACATTCGTGAAATAGCCGCTCAACTTGGTATTGCAGAGGACGACCTGCAGTATTTTGGAAAGTATAAAGCGAAACTGCCGCTGAAATATATCGACGCTGAAAAAGTTAAAAGCAGTAAACTTATCCTGGTTTCTGCCATTTCGCCTACTCCGGCTGGCGAAGGAAAAACCACTGTTTCCATTGGCCTGGCGCAGGGGCTGAACCGTATTGGAAAAAAAACCACGGTGGTACTCAGGGAGCCATCAATGGGCCCTGTTTTTGGTGTCAAAGGCGGTGCCGCAGGGGGCGGCTATTCACAGGTGCTGCCCATGGAAGATATCAACCTGCATTTTACAGGCGATTTCGGGGCTATCGAAAAAGCACACAACCTGCTTGCTGCTATCATCGATAATAATATCCAGAACAAAAAGAATAACCTGATGATCGACCCGCGGACTGTTTTATGGAAACGTGTGATGGACATGAACGACCGGTCGTTGCGAAAAATTATTGTCGGCCTGGGCGGTACCATGTCGGGGGTGCCCCGCGAAACAGGATTTGATATCACCGCAGCATCAGAAATTATGGCGATACTTTGCCTTTCGGACGATCTGCAGCATTGTAAAGAAAAAATGGGGAATATCTTTGTCGGATATACTTATGATAAAAAACCTGTATATGCCCGTGACTTGAAAGTCAACGGTGCTATGGCTGCTATGCTCAAAGATGCCATACTTCCCAATCTGGTGCAGACTATCGAAAACACTCCCGCCATTATTCACGGCGGGCCTTTCGCAAATATCGCCCAGGGCACCAACTCGGTGATCGCCACACGCATGGGATTGTCCCTGTCGGATTATGTAGTTACTGAAGCCGGCTTTGGTTTTGATCTGGGTGCCGAAAAGTTTCTTGATATCAAATGCCGTTATGCCGGACTGGATCCGGAAGCGGTGGTGCTGGTGGCCACCGTGAGGGCGCTCAAGTACCATGGCGGCGGCGACCTGAAGACCTTGAAAGAACCCAACCCCGACCTGGTAAAAAATGGCCTGCCCAACCTTGATAAACATATCGAAAACATGAAACTTTTCAATCTTTGCCCCGTGGTGGCTATCAATAGATTTGCCAGCGATACCGAAGAAGAAATAGAAATAGTGAAAGAACGATGTCTTCAACTGGGAATTCCTGCCTGCGCGGTAAATGTCTGGAGCGAAGGCGGGACAGGAGCGATGGAATTGGCCGAAATCGTGTCAAAAGTAGCCGATATGTGCACTGCCAAATACAAAACCCTGTATGAACTAGACTGGCCTGTGGAAAAAAAGATTGAAACAATATGTAAGAAAATTTATGGTGCACAACACGTTGACTATTTGCCAAAAGCCAAAAATGACCTTCAGAAAGTCTATAACCTGGGCTTGGACAAACTGGCTGTATGTATTGCCAAAACTCAGAAATCCTTATCGGATAATCCTGACCTTTTAGGCAGGCCAAAAGATTTTGTGGTTACCGTGCGCGAAATCGAAGTCGCGGCAGGGGCAGGGTTTATTGTTCCTATTACCGGAGAAATCATGCGCATGCCGGGCCTTCCCGAAATACCTTCAGCGGAATTTATTGATATTGATGAAAACGGAAATATTGTAGGATTATCTTAACAGGCCAAAGTATAAGATAATAAAAATTCCGAAAAATACCTATTCTTCATAAAAATGGTTGGTTTTGAAAGGATTAGGAATTCCTGGCATCAACAGTTGTTATTCTAAAACAATTAGAAAGGAATGGACTACTTAGCTAGGAATTATGAAAAATCCGAAAGAACCCAATCAGGTGTACAAGTCCTGAAAGGATTTAAAATCATAGTGCATTGAGTCAGTGACGGGCGCTTAGTGTCATTGCAGAGCGAGCTATTCATTGTCTGCCGCAAACCACTCAGCTGATGAGGTTACGGTTTCGCATAATTTCAGGCTGAATAAGCGAATGGTTGCCGGTAGTTTTTCTTTAAGGCGCAAGGCAAAGTCCTGCAACATATTTTCGCAAGTGGGTTGATAGGGCAGAAGAATGATATTGTTAAAGCCTTTCAGCGCTGCGAGCAACTGCGGAGGTGTCTTATCCGACAATACCAGGGCATGGTCGAGCTGTTCGGTAATCTCTGTTCTCACAATATTTTTTAACTCGGTAAAATCCATTACCATGCCGTTTACCGGCGAGTCGTCGTTGCTGACCGGTTCTCCAATAACGGTAACATAAAGGTAGTACGAGTGTCCGTGGATGTTGCGGCATGGGCCATCATAACCCTGCAGGGCATGCGCCATTTCAAATTTGAATTCTTTGGTAAGCCTGATTTTTGCCATAGTTACGGATTCAAATGTTCGATTAATATTTTTGTTCCTATACCGACCAGCACAAGCCCGCCGATTATTTCGGCTTTTTTGGCGTTGATAAAAGTAAATTTTTTTCCGATATAAATGCCTGCCAGGGAAACAAAAAAAGTTACTATCCCGATAATTCCCAATGTCAAAAACAAATTCAATTTCAGCAAAGCAAAACTGATACCTACCACCATGGCATCAATGCTGGTGGCTACGGATAAACTTATCAGTACCATGGTTTTGCGAATGTTTAGGGCACAGTCTTCTTCTTTTTTGAAGGCTTCCACAATCATTTTTATCCCGATAATGCTCAGCAATCCAAAGGAAATCCAATGGTCAAAATCGCTCATCATATCTTTGAATGAAAGCCCCAGCAGCCAACCAGCTACGGGCATCAAGCCCTGAAACAAGCCAAAGAAAAAAGCAATTTTCAGGGCCAGTAAGCGGGAAATATTGTTTTTGCCCAGGCTGCAGCTTATCGACACGGCAAAACAATCCATTGCCAGGCCAAGTGCAATCAGTATTATTTCTGTAATATTCATAATGCCGCAAAATTATAAATATTTGCGATTGTAGCCCATTTGTCCGCGATGTATTGTTTTATGCAAAAATAAAATATAAAAATTATTATTATTCTGTTTTTGTGGTTATATTTGTGAATTAATAACCCTAAAATTACCAAATCATGTTAGAAGAACTTTTAAAATTGGTAAAAGAAAATGCAGGTGATGCCATCATTAACAACCCTGCCATCCCCAATAAAAAAAATGACGCCGTGTGCAAAGCTGCTACCAAATCATTGATGAACAAAATGAAAGGAATAGCCGGTACCGACGGTATGGACAGTATTACAAAACTTTTTAACGATGGCGGCGATCTCAACAGCAACCCCATGGTCAACAATATTTCGGACGGCGTGGCCGGCGACCTGATGAAAAAGTTCAAACTTGATGGCAATGTGGCCGGGACATTGGTAAAATCACTGATCCCCGTGGTTTTAGGGAAATTAGTCAGCAAAACCAACGATCCCAAAGACAACAGTTTTAGTCTGGAAAGCGTTATCGGAATGTTGGCCGGAGGTTCCGGCGCCGGCGGTTTCCTGGGCAAACTGAAAAGTATTTTCGGAGGAAAATAGTTTTTTCACTGCCTCATGGGTAGTATTTTGAGTTAGTGCACAATGCCTGGCTTCATCCCCGCCTGATCCGCCAGTTGGCGGACAGACTGGCAGGGTTATTCTTGAATTCAAAGCAGTCATCCGCCAACTGGCACACTCCGGTTTTTCAGGTCTTCAAAGGTCTCGAATTCGAATATTCTGGTTCAAAATCTGACTTTTTGTCGGGCCATAAGTAATTCGTGCTTTTTGAAAGTTGATTGTCTGTTAGCTTTTTTTTGAATTGTACTTGATTTTTTCAGGTGTTGTAATATCTTTGTTTTAAAAAAAAACAGGATATGAGGGTAATTTACATCGCCATATTATTTTTATTGGCTTCACTGGAAGTGATGTCGCAGACATGGAGGCAGGGATACGTAAACATGGATTTTTCTATGGGTTGCACTATGGTCAATGCACCCAAAATTGTTCAATCAAAAGATGCTTTTCCTCAAATGGCCGGTTTTCCGGTTTCTGTGGCAGGCAACCCGTCTTTTAAAAATTTCCGCGGCCTTGCACTCGAAGACATCGACAATAACGGCATCACCGATATTGTTTTTGCAGCCAACAGCACCATTTATGCTTATTCATTTACAGGGCTTATTTGGCAGCAAGCACTTATAGGCACTGCCATATATCCTCCTTCTACCTCAGACATCAACAACGATGGTTATCCTGAAATTGTTCAGGTTACCGGCGGCAGTCCCAGCAACGGGCGTATTTATGTTTTTGATAAAGACGGAACTGTTTTGCCCGGCTGGCCTGTGAACTTCAGCAACCACTGGATCATTTGTTCACCCGTGATTTCAGATCTTGATGATGACAACCTGAAAGAAATTATTGTTTGCGAGCGGATGACCCCTGCAGGGAAAGTTCATGTTCTGAAACTTGATGGGTCGGAGTTCAGCAGCAACTGGCCTGTTACCTTAGACGGCACACCCGCCCTTACGCCGTCGGTGGCGGATGTGGATAACGATGGCGAAAAAGATATTGTCGCTTATTCCACTACGTCACGTTATATTTTCGGATTGAATGGCTTGCCCAAAAATGGGTTCCCCAATGTTACAGCACCTTTGCAAAACTATAGTTATCAATCGCCTGTGATCGGTGATTTTGATAATAACGGGCAGTGTGAAGTGGTAGGCTCTACTCATGGCGATGCACCTATGTTTTATGTTTTGAATAACGACGGCAGTTCTTACCCTGGCTGGCCTCATGGTGTGCCGGATGTTAGCTGGACTTATGCACCACCTTCTGTGGTTAAAATTAACGGCAACTGGAATATTTTTATGAGCCGTCCGATTGGCAGCGATCCTGATGATATGCTTTACGGCTGGGATGCCAGCGGCAATATGCTTCCGGGATTTCCAATAGTCAAATCCGGTGGCCTCGAAGGTTTTATTTCCATTGCCGACATTAATAACGATAATGAATTTGAGCTTGTTTTTGGTTCAAACCTGCTCGACAGCACGGGCCGAGGATTTATACATGCCTACAAAACCGATGGAAGCGGCGGGGAACTTGCCAATTTTCCGATACGTCCCAGGGGATGGACCTTTGTGAATGGGGTAAACATCGGGGATGTCAATGGCGACAATATGATGGATCTGGTGGCATTGACTTACACCAACTCTTACGATAGCTTGTTTTCTGATAGAGTGTTCGTCAATGTGTACGAATTAAATGTGCCATACACTCCTGAAAAAGTTTTGTGGGGAACTTATAAAGGCACAAATGAACGTACCGGTTTTGTTGGAGAAATGATAAGCAATATTCCACATAATGAAACAATATCCGGAAAAATTACAGTGAGTCCCAATCCTGTAGTTGATAAATTGAAAATATCATGGAATAATTCTTTTACAGGAAAGTCCGTTGTAAAAATTACAGATATCACAGGCAGAACCATTCAGTATTATGAGTATGCTAACCTACCAATCGGCGAATCCACTATTGAAATTGACCTTACAGCATTGCAGGCGGGTTGCTATTTTGCAGTAGTGGAAATAGCGGGTAAATTAAATAGTGTGGGAAAGATTATAAAACATTGAATAGGGCTGCGGGTTTAGTTTATTTTTTCCCGCAGGCCTTCAAACGGAATACTTTTATCTTTTCTTACGCTTCCACCTTTTCCAGCCCCACGGTAAAATGCCGCATGATGGGTAATTCGTATGTGATGCGGTAACCGTGTTTGATGTTCATTCGTCTTTCGTAAACATTACCCAGTGCTGCCGCCACGTAATCCATGTGGTTGTTGGTATAAACCCTGCGCGGTACCGCCAGCCTCAATAGTTCGAGTTTTGGGAAGCGCGGTTCGTGGGTTATAGGGTCGGGGTCGGTCATGATGGCGCCTATTTCCACGCCACGCACACCGCCTTCAATATATAATTCTATGGCGAGGGTTTGTGCCTGAAATTCTTCTTTGGGGAGATGCGAAAGGAATTTTTTCGCATCGACAAAAATAGCATGTCCGCCAAAGGGTTCCTGCAAGGGTACACCGTAATCCTTGATCTTCTGGCCTAAGTATTCAATTTGTTTAATACGCGTTTCGAGGTAATCAAACTCGGTTCCTTCGTCCAGTCCCTGAGCCAGGGCATTCATGTCGCGGCCTGACATCCCGCCATAAGTTACAAAGCCTTCAAACATGATGTTGTAGAAACAGGCTTTTTGAAACAGTTCCTTGCACTTCATACCGATAAATCCGCCCATATTCACGATCGCGTCTTTTTTACTGCTCATGGTGGCGGCATCGGCATAGGTGTACATTTCTCTGACTATTTCCTTGATAGATTTGTTTTCATAACCTTTTTCACGGATTTTGATGAAATAGGCATTTTCGGCAAAGCGAGCAGAGTCAAAAACTACGGGGATGCCATATTTTTGTCCCATGCTGTACACATCGCGCAAATTGGCCATGGAAACAGGCTGTCCGCCCGAACTGTTACATGTGACGGTTACTATGATAAAAGGAATTTTTTCTTTCGGGTTATTTTTCAGAACATCTTCCAATTTATTCAGATCGACATTCCCCTTAAACGGATGGATCAATGTGGTGTCAAAAGCTTCGTCAATAGTGCAGTCCACTGCTTTTGCCTTCCGATATTCAATATGTCCTTTTGTGGTGTCGAAATGCGAATTGCCAGGAATCAGGTCGCCCTCTTTGACCAGCACAGAAAACAGTACATTTTCTGCCGCCCGACCCTGATGAACAGGCAAGAAATATTCAAATCCCATAATGTCTTTGACAGCTTCTTTGAGTTTGTAATAAGAAGATGCGCCGGCATAGCTTTCGTCGCCCACCATCATCGCGGCCCATTGTTTGTCGCTCATCGCGCCAGTGCCCGAATCTGTCAGAAAGTCGATAAAAACCTGATTACTGCGCAGGTTAAAAAGATTGTAATTAGCCTCCCTGATCCACCCCAGACGTTCTTCTTTGGTGCTGCGGCGTATAGTTTCGACCATCTTGATTTTGTACGATTCTGTGAAAGGAAGTTCCATAGTTTTTATTATATTTAAGAAGTTTTAATTGTGGTCAAAAGTAAAGATTGTTTTATTCAGGAAAAAATTTTTTGCAAAAAAACTTTCAGACAATCTTTGTATTATGTTAAGATATTTAATGACAAGTATTTGTAATTATTTTTTTGTTTGTGCTCTATAAAAATTATGGTGCTAAATTAGGAAATTCATCAGGATATCAGTATCTTTATAGCATATATCAGTACATTATTCAAAAAAAGGAGGTTTCTATGGAAAATATACTTTTGAAATACATGGTTGAGCGTTTCAATCTTGAACAAGATGGAATAAAAATCCAACAAAAAAACCTGCCTTTTATCACCATATCACGGGAGTATGGCTGTCCGGCAAAAGATGTTGCGGCTATGATTGTTGCGCGGTTAAATGTGGCGAATGAAAAAATTAAAAATTTTCAGGCCTGGACCTGGATCAGCAAGGATATCTTGCAGGCAGCTTCTTCTGAATTGAACATAGATACTTCCAGGATCGATAAAATTTTTAATGATGAAAAGCGTGGCACTATTGATGAGATTTTGAATGCGCTTTCCGATAAGTATTACCAGTCGGATAGAAAAATATTAAAAACCATAGATAAAGGTCATCTTTGATTTCGCGACAAAAGGCCATGTAGTTATTGTTGGCCGTGGCGGTATGTCCGTTACCAGGGATCTTCCGACGGGGCTTCATGTTCGCCTGTTTGCACCGCTGGACTGGAGGCTTGACAAATTAATGCAGACGGGAAAATACAAGACTCTTGCCGAAGCCGGTAAGGCCTCGAAACAGGCTGATTTTACAAGAAACGAATTATTGAAAAGCAAAAGCAAAAGTGTCTATTCTTTCGAAGATGACTTTGATGTTTATTTTAACTGTAAATATCTTAGTGTTGAAGAAATAGTGTCCTCTCTTATTGAACTCCTTCGGCACAAAAAACTGATATAGTTTTTCCGCCTCCCCTTGTTGAAAACTTCAGCCACCACACATCAGGGAGCCATTAATTTTCGATATTTTTGCTTTCATGAATATACATTTTATTGCAATAGGCGGCAGTGTCATGCACAACATGGCGCTTGCCATGGTTCAGAACGGCCATACGGTTACCGGATCTGACGATGAGATTTTTGAACCCGCAAAAAGCAGACTCGCGGCTAAAGGGATTTTGCCCGCATCATCCGGATGGTTTCCCGATAAAATTAATAAGAGTCTTGATGCTGTGATCTTGGGAATGCACGCCCGTGAAGATAATCCCGAGCTGATGAAAGCGAAAGAACTGGGACTGAAAATCTATTCTTTTCCCGAATACATATACGAACAATCGAAAAATAAAACACGCGTGGTGATCGGCGGAAGCCACGGAAAAACCACCATCACCGCCATGATCATGCATGTGCTGCACGAACTGGGAAAAGATTTCGATTATATGGTGGGCGCACAGCTTGAGGGTTTTGAAACGATGTTCCGCATCTCCGATGCGCCGGTCATCATTCTTGAAGGTGATGAATACCTGACTTCCACACTCGACAAACGCCCGAAATTCCACCTGTACAGGCCGAATATCGCCTTGCTCAGCGGTGTTGCCTGGGACCATATCAATGTGTTTCCGACTTTTGAAATATATGTGGATCAGTTCCGCAAGTTTATTGATTTGATAGAACCCGACGGAAGCCTCGTGTATTGCGAAAACGATGAAGAGCTCAACCGCATTTGCCCCGATGCCAGAAAAGACATTAAGCTTTTACCTTACGGAATTCCGCAACATTCAATAAATAACGGAAACACTACAGTCACGATTGGCAATTCAGATACAGATATTCAAGTTTTCGGTAAACACAACCTGATGAACCTTAACGGCGCCCGGCTGGTCTGTGAATGCCTGGGTATTTCAGCTGCTGATTTTATGAAGGCGGTTGCCAGATTTAAAGGCGCCTCAAAACGGCTTGAACTGGTCGGTAAAAATGAGAATTCCGCCTTTTACAAAGATTTTGCGCATTCGCCTTCCAAGCTCAAAGCCACGATAGAAGCCGTCAAAGAACAGTTTCCGCAACGGGAGCTTGTTGCCTGCATGGAGCTGCATACATACAGCAGCCTTAACAGCGATTTTCTAAGCCACTATAATGCCTGTATGGGAAAAGCTGACCAAGCCATAGTTTTTTACAGCGCCCATGCCCTGGAAATAAAAAAGATGCCGCCTTTGCCTGAAAATAAAGTAAAAAAATCATTTGGCCGCGACGATATTATGGTCTTTACAAATAAAGACAAGCTTGTTGAATTTCTTGAAAGTCTCCACTGGAAAGGCAAAAACCTGTTGATGATGAGCTCGGGGAGTTTTGACGGACTGGATTTAAAGGGATTTGCTGAAAAAATGGGGGGAGGTATCAGGCTATAAAACTAGCTGTGTGAAGTTACAAACTTCGCCAACGGGCTTTCTTATGTTTGACAGGTTTGTTGGGCGAAAACTACAATGTTTGCACTGGGATACATATATCCAGGACAAATCTTCGTTTAGTGTCTTCATCCGGCGAATTGTAATACAACTCATAAGGGTACCCATTCCCTGGTTGATATCCACTTTCGGTAAACCATAAACACATAGTATTCCAGGCTTTTTCAAAACCTTTCTCATCAATTTCAAAATGACCGACAGCATATTTGCCACCTTCTAATTTCATTTTTCCAATCTCGCCATCAACTTTTACATCGTTTTCTACAGTAATACAAGCACTTTGACGAACTTGTTCAATTGAAGTTATTGCAGGATCGTCGTGATAAACAGTAATTGTTTTTGTTTTGGGAAAATTTAACAGGCCCCGAGGACCAGCCCATTTCATGAGCTTTTCATACGATTTCCCGATTTGGTTAAACTGACCAATGTGTCTACAGTAAACAACATTAATTTCGGGCATTTCTTTAATTTCGATTTTTGTGTCCATAATTACAAAGTTTGAGTGATTAAACTGATTAAGATTATCACTGCAAATTTGCTTTTTAATATCCGGATCCTGTTGATTTATCTTGCGGGTTAGTTGACCAGTCTTGCTATAATATAACCCATTGATTGCAAAAATTGCTTTTTCAGTTTGCCTGAATTCTGTTGCAGTCAAACCAAAATATTTGCGAAATGTCCGGCTAAAATGGGGCACACTGCCAAACCCGCAATTATTAGCAATTTCGCTTATTGAACTATTTTCGCCGCTTCTAAGTTGCCGGGCCGCTTTTTCAATTCGTATTCGCTGAATAAAAGCACTTATGGTTTCATTTGTTAACGTTGAGAAAATGCGGTGAAAATGAAACGGCGAAAAACAAGCAATTTGAGCAATTTTATCAAGAGTAATATCTTCGTTTAAATGTTTTTCAATATAGTCCATTACTCTATTTATCCTTGCTATGTATTCTTGTCTGCTTTTGTCTTTTGCATTCATTTCTAAAACTATTGACTGTTATGTTTTTTCTTGTGCATTCTGTTTGTTTTGCTGGTGTTTTATTTGGGGTTAATGCAAAAGTCCGATGTGCGTGCTTCGCATGAGTATCGCTCAAACCTGTTCCTATGCACCGTAAAAATTTCAAAAATACAAATTTATTCTTTAGAGACAAAGAAGCCGATTGGCATTTATTACAGAGGTTGAGTTTTAACTGTCAACGCCGTGACGTACAGGTGTTTGAGGGGTTTCCTCCGCCGGCTAACCCGGCACGGTAGAATGGTGGGGCGGCCTGCCCGATTATAAGTTGGTATTCTTTACTCGTTCATTTGCCGCCAGGTTTTTGGGTTTAAAAATCAAAATTGTCAGTATACCCCAGACTGTTATGAGAAATCCCATATAGTTCATAATGTTTTTGCCGGCAAGATCTGCTGTAAAGGCGATGTCGACGGTTGAATGAAAAACTGCACAAATCAAAATACTTGCTCTTGAAGAATTAAATAACCACGTCAGTAAAACACTTCCGGTTAAAAGGCTGAAAGTCCAACCGAAGATACCTGCCATGTCCATTGAAATATAACCAGGCCGGTAAAAGAAAAGCGGCCAATGCCAAACTGCCCAAAATACTGTAAGAATAATGCTTGATGTTAAGGCATTGAACTTGTTTTGAAATCTTGGCAACGCAAAACCACGCCAACCAACTTCTTCTCCAAACCCAAAAAATACCAGATTGTAAATGAAAAATGTCAATAGGCTGAATTGCGGAAACTCTTTGCAGGTAAGAAGTCCTGAAAGATTGACGGGCCTATCGTTAACAAAGTAATTTATGACAGTAGCAATAAATGCAAGTATGAAAGGACTTAAGAGAGCAATTGTCAGGTAAATAAACGGTTTAAGTTGCAGGCATTTTTTGAGTAACATTTTTACGCCATCTTGCTTGCCATAAATCCAGGTTGTCAAAAACGAAGCGATTAAAGGACCAAGCCCGCCAAGTCCGTGATGATATGGTAAAGTCGGCAAACCGGTAAAGCCGAAAATATGCCCATACAGTGGAAACCAAATTGTCCAACTGATTAAGTATGCAAGTCCGAAAAATGTTATTAGTTGCTTCATTTTGTCTGTTAGTGTTGTCTTATTCCCCTATCTACAGGATAGGTTCTAGGTTTTTAAGATTTTAAAAATACAAATTTTCTATTGAAGAATTTTGGCTCAATTATCATTTCTGAAAATAAAAAAAACCTTTCGTACGTAAAAGCTCACACACGAAAGGTCTTTTCATTTACCATTTTAATCAAACCGCGTATTTACGGCTGATTCAATCAAACTTTAATCTTTTTTCCGATATAAAACATATAGCCGTAATAGGCTTTATATTTATCGTATAACTCAGCCTCATATTGCTGGGATGCGATAAAGCCTTCGATGGTTTTGTTACCTTTATATTTTTCCAGAAAGTGTTCCCGTCTTGATGTTTGCCAGGAATAATAGTCTATCCAGATACTTTCGGGCAAGATATAAGTGGCAACAGGAAGGTAACCTGCTTTTTGCATTTGAGCCACTTTATTCGGGATGGTATCTATTTCGGGATAGATCTCTTGCCAAAATTCCTGAATTTCGGCAGGCCGCTCTTCGGAAAACCAGGTGTTTTCTGTAACGGCGATATATCCGCCCGGTTTCAGAAATTTCCTCCACAGGTTCAGTCCGCGTTCAAATCCAATATTATAAATCGCACCTTCCGACCAGATCAAGTCAAATTCTTCTTCTTGAAAAGGGAGGTTCTCCATATTGCCGACGATGCCTTTCACTCTATCCTGAAGATTCTTCATTTGGGCATGTTGGTTGAATTGATTTATAAAATCGGGCCAGGCATCAATACCGATAATTTCACATGGTGTATTTTCTCCTAATACCATGGTTTGGCCTCCTGTTCCACAACCGATATCGGCAATTTTTGATTTTTCCGTAAGACCGTCAATAAAACCCAGCGCCTTAAGCGTTTCTTCGGGACTTCCGGGACCCTGACGTTCTGTTTTTGAAAAAAAATCATAAATAATATTTAAGTCAAATTCGTGAATTGTATGTTTTTCGTTGTTCATCTTCTTTAATTTTGTTGTATGCATCAAAAGCATCACGATGCTTTCATCATTGTATACAGATTCAATTTAAATTAATTTAATAAAAACTGCTCTCGGAAAGGATTATCCGGGAACACACAAA
>DAONFU010000011.1:0-7507 GCA_035403765.1 Bacteroidales bacterium
TCGTTGGGCTTTGAACCAAAGATAACATCCCAGTTTTGCAATAGTGCCGAAGCATTCCCAAACTTTTCACTGTCGAGGCCCGACAACTCGCTGATGATCTGTTTCATCCGCTGATGCGACTGCCTGAGCCATAAGGACTGCGGCGTGGCAAAACCCAGCTTGTCGGAACGCCTGTAAATGGCGTCGGGGAGCAGGCCGCCAGCGGCTTCGCGCAACAAGTATTTGCTGTGGCCCTCATGGATTTTGTAAGCAGAAGGCAGCGAAAAAACGAATTCTATCAAATCAATGTCGTCGGCAAAAGGTGTGCGCGATTCCACAGAGTATTGCATAGAACAACGGTCCTCCCAGCGGAGCAGGTTACGCAGATACCCACCAGTGAAGAAATCAAACAAAGCCGTATTGAGGTCATTGCTGCTGTAGCCATTGGCAGAATGCATATAATCCTTTTCTCTGCAGGTAAGCTCAGGGCTGATAAATGCAATTTCTTTATGTGTATTTTTAAAAAGCCCGTACTGAAGGTTTTTTGGGAACACTCCACTGACAAGTATCTTGGCCATAGAACGGGCTATCACGTTGTAGTTAAGCGGGGCATGCCGCATGCCGGCAATTTCCGTGACGAAATCTTTAATCCGGAAACGACGCAGCAGTTCGAGGTAATAGGAAATATAAAAAGGTACGTAGCCGGCAAACAGCTCATCGCCGCCCTGTCCATCGAGCAGTATGGTTATACCTTTTTCGCGGGCCAGTTTCATCACCGCGCTCTGGGCATAAGTGCTGGCCGAAAATAAGGGCGAATCCTGATAATAAATGATGTCTTCCAATTGTTCGAATAGTAAGTCGGCGGTGCAGTCCTGTTTATGCCAGGAGAGGCCGTATTTGGCAGCAACCAAAGCTGCCCAAGGGCTTTCATCCACCGAAGGATCGTCGCACACGGCCGTGAACGCATGAAGCTGGCTGCCTAACTGACGTAGCTTATGGCTGGCATTGATCTGGTGCGACAAGCCAATAATGCTGCTACTGTCGATACCTCCGCTCAGACAAAAGCCCACATTGACATCGGAACGCAGCCGAAGCGTGATAGCCCTGTTAAGCTTTTCGTTTACCTGTTGTACCGCCTTATTAAACTCTTCGGGAACAAATTTTTCCTTGTTTTTGTTATATTGGAGGGTGTAGTATCTTTTTATTTCCAAGGTGTTATCTTCCAGATGACATACCAGATAATGGGAAGGCATCAGCTCTTTGATATTATTGTAAAGGCCTTGTTCTCCGGCTTCAATCCTGCTGTTCACCAGATAATCGCCCACGGCTTCGGGGTTAATACCTGTATCGAGGGGTAATTGCAAAAGGGCTTTTTGCTCGGATGCAAAGGCAAAAAACTGTGCGGAGTTATAGTAGTAAAATGGTTTTACGCCATAACGGTCGCGACAGCCAATCAAACATTTGCTTCGCCGGTCGTACAACACAAAAGACCACATGCCGTTGAGCCTGGCCGTAAAGTCCATTCCCCAATATTCGTAGGCTTTTAACATCACCTCCACATCTGTATTGGAAACAAAGCTCACGGATTTTGCTTCCAGTTCTTCGCGAATCTGCCAATAATTGTATATTTCGCCATTAAACACCACCCAAATAGACTGGCTTGCATTGCACATCGGCTGATGCCCTGCAGGGGACAGGTCGATGACAGCCAGGCGCCGGTGTGCCAGGCCCAAAAAGACATCTTCAGGCATAGCTCCGATATCTTTTTGCGCGGCATAGGGCAGGTTTATTTCGCGTGAGCCGGCAGGGGTGTCGTCTCCGCCGCAGACATGTATGTCTTCGCCAGAAAAACACACATAACCTTCATCGTCGGGGCCTCGGTGCCGAAGCGTTTGACACATCCTGTGCAGCATGTTTGCCACATCAGAAACCGAAGAGTCTTTTTTCAGTATGCCAGCAATACCGCACATAAGAATAACTATTTATCATTAGCTTTGTCGCCAAGCAGGGGCACAAAACGGAAAGCACCGTGCTCATGTATGCTGGCCTCGCCTGTTGCGCTTTTTTCGACGGTAATCATTTTTTGCACATCGCCCTCGCCTACCGGAATTACCATAATACCGCCATTTTTTAGTTGAGAAAGCAGCATTTCAGGGATATAAGGCGCACCGGCAGTAACAATTATTTTGTCGAATGGGGCATAAGCGGGCAAGCCCTTGTATCCATCGCCATAAAAGAATTTTGGGTTATACCCTATAGAAGGTAAAAACAATTTGGTTTTCTGGTAGAGGCTTTTTTGCCGTTCGATGGTGAAGACTGTAGCTCCCAGTTCGAGCAATACGCATGCCTGGTAGCCCGAGCCCGTACCTATTTCGAGAACCTTATCGCGTTTTTTCACCTGCAACAGCTGTGTTTGAAAAGCCACCGTAAAGGGTTGCGAAATGGTTTGCCCCGCCCCGATGGGAAAAGGTTTATCCTCGTAAGCCAGGTTTTGAAACGTGGAGTCGAGAAAAAAATGCCGCGGGATTTTTTCGATAGCATCCAGAATTCGTTCCTCCGAGATACCCTTTGCCCTCACAGTTTCTACCAGTTGTTTTCGCAGTCCTTTATGTTTATAAGAGTCGATCATCAATATTTATACTATTATTAATCAGGTAATTAACAACAATTAAATGTGACTTTTAGCCTGTTAATTTCTCATGCGAAAATAAGCAAATACCACTTATAAAAAATTTAATTTTGTGAAAAATACCAACCCACATGTTAACAATAGGCGTTTTAGGAGCCGGGCATCTTGGAAAAATCCACATCAAATGCCTGAAGCAGATAGAGACCATCAATATCCTTGGATTTTATGACCAGGATCCTGCTGTTGCCGCACAGGTAGAGGCAGAATACGGCGTCAGGGCCTTTACTTCGGTGGAAGAACTTATTGCATCCGTTGACGTGGTGGATATTGTAACGCCAACCCTATCGCATTTTGATTGCGCTTCGAGGGCCATGAAGTCGGCCAAACATGTGTTTATCGAGAAGCCGCTGGTTACCACGCTGGACGAAGCCAAAGCGCTTATTTCTATTGCCGGAGAAGCCAGGGTAAAGGTACAGGTAGGCCATGTGGAACGGTTCAATCCAGCATTTATCGCGGCCTTTCCTTTTATCCGGCAGCCTATGTTTATTGAAACCCACCGCCTGGCACAATTTAACCCACGCGGAACCGATGTTCCAGTGATACTTGACCTGATGATACACGACATAGACATCGTGATGAGCCTGGTAAAATCCAACATCAAAAAAATCAGCGCCAGCGGGGTATCCATAGTCAGCGAAACTCCCGATATTGCCAATGCACGTCTTGAATTCGACAATGGCTGTGTGGCTAACCTGACGGCAAGCCGTATCTCGATGAAAAACATGCGGAAAACGCGAATATTTCAGGCAGATGCCTATATCTCAGTTGATTTTCTAAAACAATATGCCGAGATAATCCGGCTCAAAAATATCGTGGACGAGAACAGCATAGGCCCTCTGGATATGATTATTGATCTGGGCGAAAACAAAGGCAAAAAACAAATATTTTTTGAAAAACCCGAAATTGTGCCTATCAATGCCATCAAAACCGAACTGGAAACCTTTTTCCACTCTATAGAAAACAATACGGAAACCCCCGTCAGCATTATAGACGGATACAAAGCACTGGACATTGCATACAAAGTCATCGAAAAAATCAATATTCCGGATTAAATTCCCCTCCGATACAATAATTTTATTTTACAACCGTTAACCCAATAAATTTCATTACCGATAATGGGGAAAAAATACGCTGTCGAATTTCGCAAAATATTTTTGTTTGTTGCAGGGTTTATCATGCTCCTCTCCTGCCCCTCATGTAAAAAGACAGACCTGGTCCCTTCCTATATTCACATTGACAAAATAGATATCAACACCACCTACGAATTTGACGGAACCAACTCCAGCAAAATTACCGATGCCTGGGTTTATATTGACGGTGACCTGCAAGGCGTTTATGAACTGCCGACCACTTTTCCCGTGCTGGCCAAAGGACAACATACCGTCATGGTCAGGGCAGGGATAAAGCTTAACGGCATAGCCATGTCGAGGGCATACTATTCCTTTTATCGGTCATGGGAAGCCACCGTGGAACTGACAGCCGAACAGACCGACACCCTGCATCCCGTGGTTACTTATTATGAGAACAAAGTACAATGGAAAGAAGATTTTGAAACGGCCGGCATGACACTCCTGAGATTTGCCAACAGCGACACCAATTTTATTCAAACACAGGATAGCGCCCTGGTATTTGAAGGAGCTAGTTCGGGTGTCGCCTATCTGGACGCCACAGCGCCTTACCTGTTAAGCGTTTCCGATCAGATATATGACATCCCGCAGAACCAGTCGCCGGTGTTTCTTGAACTTAATTACAAAACCAACGTCCCCCTGGCCATAGGACTGTATGCCGTTCTAAACACCGGCTTGAACAACCGTATTGATGTGATGGTAATTAACCCTAATACTTCCTGGAATAAAATTTATATAAATCTCACGCCTGCTGCCAATGTATCGTCGAATGTGGTTGGGTATAAAGTGTTTTTCGAAAGTTACAAACCCGAAAATCAGGCATCGGCAGAGGTTTTACTGGATAACATAAAACTGCTTTACACCGAATGAACGTAATGAATAAAAAACTACAGGTAATTAAATATGTCGTTTCGGATGTCCTATCGGCTGCTTCAGCCTGGGTATTGTTTTTTATTTTTCGGAAATACCATATCAATCATGATGTTTTCGACCGTCCCGAAATGATTTACGGAGATAAGAACCTTTATATCGGACTGCTTTTTATCATCTTTTTCTGGATAACTTTATATACCATAATCGGCACCTATCACAAGATTTTCAGAAAATCACGTTTAAAAGAACTCGGGCAAACGTTCACCATTTCTATCATTGGCATGGTGGTGATTTTTTTCCTTTTCATACTCGACGACCAGGTAGTTTCCTACAAAAACTATTACCTGTATTTCAGCGTTATTTTTGGCTTACATTTTACTTTTACCTACATCGGCCGCCTGATATTATCGTCGCAGACCGCCTACAGGGTACACCATAAGATCATCGGGTTTAACACGCTGCTGATAGGCAGCAACGGCAATGCCACCGCCATTTACAATGAAATAGAAAATCAATGGAAGTCGTCGGGTAACAAATTTGTTGGCTTTGTAGATGTTCACAATGGCGACCACCATCCCATGAAGGCATTTTTACCCCATCTGGGCAGCTACAAAAACCTGAAAAACATCATCCTTGAATATGGCATAGAAGAGGTTATCATCGCCATCGACAAGACCGAACGTTCGTTTGTTGAACAAATTATTTCGCTGCTGGAAGACACCCATGTGGTAATAAAAATCATTCCCGACCTGAAAGACTTTTTGCTGGGCAGCGTAAAAATGACCTCTATCTTTCATGCACCGCTGATACAGATTTCGCCGGAACTGATGCCCGCCTGGCAGTGTTACCTCAAACGATTTATTGATGTGGCGGGCTCACTGTTTGCTATGACATTGCTAATGCCGGTGTATTTGCTGGTAGCCCTGGGCGTCAAACTGTCTTCCCGGGGGCCCGTATTTTATTCGCATGAACGCATTGGCCTCCACGGCAAACCGTTCACTATGTTTAAGTTCAGGTCGATGTATGTTGATGCCGAAAAAAATGGCCCTCAGCTTTCGAGCAAAAACGACCAGCGTATCACCCCTTTTGGCCGCTTTATGAGAAAAGTACGTCTGGATGAAATCCCCCAGTTTTATAATGTGCTGAAAGGCGACATGTCGATAGTGGGCCCGCGTCCCGAACGGCTTTACTACATCAACCAGATTGTTCAAAAAGCACCGCATTACAAGCTATTACACAAGGTAAAGCCCGGTATCACTTCGTGGGGACAGGTAAAATACGGTTATGCCGAAACAGTTGACCAGATGATAGACCGTTTAAAATTCGATGTGTTGTATATAGAAAATATGTCGCTGGCGGTAGATTTTAAGATACTGATTTATACAGCTCTAATCATTTTGCAAGGACGGGGAAAATAATTACAGCTCGCCGTTTTCAATCATCACCATAATCTGCTCAATATCTTTATCAGCGCCGAAAGGATCGTAGGTAGTTTTGAGGTTATAGCCAAAAAATCGTCCAAAGGTCTGATAAAAGGAAGCCACAATACCACCCCGGAATTCTTTGATAATATCAAACGAAGAAGTACCGGTTTCGCGGTCGATGAGTTTGATGAGTATCTCTCCCTGAGTGGACGACATATTTTTAATATCATCTTCAAACTGGGCTTTCAGCTCATCCTCGGCCTGCTTCATCAGGCGTTTTTTCTCCTTTTTGCTACCGGCTTTGCTGATAAGGTAATTAAACTCCTGCACCTTGACGGTAACAATTTTGGCATAGGGGTACACTTTCTTGACATGGTACACCAATTTGGAAAAACGCAGGGCATCGTATTTGCTGGCAAAGACTACCGGACCAAAAATTTTCACTTCTTCGAGGGCGAGCACCGGAAGCGTATCACCGTTAATGACGATGGCGCGCGTTACCACACTGTTGGTATCCTGCGAAAAAATGTCCTGGGCACTGAAAGCGAAAACAAACAATATCAGAATTACTAGTTTTTTCATGGCTGCAATATACAGTATTTATTGACAATTATTATGCCAGTCATACGGAAGTAAAAACACGCCTTATACATCGTAGTTTATGCGAATAGGCCCCAAGGTCCTTGTTAAAGATTCCTTCGTGGTCGATATCATCAATGCGCACCCTGCCCGAAGCATGAATAATTTTCTGGCCGGAAAGTATAATCCCTGTGTGAACAATCCTGTTTTCGGTATTTTCAAAAAAAGCCAGATCCCCGGGCAAAGCTTCCTCAACAAAATCAACAGGCCCTCCTTCCATGGCCTGCTGTGCTGCATCGCGAGGCAGGACAATACCGCACATTTTCATTACCACCTGGGTAAAGCCCGAACAGTCGATACCCAGAGGAGACCTGCCACCCCATAAATAAGGGGCATTAAGGTAGGTGAAGGCAAAATCGCTGTTAAATCGCGTATCCTCCTTTAACGAAACATCCTTATATCTACCATTAAAGGAATATTCATGTCCTCCGATATTCAGATTATTATTATGTAAACCGGGCAAGCTGCTGGCTGACACTATGGGATAATCCGCTCCGAGAGTCATATCCCGAATAATGGAAATGACGTCAGCAGTTACCATTTTGTTTTCATGGAGAAGGTTATTGAACTCCTCTTCCGTAAGCAAACAACATTGTTTTATGTCGATCCATCCTTCATAATTATCATAGGTCATGCAGATTTTAACCCACGAATTGCGGGTTTCGGTGAGGCGGAACAAATCACCAAACAAAAGCTGCGACACTATTTCCGAAGTATCGGAAGGTTCGGCACGCACCGGCACTACGCTTAACACACAAATTCCCTGTTGCATAAAT
>DAONFU010000011.1:7607-16875 GCA_035403765.1 Bacteroidales bacterium
CAAACAACTCCCTGAATTTTTTGTTGTTGATAATTTTTTTGAACTCGTCGAAATTATAATAAATTTCGCTGCGCACCAATTTCAGCACGGGTGCCGGCGGCAAATACACCCCCCCGCATAGGAAACAATTGCCGGGCTCCAGATGAAAATAATATCCTGCATTGTTGACCTTTTTTCCATACAGGTTCATGTATGCGCCAAAATTGGTTTTGTACGGCGACCTATCCTTTGAAAACCTCATATCGCGGTATATTCTGAAGACACAATCTTTGGGGTTCAGCATCCTCACACCTTCATCAAACACAGAAATTTCCTTGTGCAAGGCGCTTATTAACGTCAAAAAGTTGGCGCGGGCAATCTCATACGATGATTTATGTTTTTCAAACCACTCGCGATTATTATTCGTTACAAGGTTTTCTAAAAAGGTAATAATTGTGTTGATCATTTTTTTTTAAAGATAATAAGCGAACAAATTTATTTATTATTTTTACAAAATACTTCGATAAAAAACATTCGGACAAAAATACGTGCTACGTACAAGTACAAAAATTTTTTTACCGTTATATAATATGGTATGATAAAATCATAAGAAATTATGTTACATTATAAAAATCTATTCTTGCTTCCTTTTTCACTTCTACTTATTGTTTCCACCTGCCTCGGTCAACACAGCGTTGCGTTGCAGGAGCCTGAAACACCTCAGGGTGTAACATCCATACAGGTAAATACTTTTTTCAATTGCGGCATCTGGCGCGACAGCATCGTGCATATGGTTTGGGAAAACCATGACGAAAACAAGATTGCACGGGTGTTTGTAGAATCAAGCCAGGACGGCATTAATTTTTCGATAGTTTCCGGCGCAACCATCGCGAACCTGATTGACATTCATTTGTACAATTATCCCAAGGAAATAGATTATAACGGCCAGGTGTTGATGTCGTCGGAACACGGCAACATAAGATTTATATACAACGACGTGGTTAACAATCCTGTAGTCATCCAATCCAGATGGTACCGAATTCGGATGATGACATTTACAGGAGAAACGTATATTTCCCAGATAATACAATCGAACGATGCAGGCCAGAAAGTTTTGACAAACAACAGCAAGCCCATAATCATCGACAACACTCCTGAGGATATTAAATCCCTTCATAAAGGCGCCAAAGTTGCCTGTCCTTCCATAGGCACGCCGCCTTCGGGGTACATAGCCACTGCTCAGACACAAAGTTTCTTCGGAGATTGCTGCCAGTGGGAAGAAAGACTATATCAGGGCACAGGGCCTATTTATACTACCTGTTCGGGCAGCAGCTATGCCTGGTGCTGTAACAATGTCCCCGGAGCTTCGTCATGTCCCACCACCTATATCTCGGATCCCTGTTGTGTGCACTATTGCGACGAATATGGCGAGTGTTCCTGTACCCCATGGGAATGCTGCACGTCGGCAACGGTTACCGAATGGGTGGTTACTTCCTCAACTTCCTATAATGCAATTTCTCTTTCTTCTAATGTACAAAACGAGACCTGCACCGGCCAGAACAATGGATCAATAACCTTAACAGTAAGCAACGCCTCTAATCCGGTAACTTTTATCTGGAGCGGCGGACAATCCACGCAAAACCTGACAGGCCTGGCATCAGGCAGCTACAGTGTTACAGTTACGGATGCCAATAACTGTCAGGCTACCGGATCATACACTATCACCACCAGCCCGGTTCCGACTGTTACTGTACCTGCCAATATAGTGGTATGCAACGGAGCCATCATCCCTGCCACCAACTTTGTAAGCACGCCTGCCGGAGGCACTTTTTCCTGGACGAACTCCAATACCTCTATAGGCCTGACAGGGAGCGGAACCGGCGATGTTCCTTCGTTTACTGCCATAAATAACGGAGTATTCACCACGTATTCCACCATTACGGTTACCACCACCGTTGCCAGCTGTGTGAGCGCGCCCACCCCATACACCATCGCCATAAACCCTATACCCACTGTAAACGTTCCTTCCAATATTACCTTATGCAACAACGCCGCCGTGCCTGCTATTGACTTTACCAGTCCGACACCCGGCGCTACCTATGCCTGGACCAATTCGAACCCTGCTATTGGCCTGGCCGCAAGCGATACTGGAGATATCGCCTCATTTACGGCAACCAACACAGGCAGCAGCCCCATTACGGCAACCATAACCGTTACACCAACGGCCAACAACTGCATTGGCACTGCTTCGTCATTTACCATCACCGTAAATCCAACCCCTACGGTGCTTGTCCCTGCTGATGTGGTGATATGCAATGGATTTGTTGTTCCGGCTACTTCGTTCACCAGTCCAACGGCTGGTGCTACCTATGCATGGACTAATTCAAACCCTGCTATTGGCCTGGCCGCCAGCGGTGTTGGCAACATAGCCGCCTTTACCGCCACCGACACCGGAAGCAGTCCGATAACAGCCACCATCACTGTGACTCCTACTGCCAACACCTGCACGGGCATTGCTTCTACATATATCATAACGGTAAACCCTTCACCCATTGTTGTTGTTCCTGCCGATATCACGGTATGTCCTATGAATACCATTCCCGCAACAGCTTTTACCAGCACCACTGCCGGAGCAACTTATTCGTGGACCAATTCCAATACCGCTATAGGCCTGGCCGGTAGTGGCACGGGCGATATCCCTGCTTTCACTTCCAGCAATACCGGCACTACGCCACTAATATCTACCATCACGGTAACACCATCGGCCAACAACTGTACAGGGATTCCGTCAACTTACCAGATTACGGTAAATGCCTTGCCTGTACTGCAATTTGACCCATTACCCCTGATTTGTCCCAGCTCCCCTATCCTGCCATTAACCCAGGCAACACCAGCCGGTGGCACCTATTATGGTCCGGGAGTTAGCAACGACAGTCTGGATCCCACTATTGCCGGTGTCGGCACGCATGTCATAAAATATATTTATACTGATCCCAACACTACCTGCACCGACTCCATCACCCAGACTATCACTATCGACCCGGGGATATTCATCAGTGTAGATCCTTCATTCATGACCATTTGTCCCGAAGACAACATTACCATCACAGCCAGTGGTGCAAATTATTTTTACTCCTGGGCTCCGCCTCTTGGCATCAATGTAACTTCAGGGCCTGTGGTTGTTGCCGACCCGCCCACCAGCATCATTTATACGGTAACAGGTACCAATGACAATGGCTGCAGCGGCTCCACCACCTCTACCATAAATCTTTACAATACTTCTATTGTGGATATTGTGGCTGTGCCACCCTGGGGATGCAACCCAGTGAACATCACCATGAGTTATTCCCCTGAGAGTATCATCAACGATTCGACCTGCCACTGGGATTTTGGTGATTTTTACAGTAACGACAATGCTTCATCAGAAAAATTTCCAAGCCATTTTTATCAGCACGAAGGAAATTATGTGGTGCTTTTTACCGCTGAAGACATCAATGGCTGTCATGTGGAAGATTATATCCCTCTCGAAGTATATATTTCTCCGCATGCCGATTTTTATTACACACCGCTCACCGCATGGACCGATGATCCTTTGGTAAATTTTATAGACCTGTCGATGGGGGCCAATTTCTGGTTATGGAATTTTGGCGATCCCGCTTCGTACAGCGAAAACACCTCAGACCTGCAAAACCCTTATCACGTCTTCAGCGATTCAGGAGATTACATGGTGCAACTTATTGTAACCAGCAGCCATAATTGTTCGGATACCACGGAAAAACCCCTGACTATTAAGCCCCAGGTTGTCATATATATCCCTAATGCCTTTACCCCGGACAATAACGTCTGGAATGATATCTGGAAACCGGTAATAACCGGCATAGATAAAGATAATTACAGTTTATATATCTTTGACCGCTGGGGTAGAGAACAATTTTATTCCACAGATTACGAGCAAGGCTGGGATGGCAAACACAAAGGAAAAAACTGCGAAATCGGAGTTTATTTATACCTGATCAATTATCAAAATCTGGCGGGTAAAGAATTTAAACTCAAAGGAATCGTAACACTGGTCAGGTAGTTTCACCAACCATATTGTTGACTTAAATTATCATCTGTTAAATTAAGGTACTTGAATAGTTTGCCATAGTTAACAGGAAAATTGATACTTTTGCACAACCATAATGTGCAATTATTTTTGACAAAAGCAACTTTCTCAATGGTATTATTGTCTAAACTATACTACTTATAAGAACCAAGCCGTTTTTTTATGAAACAATTATTTTCAGGATTACTTATTAGCTTCCTCTCATTATTTTTCAGTAATGGTTTCACTAAGGCCGAGAATATTTTTTATGAAGATCAGCTTTTTGCATCCACCCCGCAAGAACCCGTAACTGTATATTATAAAATCACCGGTCTTAACACACAGGAAGATGCCTTGCTGATTGATGAACTATTGATGAAAACAGGGTTGGTTGTATCGTCGCAGACCAACATTGACAATGGAATCTGCAAAGTGGAACTAAAAGACCTCAAAGATATAGACAAAATTAATGAACATATCCGCACAGCCTGGACACAGCTAGGACATGAATTATTTGTGGAAACCATCGATGCCACAGAAGATAAATAATATATTTTTTATGCATAAAAGTAAAAAACACCTGAACACCCTTGCCAAAAAGATACGGATAATTATCTTGTTTGTCTCTTGTATTTTGTTTACCAGCATAGCTCTTGCACAGCCTGCCAATGACGAATGCAACGGAGCTATAGGCATTACGGCAGGGACCACGTGTTCGTACACCACGTACACCAATACGGGAGCCACCTATTCTTCCACCACTCCATTGCCGGGCTGTGCCAGCTACACCACAGCGGCCGCCGATGTCTGGTTCAAGGTGATAGTTCCTTCCACCGGAGCCTTGTGTTTCGATACCCAGACAGGCAATATCACCAATGGCGGGATGGCTATATACAATGGCTCCTGCGGGGCATTAAACCTGATTGAATGTGATGATAATGACAGTCCGAACGGCTCCATGCCAATGATCTACAAATGGGGTCTCACGCCGGGTGAAACGATCTTTATCAGGTTTTGGGAATATGGCGGAGGCACCTATGGCACTTTTGGACTTTG
The DNA here is from genome assembly GCA_035403765.1 of Bacteroidales bacterium. Taxonomy (GTDB): domain Bacteria; phylum Bacteroidota; class Bacteroidia; order Bacteroidales; family CAIWKO01; genus CAIWKO01. The sequence goes on from DAONFU010000011.1 coordinate 12,727, forward strand.
CGTGTACATTGTAACCGGTCCGCCGGCCTGCGCCGCAAACCCCATAGCAGGTGACTATTGTTCCACGGCCACACCTATCTGCAACCTCAACGGGTATTGCGGCAACACCAGCGCCACATACACTCCGGTAGTCAGCCCCACCAACTCCACCGATGAAGATAGTACGCCGCTTGGCAATGTATTCTGTGGATCTATAGAAAACAATTCCTGGCTTTCTTTTGTAGCTGATTCTAGCACCTCGGTATTAAATGTTTTTGTTTCGAATTGTTCCACTACGGCTGGGATACAAATGCAGGTTTATACCACAACCGATTGCTACAATTATACGGCTGTTTCCAATTGCTGGAATCCGGCTTCTGTGGTCAGCGGCACGGTAACGTCCACAGGCCTTGTCATTGGGCAAACCTACTACCTAATGATTGACGGCAATGCCGGCTGCGTTTGCGATTATATTATTTCTGCAGGCGCCGGTGTTTCTTCAGCCATCAATGCCGGCCCTGATGCCGCCATTTGCATCGGACAAAGCATTACCCTGCAGGGGACAGGAGGCGCCACCTACGCATGGACACCCTCCACCGGGCTCAGCGACACCACCATAGCCAACCCTGTAGCTACACCAACAGTTACCACCACCTATACCGTCAACGGCACCAGTACCAACAACAACTGCCCTACCTCCGATGAAGTAACCATTACAGTAAACCCTTACCCTACATCTGACTTTACTGTTTCCTCGCCAAACTGCAATGACAATACCGCTACAGTAACCTATACCGGCACGGCCTCCCCCAATGCCAACTATGCCTGGAATTTTTCCAGTGGCAACGCCACACCAGGCGCAGGACAAGGGCCCCATCAGGTTAGCTGGACTTCACCGGGCAATTATAATATCACCCTTACCGTTACCGAAAACAATTGCGCGTCAACACTCACGCTAAACAATGCCATGGTCAGCGACATTGGCACTGACCCGCCGGAGTACAGCGATGTGATATGTTACGGCGAGGCCAATGGCACCGCAACGGTTAATCCTGTCGATGGGTCGGCCCCTTACTCCTATTTATGGAGCAGCAACCCACCACAGAACACACAAACAGCCAGCCACCTTTCTCCCGGAGCTTACTTTGTAACGGTAACCGATAATGTGGGCTGCCTCACCTACGACACCATCATGATAAACGAACCCGACTCCCTGTCGATGGGGTTAACTTTTGAAAATGAAAGCTGTCTTTACAACAACGACGGATCTATCAGCCTTGCCATCAATGGTGGCATCCCGCCCTATCAGTATGTTTGGGCAGGGTTGACGCAAACTTCACCCGACCTCAGCAACCTTCCGGCCGGCAGTTATTCCGTTACTGTGAGCGATTCGAACAACTGCACGCTGACAGCCACCATACCCATTATTACGGAATCACCTATTCATGTATCCTTTGAGGTAAGCCCAAACGATTCTATTTTAATTGACAATACCTTTAATTTTACATTTACCGGAAACGGGGCTTTTGAGTATTTTTGGGATTTTGGCGACAACAGTACCTCAACCCTTGCCAATCCAACGCATCAATACACCGCGGAAGGAGAATACACGGTTTGGCTTGTGGCAAGCACCGGCGACCCCGACGATTGCAAAGATTCTTTGCAGATGAAAGTATGGGTGTTTCTGCCACCCGAAATAAAACTCCCCAACATATTTACCCCTAACGGCGACGGAGTAAACGAAACCTTTAAGGCCGACGTAAGACCTGAGAGTTTACTGAATGAAGAAATGGTTATCTATAACCGCTGGGGCAAAAAAATATTTTCATGGAATGAAATTGGCGGCGAATGGGACGGAGCCAAAAATGCCGATGGCGTATATTATTATATCTATACTGCCGTGGGAAAATTTGATGGCAAAGAAATCAGGTATCATGGCACGGTAACCATGATGCGGTAAGGGAATATTCATAGCTGCAAGAAATAAATTCAGTCACAAAAATATTACTTTGAATAATTTATTATGCGAACAAAAGTTTTATACGAAGACCTCGGAAAGATAGAAAAAATCCTGGAAAAATGCGACTCTTGTTTTGTGGGCATGGCCGATGAAAACAACCAGCCATATGTGGTGCCCTATAATTTCGGATTTAAAGATAAGTGCATCTACCTGCATTCGGGTCAAAAAGGAAAAAAGATGGATATCCTGCGAAAGAACAATAAGGTATGTGTTTCGTTCAGCACCGACCACCAGTTAGGCTGGCAGCATGCCGATGTAGCTTGCAGCTATTTACTGCGCTATCGCAGTGTTCAGGCTTTTGGGCATGTAGAGTTTATTGAAGACGATGAAGAGAAGATGAATGCAATAAATATCATCATGAAAAAATATACCGGCAGGGATTTTAAATACGGTATGCCATCCATTAAAGAAGTAGCTGTGTATAAAGTGGTGGTTGACAAGATTTTCGGTAAAGAATACGGCTATTGATATCGTCGCAGCCCCCAAAGAACGGCAGTTTGATTAATAAAATTCATTTTTGCGGACAACCATGGATTTGGAAATTAGGTTCAGGATCTCATGCGGAAGAATCTGCGTTTGCTCAACAATTTATCCGACAATAACTTAAACGCCCATCCAAGGAGTAATCCCACGATAATTCCCAGGATGGCCCCGCCGCATATGTCGGCAGGATAATGCACCCCAAGATATAGGCGGCTGTATGCAATCAAGGAGGCCCAAAGCATAACAACAGGAATAAAAAAACGAATCTTCCTGAAAAACAAGACAGATAAATAGGTAGCTATGCCAAAGTAATTGGCGGCATGTGAAGACACAAAACCATACTGACCTCCGCAATAGCCGTTAAGTGTATCCACCTGGGCCTGTATCTCGGGATTATGGCAAGGACGAAGCCGCATAAAAGTTTCCTTAAAAAAATGAACCGAAATCTGATCGGTAAGGCTTATCACAATAATAATAAAAATCACCACAAAAATTGATTGCCAGCGGTACACCTTAAGGACGAGATACAGCAATACTACATATACCGGTAACCATGCCAGGGGAACCGAGGCCCACCAAAAAACAAAATCGAAAAAAGGATTGCGCAGGTCGTTTAAAAACAAAAACAAACTGACATCAATACCTATTAATTTGTCGATCATAATCTACTGCAAGCTATTCATTGAGCAATTCCCAAAGTTTATCTTTAAGTTGGCCTAACCCATATAAGCTTACCGATGAAATAAAAACATATGGAATATCTGGCAGTTTTTTTTGGAGTTTTATTATTTGTTCTTCATCCACTATATCGCATTTGGTTACTGCCAATAGTCTTTTTTTATCGAGCAATTCTGGATTATATTGTTTGAGTTCGTTCAATAATATTTTATATTCCTTTGCAATATTCGCTGCATCAACGGGCACCATAAACAAGAGCAGAGAATTACGTTCAATATGTCTTAAAAACCTTAAGCCAAGTCCCTTGCCTTCATGTGCACCTTCAATTATTCCAGGTATATCAGCCATCACAAACGATTTATTTTCGTGGTAACTGACAATACCGAGGTTGGGAACGAGCGTCGTAAAGGGATAATCCGCTATTTTGGGTTTTGCAGCGGAAACAACAGATAACAAGGTTGATTTGCCGGCATTCGGAAACCCTACCAACCCAACATCAGCGAGAAGCTTCAGTTCAAGGATCTTGTCTCTTTCCAGCCCGGGCTCCCCCGGCTGTGCAAAACGCGGGGTTTGAAAATTGGCTGACTTAAAATGCTGGTTTCCCTGGCCACCACGGCCTCCTTCAAGCAATATTTTTGTTTCACCATCCTGAGTTATCTCAAAATCTATTTCACCTGTTTCGGCATCACGGGCAATAGTTCCGAGAGGCACTTCAATAATGGTATCTTCTCCGCAAGCGCCCGTACACTGGTTGCTGCTTCCACTAACGCCGTCGGCAGCCTTCAAATGCCGGGTGTAACGCAGGTGCAACAAAGTCCATAGGTGTTTATTACCTTTGAGAATGATGTGTCCACCCCTGCCGCCATCGCCGCCATCGGGGCCGCCTTTGGGTTTGTATTTTTCGCGCCGGAGATGTGCTGAGCCGTTGCCACCATTACCCGAACGACAATGAATTTTAATGTAATCGACGAAATTTGAACCAGACATGG
>DAONFU010000011.1:16975-29662 GCA_035403765.1 Bacteroidales bacterium
TTTGAAATGAGGCCGAAGACATCTTCGATGCTGCCCATTCCGTCGATAGTTACCAGCTTGTTCTGCCCAATGTAATACTGCAGCAGGGGCTTGGTTTGTTCGTGGTAAACAGCAATACGTTTCCAGATAATTTCTTCATTATCGTCGGCACGGTTTGAACGCTGGCTACGGTACATGATACGATTGAAAGACTCTTTTTCCGTAACGTCGAGATACAACACCAAGGCGATGGGAGATTGTTTTTTATTCAAAACTTTGTCGAGCACATCGGCCTGATTGATGGTCCGGGGAAATCCATCAAATATAAAACCATTGGGGTTTTTGATGGCTGAAGCTTTATAATAGAGGTTTTTAAATATTACGCTGTCGGGCACCAGCAGTCCTTTATCAATATAAGATTTTGCGAGGATACCAATCTGGGTTCCTTTGCGTATTTCCTCTCTCATGATGTCACCTGTGGACAGGTGTTCCAGATGGTATTTTTTTATGATATTTTCGGATTGTGTTCCTTTTCCGGTTCCCGGTGCACCAAATAGTATAATGTTAAACATAGTCATAGTTTTAAGGTAAAATTTTATAAATATCAGGCAGGTTTCGCCCTTGTCCGTCGTAATCCAGGCCATAACCCACAATAAAGTCATTAGGTATTTTAATTCCAACATAATCAATCCTGATGTCTCTGGTCAAGGCATCGGGTTTCAGCAAAAAAGTAGCTATAGATACATCAGCGGGCTGAATTTTTTTAAGTTCACCCAGCAGGTATTCCATGGTGAGGCCGGAATCAATGATATCTTCCACAATAATTATTCTCCTGCCCTTCAGGTTTTCGTCAACACCAAGCAGTTCCCTGACACAGTGAGTAGATTCGGTGCCTGCATAGGAAGCAAGTTTCACAAAACTTGTTTCACAGTTAAAGTCAATTTTTTTCAACAAGTCGGCAGCAAACATAAAAGAGCCGTTGAGAATAATCAAAAATACAGGTTCGCTGCCTGCATAGTCTTTGTTTATTTGTGCCGCCACATGATTTACTGCCTGAAGGATTTCTTCTTCCGGTATTGACAGTTCAAAAGTCTTGTCGTGAAGGGTTACTCTTTTCATAAAATTATTTTCACGGCTAAAGTACAAATTTCAATAATTTTCCCGACAATATTGTAAATATTTTATCTTTGTGTAGATAATTTTCTTATGAAAGCACTAGTAAGTATTATAATGGGCAGTACTTCGGACCTTCCGGTGATGGAAGCTGCAGCCAAGTTTTTTGATGATATGCAGATACCTTTCGAGATAAATGCGCTTTCGGCCCACCGCACGCCTGACGAAGTAGCTGTTTTTGCAAAAAATGCCCATCTGCGGGGCATAAAACTAATTATTGCCGGAGCAGGCATGGCAGCACATTTGCCTGGAGTAATAGCAGCCATGACCCCATTGCCGGTGATTGGCGTGCCTATTAAATCTTCACTGGAAGGTTTAGATTCTGTGCTGGCCATATTGCAAATGCCTCCGGGAATTCCTGTAGCCACGGTAGCCATAAACGGCGCCCTGAACGCCGCCATACTTGCGCTGCAAATTCTTGCATTGGATAATGAAGAGCTGATGAAAAAAAACCTTGCCTACAAAGAACATCTGAAAACAAAAATTGTGAAGGCTAACGAAGAACTCAGCCAAATGAAATATTCATATAAAGTCTGATCCGATGACAAGAAAAATACTAATATACTCCTTTCTTTTTATCGTTTCCTGTACCCTTTGGGCACAAAAGGAAAATGCTCCGTTCGGGAGTCGCTCCGGAGCTATGGGCCATGCATCGGTAACCTTTACTGATTTCTGGTCGGTACAAAACAACCAGGCAGGCCTGGCTTATTACGATAAGATAGCTGCCGGAATCTATTATGAAAACCGTTTTATCACCAAAGAACTGGGATTAAAATGTTTTTCGCTGGTGGTGCCTGTAAACAAGGCCGGTGTTTTCGGGGTTAACGTATCAAGCCTTGGTTATCGTCTGTATAACGAATCCAAAATTGGCCTGGCCTACGGCATGGCTTTCGGGAAAAATATCTCGGCCGGAGTACAACTTGACTATATCTATACTCATATTGGCGAAAACTACGGCAACAAGGGCGCTGTCACCTTTGAAGCAGGCATCAGGGCTGTCCTCATCAAGAATCTGGTAATAGGCGCCCACATTTTCAACCCCATTCAGGTAAAACTGGCCTCATACAACGACGAACGCTTACCCCTGATTTTTAAAATCGGCTTGTCGTACACATTTTCTGACAAGGCAGTTTTGGCAGTGGAAGTAGAAAAAGACAATAATTTTAAGCCGGTGTTCAAAACCGGACTGGAATACCATGTTGCCAAACCTGTTTTTGTAAGAGTTGGCATTGCCACATCACCGTTTGTTTATTCGTTTGGAGCAGGTTTTGAATTTTATCATTTCAAACTTGACATTTCCGCTTCGCGCCATCCCGTGCTGGGATTTACACCGCAGGCATCGCTGGTTTACGACATACACCCGATGATTTCTAAAAAAAACAATAGCAAATAGTACTGATGAAACGACCGTTGAAAATATTGTTTTGTCTTGTTACAGCGTTAACACTATCATTGGCCGGCCTACCGGCATTTTGCCAGGAAATAGAACCCGACAGTACTATAGACGAACAGGTGCAGCAACAGATTGAAAACTACAGCGAACAAACTGAAGCCGAAATAGATTACGTGGACATGCTGGCCGACCTGGAGTATTTTCTAAAACATCCTGTTAACCTCAACAAGGCCGATTATGAAGAATTGGCCGCCCTGAAAATACTGAACGAGATTCAAATCAACAAGCTCATTGACCACATTCAAAAAAACGGCAAGCTGTTATCGGTTTATGAATTGCAATCCGTTCAGGGCTTCGATGTGGACCTTATCAGCCGATTGCTGCCCTACATCACCATTGGCTCTGAACAGGAACGGCAGACGTTTAACTTCAGGGACTTTTTGAGATATGGCAAAAACGATGTATTTATCCGCTATCAACGTGGACTTGAAAAATCAAAGGGTTACCAGAAATCAGACACTACGGCTCCGCATTACTTAGGCAGTCCCGACAAGCTATATGTGAAATACCGTTACAACTATATCAACAAGGTTTTGTTCGGATTTACTGCCGAAAAAGATGCTGGGGAACAATTTTTCAAAGGAACAAACAAATACGGCTTCGACTATTATTCCGGCTTTGTCAATGTCAGAAATATTGGCATCATAAAGAGTATTCTTGTCGGCGACTTCAATGTGCAGTTTGGGCAGGGGCTCACTTTATGGACAGGGCTTAGTTTTGGAAAAGGAAGCGAACCCGTGAACATCAAAAAACTCGGGCGCGGCATCAGCCCCTATTCCTCCTCTTACGAGTCTGGGTTTATGCGTGGGACGGGATTTACTATTGGTTTTAAAAACTTTGAGCTTTCTGCTTTTTATTCAAAAAAAAATATCGACGCCTCGCTGAATGGCAGCGACACCCTGGACAATGCCGAGTTTTTTATCACCTCGATAACCGAAGGCGGCTACCACAACACCCAATCGCTTGCCGACAAAAAAAATACCCTGAACCAACAAGTCTATGGCGGCCATCTGGCCTATAAAACAAGAAAAATCAACGTTGGAATTACTGCCTACGGCATGCATCTGGCGGCAGAACTGCTAAAAGATCAGCAGCCTTACAATATGTTTGATTTTAAAGGAAAAAACAATTTTAATATCGGCATCGATTACAGTTATATTTTCAGAAATTTCAACCTGTTTGGCGAAACCTCGCATAGCCGTAACAAATACAATCCCAACGGGGGATGGGCCACCATCAACGGCCTTATGGTAAGCCTCGACCGCTATGTATCACTTGTAGTTGCTTACCGATATTATCAACGCAACTACCAATCAATGTTTGCCTCACCTTTTCTGGAAAGCGGCAACGCCTACAACGAAAGCGGATTTTATACCGGATTAAGCATCAGGCCCCACTACAAAGTGCTGATCAACGCCTATGCTGATTTTTTCTCCTTCCCCTGGCTGAAGTATCAGGTTAACAGCCCCTCCAAGGGCTTCGACTGCAACCTCCAGCTTCAATACAAGCCAACAAAAAAAATCAACATCGTGCTTCGCTATAAATATGAAAACAAGCAAACCAACAGCGATGATGAAGACGCCGCTATTGATTATCTTGTTCATTATACCCGTCAAAACTACCGTTTCCAGGTAACTTATCCGGTATCGGCATCGCTGAATATGGGAAACCGTGTAGAAGTATCGCGGTATAAAAATCATACGGCTGATCCGGAATACGGATATATGATTTATCAGGACATACGTTACAAATCCAACAAATTCCCGTTGGCCGCCTCGTTTCGTTTTGCCCTGTTCGACACCAAATCGTACGATACCAGAATGTACGCTTACGAAAATGATGTGTTGTATGCATATTCCATCCCGAATTTTTATGGCAAAGGGATACGTTATTACCTTATGCTGAAATATAAACTTGGCCGGCATATTGATATCTGGTTGCGTTTTGCCCAAACATTTTATAACGACCGAAATGTGATAGGTTCGGGCTGGGACGAAATAAACGGCAACAAAAAATCGGAGATCAAGGCACAGTTGCGGTTTAAGTTTTAACTGGCCTTTGCCGGAGCTTTTCGTGTCGCTTACTGCTGTTTAGAATTTCTGGTCAGAAAATGCATTGCGATAAAGAAAATAATTTTTATATTTTTCGGTTAATATTGTCAGTAAAAAAACAAATCGTCGTAACCACACGAAAATTATTGCTTAGCACCCGTGAAATTTTTCTTCAAATATTATTGCGCCCTGTTGTCATTCATAATGCTATTAAATATAACAGTAACGCAGGCACAAAAAAATACGGACCATTATATGAGCAAAGGCCAGGAGGAACTGCAAAAAAATAATTTCACCGGCGCCATTGCATTGTTTAACAAAGTTATCGAAGAAAAAAAAGAAAACCATCTTGCCTATTTTTACCGAGGTTTTGCTAAAATGCAGTTGGGAGATATGATTGGCGCCGAAACCGATTTTGCACAAACCATCATGATACACCGGGGTTATAGTGGAGGATACTATTACCTTGGCATCATCAAAGCAGAAAAAAAAGACTATTTCGATGCACTAAAAAACTTCGACAGAGCCATTGAATTAAACTGCACCAACACCGATTATTTTAATGCCCGAGGCTATGTGAAGACGATGATATGGGACACCCTGGCCGCTGAGGAAGACCTTAACCAAAGTATCCTCCTGAACAATGCCAATGTAAACGCCTGGTACAACAGGAGCGTGTTGTGGCTTAACAGCAAAAAATACGAAAAAGCCCTGGCCGACTGCAACAAAGCCATCGCTATAAACCCTGCCTTCGACGAATTATTTCTGTTGAGGGGGCACATCAGGCTGTGCATGGAAGATTCCCTCTCAGCCTATAAAGACTTTGGATATGTTCTTTCCCTTGACTCCGGAAACATTGCCGCCAATTACAACCTTGCCTTGTTTTATCACCAAAAGAAAGACTATCATAACGCCATGCGGCACTACAGCAAGGTTATCGCCCTCAATCCCTACAATTCCGAATGCTATTTTAACCGGGCCGCCCTATATGCCGAAAAAGAGCAATACCAGGAAGCGGTATCGGACTATACCCATGTAATCAACATCAACCCCAAAAACCTGCTTGCCTATTTTTACCGTGCCGAAATAAGGCAAGAACAGAACGACCTGATAGGGGCCATTGATGATTACTCAAAAGTCATCAGCCTGTACCCCGCATTTTATCATGCGTATTATATGCGCTCGATGCTTTACCGTCAGATTAATGATTATGAAGGATACCGCCGCGACAAAATGATGGCCGAACACCTGATGTACAGCAACGATTCCACCCTGTTCGATGAAACCCAGCTCAACTCATTCAAAAGTTTGTTTGAGCTACGCACCGAGGTTGAAAACGCTGATACCTCCAGTGGAAAAATTCAATACAAATCGTATGAGATTTCCATTAAGCCGCTTTACTACCTGACAGCAGCCGATCCGGCACAACAGGCCCCCTTGCCTCTAATGCCTAAGGACTACAATGCGCAGCTTGCCAAACTCAACTCGTTAAATGAAATCTTTTTAAAACTTGAATTCGTCCATAATGACCAACAAGCCAGCAAAGAAAACATCATTAAAGAACGTGAACGGCTGCAAGAATTTAATCCTGAGAAAAACAACAACGATCAATTCCTGATCTGGAGCAGTATTTTGTCAGCCGCGCTGTTTAATTACAGCGAAGCCCTGAACATGCTTACCGGCATCAGCGACACTTCCGGATTTTCCTATCTGGCATGGTTTATCAGGGGTAATATTCATTATGACCTGGGACAAAATTTGGAACAGGACCAGAAAAATATGGATCTTATTTCCGGTAATGATACTAAAGGCAGAAACGACTATTATTATCAGGCCCTGGCAGATTATACGGCAGCCATAGAAAAGAATAACAAATTTCCATTGGCGTATTTTAACCGTGCCTATGTCAAAACCATGCTGAACGATTATAGCGGCGCCATACTAGATTATTCCGTAAGTATTTTTTATAATACCGCATTTGCCGAAGCTTACTTTAGCCGGGGGTTGTTATATCTTTTTACCGGCAATACAGAAAAAGGATGCGAGAATATCAGCAAGGCCGGAGAATTGGGAATAAAAGAATCCTATAACCTCTTGTTCAAACATTGTAAAAAATAAATCGTGACGGATTTGATGAAAGACTCCGAGAGGGAAAAGAAAGTTGTGTATCTCATGATTGGGATGTATTGTAAAAAAAGACACCGCCAGGCAGAAATGTGCGAAAAATGCCGGCAACTTACAATTTATGCTTATGAAAAGATTGACCAATGCCGGTATAACCCAAAAAAACCAAAATGCAGCAAATGTACCACTCATTGCTATCAAAAAAACAAGCGGGACGAAATACGCCAGGTGATGCGTTTTGCCGGCCCGCGCATGATATACCGTTATCCGCTAATAGCACTGTGGCACCTGCTCCGGTAAAAAAACTTTTTTTCAAAAAATTGCCGCCATTTAGTCTTTAACTCGGGTGATATAGCCCCAATGGCAAGTACGCTCAACCCGCTAATAGTTGAAAATCAAGGTTTATAACGTGACTTTCAATCAATTTTGAATTAATACTTTTGTATATCAAAAAATTAAACTATGTTTGCACCTTATAATTTAAAACTAAAAAACTATGTTTAAAAATCATCCTAAGGGTTTATTATCGGCGGCGTTGGCCAATATGGGAGAGCGTTTTGGCTTCTATACTATGATGGCTATCCTCGTGCTGTTTCTTCAGGCCAAGTTCGGTCTTTCAGGCCCCAATGCCGGAATCATTTATTCAATTTTTTATTTTTCGATTTACATTCTTGCCTTTGTTGGCGGCCTCATTGCTGATAAAACCAAGAACTTTAAAGGAACTATCCTCATTGGATTAATTATGATGGCTGTCGGGTATTTTCTGATTGCTATTCCCACATCGACACCGGTTCCTGAAAATTCTTTTAATCTTTTGCTTGGGATGACCTGCTGCGGACTGTTTGTAATTGCCTTCGGTAACGGCTTGTTCAAAGGCAACCTTCAGGCTCTTGTCGGCCAGATGTATGACAATGAGAAATATGGGAAATTGCGCGACTCGGGATTTTCCATTTTTTATATGTTTATCAATGTGGGTGCTATCTTTGCTCCACTGGCAGCAGTTGGTGTAAGGAACTGGTGGGTAACTTCCCATGGATTTGAATATAACTCAGCCATGCCTGAATTATGCCATTCTCATCTGAATAATTCTATAAGCGCTGAAGGGCTCACCAAACTTCAGGAATTCGCTGCTGGAAGTAATTTTGCCAGTTCGGACATAACAGCTTTTGCCAACCAATATCTTAATGTATTTGCTACCGGTTTCCATTATGCTTTTGCAGTGGCAATCGCCGCCATGATGATTTCGCTGATTATATACATCGTCAACAAAAAGAAATTTCCGAATCCTAAAACCAAGGAAGAAGTTGCCAATGCTAATATTAAACAAATGGACGCCAAAGAAGTTAAGCAACGCCTTTATGCATTGTTTGCTGTATTTGCCGTGGTGATTTTCTTCTGGTTCTCCTTCCATCAGAATGGTTTGACGCTCACTTATTTTGCAAAAGATTATACTGACTTAAGCAAAATCAGCATTAACCTGGGGTTCACCGAAATCAAAGGTGCAGAATTATTCCAATCAATCAATCCATTTTTTGTTGTATTTCTGACACCAGTGATTTTAGCTGTTTTCGGCGCTTTGCGAGCCAGAGGAAAAGAACCCTCAACACCTAAAAAGATTGCCATAGGAATGGGGATTGCTGCAAGTGCATATCTTTTAATGGCATTGGGTTCAATGGGAATTCCTACAAAAAGCGAGCTTACCGAAATGGGAGGGTTACCCGATGCCCAGCGCATTACTCCCTTCCTGCTTTTAGGTACTTATTTTATTCTAACTGTAGCCGAACTATTCATTTCACCTTTGGGTATATCATTTGTATCTAAAGTGGCTCCTCCAAAATATCAGGGTATGATGCAGGGCTTATGGCTCTGTGCTACTGCTATCGGCAATTCGCTGTTGTTTATTGGGGCTGTTTTATACGACATTATACCTATTTCCGGCGTCTGGACCGTTTTCATTGTGGCCTGCTGTATTTCAATGGGCACCATGTTTTTCATGCTCCGCTGGCTGGAAAGGGTTGCCAAATAAAAAATCTAAAGGAGGCTTAACGGCCTCTTTTTTTTTAATTCCTAAACTCAAAAATATCAAAACAATGAAAAAAATTTTATTTGTTCTTGTACTGATACCGTTTTTTTCAATTTCCTTCGCCCAATTTCAGGTTGGCCACCGTACCATCACTTTTCAGGACCCAGCGCGCAGCAACCGCAACATCGAAACAGAAATTTATTATCCGGGAACCACGGCTGGAGACAATGTTGCCCTTGCCAACGGACAATTCCCTGTAATTGTTTATGGCCATGGTTTCGTGATGAGCGTATCGGCTTATGAAAATGTGTGGACTGCCCTCGTTCCTCTGGGATATATTGTGGCACTGCCCAAAACAGAAAGCGGAGCGCCCAACCATCTGGAATTTGGCCGCGACCTTGCTTTTCTTATCAATAAATTAAAATCAGAAGGGACAAACAGTGCGTCGCCTTTTTATCAGCAAATCAGCGCCACTTCTGCCATTATGGGACATTCGATGGGTGGCGGCGCTTCCTTCCTGGCTTGCGAAAACAATTCTATACCTACCGTGATGGTTACCTTTGCCGCTGCCAATACCGACCCATCGTCAATACATTCGGCTACCAATGTTACCATCCCAGCCTTGGTAATAGCTGGCGAACTTGATTGTGTAGCACCACCCGCCGAACACCAGACACCCATGTTCGATTCGCTTTCGTCGCCTTGCAAAACTTTTATCAGCATCAAAAACGGCGGACACTGCAACTTTGCCAACTACAATTTTTTGTGCACCACGGGTGAAGAAAGCTGTCATCCAGGCGGTGTTCCCCTGTCACGGTCCGAACAGCAGCTTACCGCCATGAATTTTGTAATGCCTTATCTGGATTACTTTTTAAAAGGAAACTACCCTTCATGGAATAACTTCCTTGATTCGCTAAACAGCTCCACCAAAGTTACCAGCATCCAAAGCTGCACCATCAATCCAACAGCGATAAACGCCAACGAGCGCCCGCAGCCTGCCTTCACCGTATTCCCCAACCCCGCTTTTGACAAGCTGAACATAAGCCTGGCCGAAGATATGGACGTACATGTTGAAATTTCTGGTATCGCTGGGAACAAACTATTGAATGCACATATAAACGGCCGGCAACTTTCGCTTGATATCAGCCATTTAGGCAAAGGTGTTTATTGGCTAACCTTAGTGAATGAATCGAATCAGAAATCTACGCAAAAATTCATCAAGATGTAATTGACCTGCTTTTCAATTTATGATTTTTCTAACTTTGCACACAACACAGCGGCAATATGCGCATAAGATTAACTGCTTCCTGATTGAGAGAATAAATTGATGAACACAAAAAGATGGGTTATCCTGAAAGTAAATGGCAGCACAAGGACTAAAAAAAATTTTGGTATTCTTCAAAGGAGTGGTTTCGTTTGTAATTTTCATCATCACTTCACAGGTATTTACCTTATTGATTCCTGCGCCTTTTACTTATAAAAAAAAGAAAGCTGATGATTTCTACACCCGGCTGATAGTAAGGTATGCACGCTTTGTGATCAACACGCACTTTAATATCCGGGTACGATATATCAATAAAAAGGAAAATACGTTTGACAAGCCTGTGATGATAGTCTGCAACCATCAGTCGTTTACCGATGTGGTGGTTACCACGGCTTTTGATCCAAAATTGTGCGTACTCAACAACAACTGGCATGATAATGTATGGGCCAGGTTTTTCATTACAAAATATGTAAAACTATTTTCTATTTACAAAGAAAAAAAACTGCTTGTTGAAAAGCTCAAAACGCCTGTGAAAATGGGGTGTCCCTTACTGATATTTCCCGAAGGCAAGATGAACAGGGATGGAAAGATATCACGTTTTCACAAAGGAGGATTTTATGTTGCTGAAAAACTCAGGATAGACATACAGCCTGTAGTGATATTATATTCACCGCAAATACTGAAAAAAAGCTGGTTTTACCTCAAGCACGGTGATGTAATAGTAAAATTTCTTGATCCGGTAAGCGCAGGAAGCCCCGGATATGGCGCCACCTACCAGGAACTCACTGATAATGTCATGCAATTGATGCGTTTTGAATTCAAACAACTCAGCGCCCAGTACCATCACAGTGATTTTTGAACAAAGGCAATCCAAAAAAAGATAATTTTGTAAGCTAAAGACAATGGGATGGTATTGAATTTACTTATTGGCCTGTTACTGCTGACTGTCGCTGTAATTATTATTTATTTCTTACGTGCTTACAAAAAACATCCAGCGGTTCCTGTTACGGACCTGACCGATTATCAGCCTGTGCAAAAATCCGACCGTCTGCTGCAACTGGGCAATAATTGGTGCCACCATAATTCGAGAGGGCTTTATGAAATGTACATCGAAGGCTCACCGTATGAACGGGGCATTATTAATGGCCGGCTGACCGAAAAACTTATCTATACTCAGGAAAACGTTTTTATTGAAGAGATAAAAAGGAGGATACCAAATAATTTTTACCTTCAGTTTCTGAAAATTGTTTCTTTATGGATGAACCGCAAACTAAAGGGAAACATCAGCAACGAGTACGATCTTGAAATTTATGGGGTTTCCCTTTCGGCCTCGCCAAAGTTCCGGATGATAGGACCGGGTTATTTACGCATACTCAATTACCATGCGGCTCACGATATAGCCCATGCCCTGGTAAATATCAACCTTGTTGGATGTACAGCTTTTGTGGCCTCGGGAAAACAGTCGGCCGACGGCAAAATTATCCATGCACGTAATTTCGATTTCTATGCCGGTGATGAGTTTTGTAAAGAAAAAATCATTTCTTTTTATGCACCCGACCATGGCAACAAATTCGCCATGATTACCTGGGGCGGCCTCGTAGGCACAGTTTCGGGTATGAATATGCAAGGCCTTGCCATTACTGTAAATGCCGCCAAATCAAAAATGCCCCGCAGTATCACCACACCGGTTACGATACTTGTCAGGGAAATGCTGCAATATGCCGGAACCATCGAAGAAGCGGTTGCTATTGCCCGCAAGCGCACTATTTCGGTGTCAGAATCTTTTCTGGTAAGCTCCGGCAGAGATAACAAAGCATTGATTATCGAAAAAACACCTTACCAAACCGAAATCTTTGACCCGGACAACAGCCAGATTATCTGCACCAACCATTTTCAGTCGGAGGCCCTTAAAAATGACCCAATGAATATGCGGCAGATCAACGACACAGCTTCAATGTACCGGTACCAAAGAACCCGGGAATTGGTTGAACAGAGTGGGCAAATTACCGTTGAAAAGGCCGTGGAGATACTCAGAAATCGCCTTGGTTTGGAGAATAAACCCATAGGCAATGGCAACGAATACACTCTTAACCAGCTGCTGGCTCATCACGGCATCATCTTCAAACCCTGCGAATTAAAAATGTGGGTTTCGGCGGGGCCGTTCAATCTTGGAGAATTCTTATGTTATGACCTTAATGAGGTATTCGGAAAACCTGCCCGCATCGCGGATAACTGCAACATAATCACAGAAAACCAGGTAATACCCGGCGACCCCATGCTGACTAACGGAGAATATAAGGGTTTTGAAAGATTCAAGCAAATCAGGAAAGAGTTATTGTCATCCAATGAAAAACAAGTTACTGAAAAGGCCTTAATAGAAGAAATGATAAGTCTCAACCAGGAATACTTTTTATCATACAGCACCGCCGGCGACTACCTCCGCCGGAGAAAAGACTATGCAAATGCAGCTTCTCATTACCGTATAGCCCTCCAAAAAGAAATCCCCAACAAAAAGGAAAAAGAGGAAATCCGCAAACACCTTGATTTTTGTGTAAAAAAAACCGGCCCGACTAATGGATGAACAGGCCAACATAAAAGCTGTTTTCGATGAACTGCACTG
>DAONFU010000012.1:0-29646 GCA_035403765.1 Bacteroidales bacterium
CGATTACTCCTCTTTTGTTTTTTGGTAAATCAATACCAGCAATTCTAGCCATATATTAAATTATTTTTATTATTTACAAAATTTTATCCCTGTCTTTGTTTGTATTTGGGGTTTTTCTTGTTGATAACATAAACCACACCGTTTCTTCTGATGATTTTACAATCAGGGGTTCTTTTTCTAATTGATACACGTACTTTCATGGTATTTCTATTTATATCTGAATGTTATTCTTCCTTTTGTCAGATCGTAAGGCGAAATTTCAACCCTCACCTTATCGCCGGGTAAAATTTTTATATAATGCATGCGCATTTTGCCGGAAATATGGGCAATAATCACATGGCCATTTTCCAATTCAACACGAAACATGGCGTTGCCAAGCGATTCGAGGACTGTTCCGTCTTGCTGAATTGAACTTTGTTTTGACATCTTTTACTTTATAAATTAATTGATCGTTTTTAAATTTTCGTTTTTTACTTTGTCAATGTACTCAAACGTTGATAAAACTTCGCATTGGTTTTTTCTGACAGCCACCGCATGTTCAAAGTGTGCCGATGGTTTTCCGTCGCGGGTTCTGATGGTCCAGCCGTCGTGTTCCTGAATTATTTCTTTTAATCCCAGGTTCACCATTGGCTCGATACATATTACGGTGCCTTCTTTCAGTTTGGGCCCCGATCCGCGTCTGCCGTAGTTGGGCACCTGCGGTTCTTCGTGAAGGTGTTTTCCTATTCCATGTCCCACCAGCTCGCGAACAACAGAGTAACCATATTGTTCCACATAACTTTGCACAGCATAGCCAATATCTCCCAGGCGACAACCGGCCGAAGCTTTTTCTATCCCCTTGTAAAGCGATTCTTTGGTTCGTTTTAACAGGGCCATGGTTTCGGGGCTTACATCACCAACAGCAAAAGTATAGGCAGAATCACCATTGTAACCGTTTAGCACCACACCACAGTCGATAGAGACGACATCGCCGTCTTTAATTTCATTTTTCCCCGGAATACCATGCACCACCTGATCATTAACCGAGATGCATAGTGAAGCGGGGTACCCTCTGTAGTGTTTAAACCCGGGTATGGCCCCATTGTCTCTGATAAAATCTTCTGCAATCTTATCGAGGTATGCGGTCTGAACACCAGGTGTAATATATCCGGCTACTTCAGCTAAGGTTTTACCAACAAGCAAAGAACTCTTTTTTATTAATTCTATTTCCTCTTCGGACTTTAAATGTATCATCCGTCAAGGTTTTACATGGCCGCTTGTCCATATCCCATGGATGAACGGCCTTTTATCCTTCCTGATTTTGTTAATCCGTCATAATGACGCATTAACAAATAACTTTCTATCTGTTGCAATGTATCCAAAACAACGCCCACCATAATTAGCAGGGATGTGCCGCCATAAAACTGGGCAAACTGAGTGTTGACTCCAAAAAGTCTCACAATAGCCGGCATGATGGCAACAAAAGCCAGAAAAATTGATCCGGGCAGGGTAATTTTAGACATCACATTATCGATAAACTCGGCTGTTTTTTTACCGGGTTTGATGCCGGGAATAAATCCGCCATTTTTCTTCATATCCTCAGCCATCTGATTGGGGTTAATCGTAATAGCCGTATAAAAATAGGTAAATGCTATGATAAAAATGGCAAAAGTGAAATTGTACCAGAATCCGTTAAAATCGGAGAATGTGCGGGCAAAACCCGACAAGGCTTCCACATTGGCAAAACCGGCTACGGTGAGAGGAATAAACATGATAGCCTGTGCAAAAATGATAGGCATAACACCGGCTGCGTTCACTTTTAAAGGAATATACTGACGTACGCCGCCATACTGTTTGTTTCCAACAATTCTCTTGGCATATTGTACGGGGATTCTTCTGGTTCCCTGAACAAGCAGGATACATACTAAGATAACCAGTACCAAAACTACCAATTCCACAACAAAAATAATGAGTCCACCGCCCTGCTGTTCCATACGGGAAATAAATTCGCCGACTAAAGCGAAAGGCAGGCGGGCGATAATACCGATCATAATGATTAATGAAATACCGTTGCCGATACCCTTATCGGTGATGCGTTCGCCGAGCCACATAACAAACATGGTTCCGGAAACAAGAATGATTACCGAAGATACCCAGAAAAATACCGTAGGAGCCGTTTCGGGCATAAAAGGATAGATGGCTTCGCTGGGCAGTTGACTGACAATGTTGCCGATGTAGGCTGGAGCCTGGGCTGCTGTGATGATAACCGTTAAGAAACGGGTGATTTGGTTAATTTTTTTTCTGCCAGATTCGCCTTCTTTTTGCAGTTTCTGGAAATAGGGTATTGCCATACCCAGCAACTGAATAACGATAGAGGCAGAGATATAGGGCATAATACCAAGCGCAAAAATGGATGCGTTGGCAAATGCGCCTCCGGAGAACATATTAAGAAGTCCGAGCAGGCCATCATCGGTTTGTCTTTGCAATGCGCCCAGCATATTGGGATCAATGCCCGGCAATACCACATAAGAACCCACGCGGTAAATCAGAATAATTCCCAGAGTATAGATAATCCTCTTGCGAAGATCTTCTATCCTGTAAATATTTTTAATAGTTTCTATCAGTCGTTTCATTCATTAAATTTTTGTTGCGGTTCCACCTTGAGCTTCAATAATTTTTACGGCAGTAGCTGAAAATGCGTGCGCTTTCACATCAAGTTTTAATTTCAGTTCGCCCCTGCCTAAAATTTTTATCAGTTCGTTTTTGGATGCGAGTCCGTTTTCAATCAATGTGTTTACATCAATGGCAGTAAGGTTTTTTTCTTCGGCGAGTTTCTGAAGTGTGTCCACATTTATCCCGCTGTATTCCACCCTGCTGATATTAGTGAATCCAAATTTTGGAATTCTTCTGATCAAAGGCATCTGACCGCCTTCAAAAGCTAATTTTTTAGAATAACCGGATCTTGCCTGGGCGCCTTTATTACCTCTGGTGGAAGTTCCTCCCTTGCCAGAGCCTTGTCCTCTTCCGATACGTTTTGAACTTTTTATCGATCCTTTTGCCGGTTTCAGATTACTTAAATCCATGGTATAAAATTATTTTTTCTTAATTAAATTTCTTCTCTTGTTACTAAATGTCTGACTTTTCTAACCATACCTTCCACTTGTGGGGTGGCTTCGAGTTCAACGGACTGCTGCATTTTTTTTATTCCTAATGCCAGCAAGGTTTTTTTCTGTACAGCCGGTCTGTCTATGCCGCTTTTTACTTGTGTTACCCTGATTTTTTTCATATTCATTGTATTTATAGTAGCCTATTAACCATTAAAAACCTGACCTAATGTAACACCTCTTAATTGTGCCACTGTATAAGGGTCTTTCATGTTTACCAATGCGTCCATGGTAGCTTTAACCACACTGTGCGGATTTGATGATCCTTTGGATTTTGCCAGCACATTTTTCACGCCGACGCTTTCCAGTACAGCACGCATAGCTCCACCGGCAATAACGCCAGTACCAGGGGTAGCAGGTTTGAGGAACACGTATGCACCGCTGTATTTTCCGTACTGTTCGTGAGGCACAGTTCCGTTATAAACAGGTACCTTGACGAGGTTTTTCTTGGCATCGTCGATACCTTTGGCGATAGCTGCGGTAACTTCTTTTGCTTTTCCCAGTCCGTAACCTACCACGCCGTTTTCGTTTCCTACGACAACGATAGCAGAAAAACTAAAGGTTCTTCCTCCTTTGGTAACTTTGGTTACTCTCTGGATACTTACCAACCTGTCTTTGAACTCTATTTCGCTCGACTTAACTCTTTTGATATTTGCGTTTGACATATATTATTAAAATTTTAAACCTGCTTCTCTTGCCGAATCAGCTAATGATTTTACTCTACCATGATATAAGTATCCGCCTCTGTCGAATACAACAGCGTTCACGCCAGCTTCGATAGCTTTTTGAGCTATTACTTTACCGACCATTTTAGCTTTTTCTTTTTTGTCAACTTTAGCTGCAACAATTTCGGGATCGAGTGAAGAAGCAGCTACCAAAGTTTTTCCGTTCACGTCATCAATTAGTTGAACGTAAATGTTGGTATTACTTCTGAAGACTGACATTCTTGGGCGTTCAACCGTACCTTCCACGATTTTTCTGATTCGCTGTTTTATTCTGAATCTTCTGTACTCTTTATTACTTTTAATAGCCATTACTCTGTGAGTTTTAACGTTTTACATTATTTTTGGACGGCCGATTTTCCGGCTTTCTTTCTCAAGACTTCGTTCTGGAATCTTATACCCTTACCTTTGTATGGTTCGGGTTTTCTGAGAGATCTGATTTTGGAAGCCACCTGACCAAGAAGCTGTTTATCGATAGATTCGAGGATGATTGTAGGGGGTTTTCCTCTTTCATTTATGGTGGTAACTTTCACTTCCGATGGCATTTCCATAAATATGTTATGGGAATATCCAAGAGCAAGTTCGAGTAAATTATTTTGTGCATCGGCTTTGTAACCAACGCCAATAATTTCCTGCACTATTTTAAATCCTTCGGATACGCCGTGTACCATATTTGAAACAAGTGCGCGATAAAGTCCGTGGTAGGCTCTGGCCTCATCGTTTTCTCTTTCGAGAATGATGTGATTGTTTTCCACTTTTATTTTAACGGAAGGGTTTATCTTTTGTTTGAGTTCGCCTTTAGGGCCTTTAACGGTTACGATATTATCGTCAGAAACGTTAAGTTGAACATTCTGAGGTAATACAATCGGTAGTTTTCCAATACGTGACATGTTGTTTTCTCCTTTTATTAACTGACGTAACAAATTACTTCACCGCCAACCTTTTGTTGTCTGGCTTCCTTGTCGGTCATAATGCCTTTGGAGGTTGAAATAATAGCTATTCCAAGGCCGTTTAAAACACGCGGAAGCTCATCAGCGTTGACATATTTTCTTAATCCGGGGCTGCTGACTCTTTCCAGGGTAGAGATGGCGGATGTTTTCATCGTAGGATGGTACTTCAGCGCTATTTTTATGGTGCCCGGTTTGGGGTTGTCTTCAAATTTATAATTCAGGATATATCCTTTTTCAAAAAGAATTTTTGTTATACTTTTTTTCAGATTTGAAGCAGGAATTTCCACCATTCTGTGATTCGCCATCACGGCATTTCTAATTCTTGTCAGGTAATCTGAAATAGGATCCGTGTTCATTTTTTAGTTTTTTATTGTTACTAATTATTTTTAATTTTTACCAGCTTGCTTTTTTTACTCCAGGGATAAGACCGGCGAGGGCCATTTCGCGAAAGTTGATACGAGAGATGCCGAACTGACGCATATATCCTTTGGGGCGTCCCGTAATTTTGCAGCGGTTGTGCAAACGAACAGGCGAAGCATTTTTAGGCAATTTTTGCAAAGCAATATAGTCGCCTTCTTTTTTCAGCTGCAATCTTTTTTCCTTGTATTTCTCAACAAGTTTTTCTCTTTTTAACTCTCGGGCTTTGATTGATTCTTTTGCCATGTTATTTCTGATTTTTAAAGGGTAATCCAAATTCTTTTAACAGTGCGAATGCTTCCTGGTCGTTTTTGGCGGAGGTAACCATGGTGATATTCATTCCATTGATTTTGCTCACTTTATCGATGGTGATTTCGGGAAAAATTATTTGTTCGGTAATCCCAAAGGAGAAATTTCCCTTACCGTCGAATCCCTTATCATTGATGCCGCGAAAATCACGAACACGTGGTATGGCCACCGAGATCAGCCTGTCGAGAAATTCGTACATTTTCTCGTTGCGCAATGTAACCCTTACACCAATGGGCATACCTTTTCTGAGTTTGAAGTTTGATATGTCTTTTTTGGATTTGGTTTGCACTGCTTTCTGACCTGATACCAGCGACATTTCGTCGATGCCGGTTTCGATCATTTTTTTATCAGCAATGGCGCCGCCAATGCCCTGGTTCAGGCTTATTTTCAGCAGGCGTGGCACCTGCATGTTATTTTTATACTGAAATTGTTTGATAAGGGCGGGAACAATTTCTTTATCGTACTTTTCCTTTAATCGTGGTTTGTAGTCCATTATTTAATTGTCTCCTTTTTTTCTGATTTTTTTGAATACCTTACTAATTTTCCTGATTTTTCATCAGTTTTTCTACCGGTCCGTGTTGGTTTTCCCGAAGAGTCGTGAACCATAAGGTTGGATACGTGGATAGAAGCTTCTTTTTTCAATATACCGCCTTTGGTATTTTTTGCGTTAGGTTTGGTATGTTTTGAAATCAGGTTAACTCCCTCCACAAGCGCTTTATTTTTTTCAACGATTACCTTCAGGACTTTGCCTTGTTGACCTTTTGAATCGCCGGCAATAACGGTAACTGTATCGCCTTTTTTAACATGTGTTTTTGGTCGCATAACGTTATTTTTTATAGCACTTCGGGTGCCAGTGAAATAATTTTCATATATTGTTTTTCTCTCAGTTCGCGTGCCACAGGGCCGAATATACGGGTACCCCTGAGTTCATCGCTGGCGGTAAGCAACACCACGGCGTTGTCGTCGAACCGGATATAAGAGCCGTCGCTTCTTCTGACTTCTTTGCTGGTTCTAACAATAACTGCTTTGCTCACGGTGCCTTTTTTGATGTTTCCGGCCGGTATAGCGCTTTTAACAGTTACGATGATTTTGTCTCCCACAGAAGCATACCTTCTTTTTGTGCCACCAAGGACTCTGATGCAGAGGACTTCTTTGGCGCCGCTGTTGTCGGCTACTATTAGTCTTGATTCTTGCTGTATCATTTTATTTAACCTTTTCGATAATTTCTACTAACCTCCAGCATTTATTTTTGCTTAAAGGCCTTGTTTCAGCTATTTTAACGGTGTCGCCAATGCTGCATTCATTTTTTGCGTCTTCAGCCATAAATTTGGTATTTTTCTTCACAAATTTACCGTACTTGGGGTGCATAACTTTTCTTTCAACATTTACAACAATGGTATTCTGCATTTTATTGCTGACAACAACACCTACTTTTTCTTTTCTTAAATTACGTTCCATGGTGGTTTATTACTTTTTGCTGTTTTTCTTTGTAACTACTTCAACCTGTTGAGTGTCGCCTGTCAAATCCCGTTTCCGCAGTTCGGTATGCATACGGGCAATAGTTCTCTTATAATCCTTTATTTTCATGGGATTTTCAAGAGGAGAAATGGCGTGATTCATTTTCAATTTCAGGTATTGCTTTTTCTCTTCTTCTAATCTTTCACGAAGTTCGTTCGTTGAAAGTTCGCTAATGACTTGCTGTTTCATTGATAATTATTTTTGGTCTTCAATGTAATCTTTTCTAATAACAAACCTGGTGTGTACCGGTAATTTTTGCGCGCCCAGCTCGAGAGCTTTTTTAGCAATTTCGAATGGCACACCGTCGATTTCGAACATGATACGGCCCGGGGTAACGCGTGCTACATAATATTCCAATGCGCCTTTACCTTTTCCCATACGAACTTCAGCAGGTTTTTTGGTTACCGGTTTATCAGGGAATATGCGTATCCACAATTGTCCTTCACGTTTCATGTGACGGGTTATGGCCTGACGGGCAGCTTCTATCTGGCGGCCAGTTATCCAATATTCGTCAAGAGTTTTTATAGCAAAAGAGCCGAATGAAATCTGATGCCCGCGATGAGCATTGCCTTTCATGCGTTGCTTTTGCATTTTTCTGTACTTTGTCTTTTTTGGCTGTAACATCACAGTAAGTATTAAAAATTATCCTTTGTTTTACTTAGTATTTCTTCTTCTTCTTCTGCCCTGTTCTTTGCCGCCGGGTACTTCGTGTTTGCTTTCTTTTACGTTAGCCGACGTGGGAACAATTTCTCTTTTTCCATAGATTTCGCCTTTACAAATCCACACCTTTACGCCAATTCTTCCGTAGGTGGTATGAGCTTCGGCCAATGCATAGTCGATATCGGCACGTAAGGTATGCAAAGGAATACGGCCTTCTTTATACTGCTCGGTACGGGCCATTTCAGCGCCACCGATACGGCCTGATGTCTGAATCTTGATTCCTTCGGCACCCATCCGGATTGAGGAGGCGATGCTGGTTTTTATGGCGCGACGGTATGAGATTCTTCCTTCAATTTGTTTGGCAACAGAACTTGCCACCAGAAAAGCATCCAGTTCGGGCCGTTTAATTTCGTTGATATTAATCTGGATTTCCTTATTGGTGATTTTTCTCAACTCTTCTTTCAGTTTGTCAACTTCCTGACCACCTTTACCAATGATGGTTCCCGGACGTGCAGTATTAATGGTAACTGTAATAAGTTTAAGCGTCCGCTCAATGATAATCTTCGATATGCTAGCTTTAGATAAACGGGCATTAAGATAAATTCTGATCTTCTTGTCTTCAATAAGTTTGCTTTCAAAACTTTTGCCGCCAAACCAATTTGAATCCCATCCTTTAATAATTCCTAATCTGTTACCTACTGGATTTGTTTTTTGTCCCATCTGGTATTTATTTATTTTGTTTATTATTCAGTTTTTTCTTTAGGTTTTTTTTCTGATTTTACTTTTTTTTCCGCCTTGACTTCCTTGGCAGGTTTTTCAGCTTTTACCGTTTTTTCTTTTTTAACTTTTTCGGTTTTCACCGGTTTTGTTTCTTTAACGGGAGCTTGTGAGGCAGGTTCTTCCACCATCATTTCCATATTTCTCGAACCGAGTATTAGGGTAACGTGGTTCGAACGTTTTTTCAGGCGGTGGGCTCTACCCTGGGGTGCGGCCTGTATGCGTTTCAATTGTCTTCCACTGTCCACAAAAATTTCTTTTACATACAAATTGCTGTCTTCGAGGCGCTTACCTTCATTTTTGCCTTGCCAGTTTGCGATAGCCGACAGC
Organism: Bacteroidales bacterium; assembly: GCA_035403765.1. Taxonomy (GTDB): domain Bacteria; phylum Bacteroidota; class Bacteroidia; order Bacteroidales; family CAIWKO01; genus CAIWKO01. The sequence continues at coordinate 8,827 of DAONFU010000012.1, forward strand.
AAAAGTTTGTGCAGGCGTCCGGATGCTTCCTTGGGCGACAATTTCAATAAGAATAATGCTTTATCGACATTTTTTTCCCTTATCTGATCGGCTACCAGGCGCATTTTTCTGGGCGATGTAGGACAATTGGAAAGGCGTGCAAAATACGTGGTTTTTTTAGCTTCCTTAGCTTTGTTTGCACTTATGCGTTTTCTTTCTCCCATGATATTTTCTATTTTGAAGCTGAGTTATTATTTTTTATCTTTATTACCGGCATGCCCCCTAAAGATACGGGTAGGAGCAAATTCTCCGAGTTTGTGGCCAACCATGTTTTCAGTGATGTACACCGGGATAAATTTATTGCCGTTATGAACCAGGATATTGTGATTGACAAAATCCGGCGAAATAACAGAGTTCCTCGACCATGTTTTTATAGAACTTCTTTTTTTGGCTTCATTCATCTGGAGAACCTTTTTTTCAAGTTTCTCGCTGATATACGGACCTTTTTTTAACGAACGACTCATAATTTTTTATCTAACTGGTTATTGTTATTTCTTACTTTTTTCGATAATATACTTGTTTGACATTTTTTTACGGCTACGTGTCTTATAACCTCTGGCCGGCATACCTTTCCTGGTTCTTGGAAGACCACCGGAAGCTTTACCTTCGCCACCGCCCATGGGGTGATCAACAGGGTTCATGGCTACACCACGGTTTCTGGGACGGCGTCCGAGCCATCTTTTTCTTCCTGCCTTGCCTGATTTTTCGTGGCTGTGGTCAGGATTAGAAACCATACCCACAGTAGCTTTACAAGCTTGTAATATCAACCGGGTTTCTCCGGAAGGTAATTTTATTACGGCAAATTTTCCGTCGCGAGACATCAGCTGAGCAAATGTACCGGCGCCACGGGCCATTTTTCCGCCTTCTCCGGGACGAAGTTCGATATTATGAATGATGGTACCAAAAGGTATCTCGCTCAAATATAAGGAATTACCGATTTCCGGAGAAATACCCTTGCCGGATACGACTTTTTGACCGACTTTTAATCCCTGCGGGGCAATAATATATCTTTTATCGCCATCTGCATAGGATAACAAAGCGATACGGGCGCTTCGGTTGGGGTCATATTCGATAGATTTAACCGTGGCTGGGATATTTTCCTTTTCACGTTTAAAATCTATGATTCGGTATTGTCTTTTGTGACCGCCGCCAATATAGCGCATAGTCATTTTTCCGGTATTGTTCCTGCCCCCGGTTCGTTTAATACTGACCAACAAACTTTTTTCGGGTTTATCGGTGGTTATTTCGTCAAACGCACTAATTACCTTAAAGCGCTGACCGGGTGTTGTTGGATTAAGTTTCTTTAATGCCATTTCTATTAAATATTGCTATAAAAATCTATTTTTTCTCCTTGTGCCAATGTAACGACAGCCTTTTTGGTTGAATTCTGGCGTCCTGAAATATAACCGGCTTTGGTGTACCTTGATTTTGTTTTACCAGCATAAACCATGGTGTTCACCGCTTCCACCTTAACTTCATATAATTCTTCCACGGCTTTTTTTATCTGTAATTTATTTGCCCTTTTATCAACAAGAAAAGCATAGCGGCCCTGAGTTTCGCCCATGGCTGTCATCTTTTCTGTAATTACCGGCTTTATGATCACATTCATTGTTCAGTATTTTAAATTATTTTTTAAACATTTCATTGATTTTCTGAACGGAACTTTCCACGATAAGAAGATTTCCCGCGTTGAGTATGTCGTAAGTATTCAGCGAGGCTGCTGTCAATACTTTTGCTTTTTGGATATTGCGCGACGACATATAAATTTTGGGGTCGGTTTGTGGAAGCACCATCAATGTTTTTTGGTCGGATACTTTCAGGTTTGCCAGCAGTTCCTGATATCTTTTGGTTTTTATTTCGTCAAAAGTAAAATCTTCGAGTATCACGATCTGGTTTTGTTTGGCCTTGTATGTCAGAGCGGAAATACGCGCAAGTTGTTTTACTTTTTTGTTTAATTTAAAGTTATACACTCTGGGTTGCGGGCCAAAAGCTCTGCCACCGCCAACAAAAACAGGCGAATTGATATCTCCTGAACGGGCACCGCCGGTACCTTTCTGACGTTTCAGCTTACGGGTGCTTCCCGACATCATCGAACGCGGTCTGGAACTGTGTGTGCCTTGTCTTTTATTGGCGAGGTGCTGTTTAACATCAAGATAAATAGCATGATCATTAGGTTCGATGCCGAAAATGCTATCGTCTAATGCTACCTTGCGGGTAGTTTCGCTTCCATCAAATTTATGAACTACTAACTCCATCTTTCAATTTTTAAATATGAACCTTTAGGTCCCGGTACAGAACCTTTTACAATAATCAAATTTTTTTCAGGTACTATTTTTACTACCTGGCTGTTGATAACCTTAACTCGGTTGCCACCCATTCTGCCGCCCATCCTTAATCCTTTAAAAACGCGCGAAGGATAGGATGATGCGCCAACAGAACCCGGAGCTCTCAGGCGGTCATGCTGTCCGTGAGTTTTTTCACCAACACCGCTAAAGCCATGACGTTTTACAACGCCCTGAAAACCTTTGCCTTTTGAAGTGCCAACCACATCAATATATTCGCCTTCAATGAATACATCTACCAATAAAACTTCACCAAATTTTTTTCTGTGGCCTTCTTCAAACCTCGAGAATTCAGCGATAACTTTTTTGGGTGTTGTACCTGCTTTGGCAAAATGTCCCTTCATGGGTTTGTTTGTTCGGCTTTCCTTTTTTTCATCAAATGAAAGCTGAAGGGCATCGTAACCGTCTTTTTCCTTTGTCAACACCTGTGTTACTACACAGGGGCCAGCTTCAATTACTGTACAAGGGATGTTTTTCCCTGCCGCATCGAAGACACTGGTCATTCCAATCTTTTTTCCTATTAAGCCTGACATTTCTTTGTCTTTTTTATCTGATAATAAATACTATACTTTTATTTCCACTTCTACGCCATTAGGAAGTTCAAGCTTCATGAGGGCATCGATAGTTTTTGAGGTGGTGCTGTAAATATCAAGTAATCTTTTGTACGTTGACAATTCGAATTGTTCTCTGGCTTTTTTGTTTACAAAAGTCGAACGCAAAACGGTGTAGATTTTCTTATTTGATGGCAAGGGGATGGGACCGCTTACCACAGCACCGGTTGATTTCACTGTCTTCACGATTTTCTCAGCCGATTTGTCAACCAGATTGTGATCGTACGATTTAAGTTTTATTCTAATCCTCTGATTCACTGTGTTAAGATTTAATTTATATTATTAATTGGTAAATATCCTTTGATTTTGTAGATTACTTCGTCAGCAATTTCTTTAGGAGTTTCGCTATAATGCGAAAATTCCAGGGAGGAGGTTGCTCTGCCAGAGGTAATGGTTCGCAGAATGGTAATATATCCAAACATTTCGGACAGGGGGACAATAGCATCCACAACCTGAAAACCTATCCTGGCCGTAAGACTCTTGAGTTGTGCCCTCCGTTTATTCAAATCGCCGGTAACATCACCCACATATTCTTCGGGGGTTACTACTTCCAGTTTCATGATGGGTTCCATCAGGACACACTTTGCTTTTTTACAGGCTTCCTTAAAAGCAAAACGGGCAGCTATTTCAAAAGCCATGGCGTCGGAATCCACACTGTGGGAACTTCCGTCGATCAGCCTGACCTTAACCGATTCAAAAGGAAATCCGGCAATAACACCATTCATCAGCGCGGCTTCAAAACCTTTTTGGGTGGCTTTGATAAATTCTTTCGGGAGGTTTCCGCCTTTTATTTCATCAACAAATTGCAGTCCTCTGACGTTGCTGTCTGCCGGAGAAATTTCAAAATCGATATCCGCAAAGCGGCCTTTACCGCCGGTTTGTTTTTTATACACTTCGCGATGACGCACACAGGTTTTGATAGCTTCCTTGTAGGCCACCTGAGGCACGCCATGGTTTACTTCCACTTTATGTTCTCTTTTCAGGCGGTCGAGGATGATTTCCAGATGCAGTTCGCCCATGCCACTGATAAGTGTTTGGCCGGTTTCTTCGTTGTACCTTACCTGGAATGTAGGATCTTCTTCTGCAATTCTTTTGAGGCAGGTAGCAAGTTTGTCGATATCTGCTGTGGTTTTGGCTTCCACGGCAATATTTATTACAGGTTCAGGAAACGTCATTGATTCCAGTACGATGGGATGTTTTTCATCGCAGAGGGTATCGCCGGTCCTGATTTCTTTAAAACCTACCAGTGCGCCAATATCACCGGCTTCTATCACATTCACCTGATGTTGTTTATTGGCGTGCATTCTCATAATTTTCGACACCCTTTCTTTTTTGCCGGTGTTGGCATTATATATCACAGTGCCAACCGACATGGTGCCGGAATAGACTCTGAAAAATGCGAGTTTCCCCACATAGGTATCGGTGGTAATTTTGAATGCCAGTCCACAGAAAGGGGCCGTACTGTCGGCAGGACGTTCTTCTTCTTTTTCGTTGAAGGGGTTAAAACCTTTTATAGCGGGAATGTCGATCGGGCTCGGTAAATACAGCACGATGGCATCCAGGAGTTGTTGCACAGCTTTATTGCGGAAAGATGAACCGCACAACACCGGGGTGATGCGCATTTCGATGGTAGCTTTACGCAGGGCTGCAATTATTTCTTCGCTGCTGATTGATTCGGGGTCGTTCAAAAATTTTTCGAGCAGTGCTTCATTTTCTTCGGCTGCACCTTCGACAAGTTTTGTGCGGTATTCAGCCACCAATTCTTTAAGGTCTTCGGGTATAGGCACCTCATTAAAGGTTAGTCCCAGGGATTCTTCGTCCCATTCGAAAGCCTTATTGTGAACCAGGTCCACTATGCCCTTGAAATTATCTTCTTCACCGATAGGTATCTGTATTACCACAGGCCGGGCTCTAAGTTTATCCTGAATCTGGGTAATTACCTGAAAAAAATCAGCGCCGGAGCGGTCCATCTTGTTGATGTAGCTAATGCGCGGCACATTATATTTATCTGCCTGATGCCAGACGGTTTCGGATTGCGGTTCGACACCACCCACAGCACAGAACAGGGCTACAGCTCCGTCCAGCACTCTGAGGCTGCGTTCTACTTCGACAGTAAAATCGACATGCCCCGGCGTATCGATGATGTTTATTTTATAAGGTGTATTGTTGGTTTTCCAGTAAACGGTGGTGGCGGCTGAGGTAATGGTGATGCCGCGTTCCTGCTCCTGTTCCATCCAGTCCATGGTGGCATTGCCTTCGTGGACTTCTCCCATACGGTGTGTGATGCCGGTATAATATAATATACGCTCTGTAGTCGTGGTTTTACCCGCGTCTATGTGCGCCATAATGCCAATATTTCTTATATACTCGAGGTTCTCTGACATTAATATTATATTATATCCCGCTACGCACTAAGTTTTTTAAAACTTAAAATGAGAAAATGCTTTGTTAGCTTCGGCCATGCGATGGGTATCTTCTTTTTTCTTAAAAGCAGCACCTTCTTCTTTATATCCGGCTAAAATTTCGGAAGCTAATTTCTGACACATTGATTTCTCATGACGTAAGCGGGCGTATTTTATCAGGTTTTTCATACCTATAGACATTTTCCTTCCAGGCCTGATTTCCGAAGGAATCTGGAAGGTGGCCCCACCGATCCTGCGGCTGCGTACTTCTACCGAAGGAGTAACATTGGTAAGGGCTTTTTTGAATACTTCAAGTCCGTCTTCGCCACTTTTTTCCGAAACTATATCGATAGCGTCGTAAAAAATATCGTAGGCGATATTCTTCTTTCCCTCCAGCATGATGTTATTAACGAACTTTGTCACCAAAGTATCGTTAAACCTGGGGTCAGGAAGAATAATCCGCTTTTTTGGAGTTGCTTTTCTCATTTTATATAAAAAAGTTCTTTATTTTACTTTTATTTTGCTGCTGCTTTTTTTGCTTTAGGCCGTTTGGTGCCATATTTCGAACGGCGCTGGTTGCGTCCATCGACACCCGAAGTATCCAATGCGCCACGGATGATATGATAACGTACACCCGGAAGGTCTTTGACCCTGCCGCCTCTGATGAGTACGATAGAGTGTTCCTGAAGGTTATGACCTTCTCCCGGAATGTAAGCATTCACTTCTTTACTGTTAGTAAGCTTTACCCTGGCAACTTTACGCATCGCCGAGTTCGGCTTTTTGGGAGTAGTGGTGTACACTCTCGTGCAAACACCACGTCGCTGCGGGCATGAATCCAGTGCTCTGGATTTGCTTTTATCTGTCAATTTTTTGCGTCCTTTACGAACTAATTGCTGTATTGTAGGCATATCAACCGTTTTTAACTATAATTCTCCCCAAGTTTTTTTGGGACTGCAAAGGTAAATATTAATTTCATATTATCAAGCACTTTGAAAAAAAATTATTTTAATTTTATTTTTAGGCAAGCCATTTTTATAACAAAAAGCATATTATTAATTGATTACTTGATACTTAGATTGTGCAAATATTTTTTTTGCTTATTTTTAAAAAGTTTGAGATCATTGCGCAAGTTGGAAATTTTGCTCATCAGTTATTTCTTTTTGTCTTCCAGATGCCTTCTTTTTTTTGCGCTCAAAGGACGCTGCGACTTTGCAGCAGCTTGTGCAGCAAGTTTTACCTTTTCTGCCTTGCGTTTCTTGGCTTCGAGTTTTGCCAGTCGCCTTTTTTCGTCCTGTATTTCTTTGAGGCGTTTTACTTTTTCCTTTCTTATCAAACGTGCTTTTTCCCTTTCTTCGTTTTTTTGGCGAACCGACTCCTGATGTTTTTGTTTTTCCTCGTTTATCCTTTTTTGCAGCCGCTCATAATAATCGGAGGTTTCTTCAAAATGCCGCAAATTAAGGTTAGATATAATGCGTAAAGCCTCTTTACCGGCTTTCTTTTTAGCATACCGGTAACTCTTGCTTGTGGCATAGGTGATTTCAAATCCGTTTTTAAGTTTGACGATGGCTTTATTAAGGCCTTCAGGAGTATGTTCCATGACTATTTGCAGCCGATTCCCAAAAACAGAGCGTGCAAGCATATTGACCTGATTTTGAATATCATTGTTTTTATTACGATATGAAAGAACAGATTCATTCTTATCATTTAAAAATAATCTCATGATTTGCTTGTTGCAGGCCTCATCGCTCTGTTCTGCAATACTGCCCAAAACAGCATATACAAAAATATGTTATGGTTTTTTACATCAAAATTATCGCCAGTTCTGACCCTTTTTTTTGAGGCCCCACTCATCAAACAAGCGGTTCAGCCGTTCGTTGGTAAATAAATTCCCGAGCGTATGCTGCAGTTGAGTGCCGGAGCCGGAATAATATTTATGCAACAACAAAGCCACTTTGCCTTTAAATTACAACATCCCAATAAAGATCAACCGGCTGTTGCCTTTTTCCTGTTCCTTAATTCGAAAAATGATGAATGAGTAAGTGCATATTTAAGTTTTGCCTGACTGTTGTCCAGGCGGAACGCAAGTTTTTTAATGTCATTTGTCGTTCATCTTCAATAATAATAATGTGAGGATGACGGGAATCGAAACCGCTCCATGTGCTGGACACGCCCGAGTCAGGATCTGAAGTCCCGCATGCTATACCATTACATCACACCCGTAAAAAAATCTCAGCACGGACGGCAGGAATCGAACCAGCTCAGGGGGTTGGGACGCCCCTCGTCGGAGCCCGAAAGCCCGTGTGCTGACCTTACACTACATCCGTAAAACATTGTTACATAATCCAATTCAAATAATTGCCGGAGCTTATAACCTCAAATTTACTCCCGGGATATGCCTGTTTCCATGCATTTGGCTCTTTAATCTTCTTCCCGGCATTCCATTTTATTTCATAAGCAAAAAGATTCCCTCCGCGGTCTTCCACCCAGTCAATTTCCTGTTGCTGGTAGGTGCGCCAGAAAAAATTGTTAACCGGCATTTCAGCATATTGCTGAAATTTTATCCGTTCCGATAAAATATAATTCTCCCATAACTCCCCGACATCGTTGCGTAACGAAAGCGGATTGAAATTGGCAATCAGGGCATTTCTGATGCCGTTATCATAAAAAAACCATTTGGCTGTTTTGGTAATTTCGTTGCGCAAATTACGGCTGAAACCCTGAAGTTTGTAAATAACAAAAACTTTGGTCAGGAGGTCAAGATGCCGCTCTACAGTGTTTCTGCTCAGGCCCAGGTTGCGCCCGAGTTCTTCAAGCGAAACTTCCCTGCCAATCTGAAAGGCAATCATACGCAACAATCCCAGCATTTTTGACGACTGCCGCACCCCGTCATATTCCAGTATGTCTTTAAGCAAATAGGAATTTACCAGCTCGTTCAGATAAGAGGATTTTGCAGTGTGGTCGGCACATTCCTGCAATTCGGGATACGAGCCGTAGATAAGACGTTCTTCCAGACGGGAGTTAATCTGAACCGGGTTTTCCATTTTTGAAAACTCCATCTGCGAAAAAGGGTATAAATTAAATGTATATTTTCTCCCCGTCAAGGGCTCGCCTAATTTATTGGAAAGGTCGAACATGGAAGAGCCCGTGGCAATTATTTTAATGCCTTCGATCGTGTCTACAATGAGTTTCAGTATAAGGCCAATATCCGGAATTTTCTGCGCCTCATCAATAATAAGTATTTTGTTGTTACCGATGAGGGTTTTATAATTTTCGACGGTCCGTTTACTCAGCATTTCCGCAGCAGCCATATCTTCACCGTTTATTTCCAGCATTGGCTCTTTGAAATCGTTTTTAATAAGTTGCTGAATAAAAAAAGTTTTTCCAACCCTTCGAGCGCCCAGTAAAACCATAACTTTGTTGGGCTGCATTTTTTGCAGAAATGTTTTTTTTATGGCTCTTTCAATGATCATGGTGTAATTTTTATCCATGACAAAGATAATACTTTTTTTATACTGAAGCAATTATATTAAATTCCTTCAGCATAATGAAGGAATTAATGAAAATCACCTAGCTTACAAATGATGTAACATGGTTCTTGGTCTTTGCCTCAATCCTGACAGGAAGACCATGATTAGGTGGTTTACATCCTTATAGAAAGTGTCGGGTTGAAACGGTTTGGTCAGCCTTCCCTGCCTGCGTGCCGGGGCACTCCGGCAGACAGGGACACGGTTTATAATTTTTGCGATAATTTGATTTTCTCCCAAACAAATTTCATGTAAATTATTGATTAGTTAATTACTTTTGAAGTGTAGCATAATTGAAAAAGTTTTTGAATTTAGATTTATACCTACTTCAAGGACAATGACTTAAATTCAATTATGCTGTTTTTTATATTTACATAATAACTTAGTTATCGGCATATTACCTCCCCCGAAACTTGAGTTAATATGAATAAAGTCAGAATTTACTTGCCTATATCCTGATATCTGTATAAATTTACAGGGTATTTAGTTGCTAAAAAAATAGAAACCAATATAAATCTTCAGTTATGAAAAGGTCATTATTACTTTCGGCTTTTTTGTTAATAAGCGTTTGTTTGAATGCTCAAACAACATTGACTATTAATACTACCACAGGGGGCAGCCTGCAAACTAAATTTCTTATTAATTCTTACGATACTGCTGCTTTAATAAACCTGACCATTACCGGAGTGCTGGATGCACAGGATTTCAGATTTATACGTGATGGTTTAACATCACTGGCAGTTCTCGATATCAGCGGAACAAGCATTGTTTCCTACACGGGTCCAAACGGACCAATGGTAGGTGCACCAAATAGATTTTATCCTGCCAACGAATTGCCTTATTGTGCATTTTTCGATCCGGCGGGAACACATTCGGGGAAGCCTACACTTACCTCGGTGATACTTCCGAACACCTTGAAAAATATCGGAAACTATTCTTTGCAGGATTGTTACTCATTAGCTTCAGTAACCATTCCAACATCCTTAGATACCATAAAACCTTATGCTTTTCATTATGACACGGCTCTGATAAATACCAATATTCCGTCAGGAGTTGATGTCATTATGGAAGGTGCTTTTCAGATGTCGAAAGGAGTAACGGTGGATGCAGGTAACGCGAACTATTCCAGCCTCGATGGGGTTTTGTTCAACAAAAACAAATCGGTTCTTATCACTTGCCCTTATAGCAAATACACATACACCGTCCCGGCTTCTGTGGACACCCTTGGCTTTGAATCCTTTTATGGATGCAGGCACCTGGCTTCGGTAAACATTCCCACAACAGTTTCACAGATATTAAACGGAGCTTTTTCAGGCAGCGGCTTGATTTCTGTTACTATTCCTTCTTCAGTCACAAGAATAGAAGAGTCCGTTTTCTTTTACTGTCAGAAACTAATGTCTGTAAGCCTTCCAAATACCATTACATACCTGGGTTTTGGGGCATTTTATGGCTGCATAGCATTACCATCCATTGACATCCCCGCCAGTGTGGATACCATTCAGGCAATGTGTTTCTATACCGACAGTGCTATGACATCAGTTTCTTTGCATCAGGGCATAAAATACATAGGTTTTGCAACCTTTCAGGGTTGCAGCCACCTGACATCAATAAATATTCCCACAACTTTAACATCCCTATCATCATCCTTATTCTTTTATTGCAAAAGTTTATCCAACATAATTATTCCATCATCTATAACCTCCATAGAAAGTTCTGCATTTGCAAAATGCTATGGGCTATCGTCTATTTATTCAGAATCGGTTATCCCGGTAGATTTATCATCCTCACCAGGTGTTTTTCTGGGAGTTGACACCAATACCTGTATTCTTTATGTTCCCATAGGTTCGGTTAACCTTTATGAATCGGCCAACCAATGGAAAGACTTCAACATTATGCAGGAAAATGATTTTGGGATAAATACAGCATCCGCTGAAGGATTTAAAGTGTTTGTTGAAAATTGCAATCTGAATATTTGGGAGATACCCTACGGTGAAAACGTTACCATTTATACACTTCAGGGAATTCAGATACTGGATCAGAAGATGTTTTCAGACAGGCTCACTTTCCGGCTGCCTAACAAAGGAATGTATATTGTAAAAATAGGGAGAAAAACCGGTAAGGTTATTGCAGAATAACATTACCTTATTCAATCTTATGAAATCAATGCTGTCGGCCAATATACTGGTTCCGACCATTCACTTTGTTAACGCTCAGTCTAAAACCGAAACCATCAATATTATCGGCCAAAAATTAAAAGTAATCTATCAGGAAACCAACTACCGGATCTCCACTTTCGAGAACGAGGCATTTCTGGATACAGGATTTATAAGGCAGGCAGGCCAGGGATACGGAAGATTGACAATTAAAAATTAAAAAATAGTTCTAAAACATTTCCTATTTTTGTTAAAATAAATTTCCCATGAAAACATCCGCTGTTTTTCCAGGTTCGTTCGATCCAATAACCAAGGGCCACGAATCCGTGATTATCCGAAGCCTTGGCCTGTTTGATTCTGTTACAGTGGCCATCGGTATTAATGCAGAAAAAAAATACCTTTTTCCGCTTGAACAGAGGCTGCAATGGCTCTCCGAAGTCTTTGCCCCCTACCCTCAAATTAACATTGCGGCCTATGAAGGACTAACCACCGACTTTTGCAAAAAAAATAATTTTTCCTTTATTTTGCGCGGTTTACGAACCGCCGCTGATTTTGAATTTGAAAGAGGCATAGGACAAATGAATAAAAAAATATTTCCTGCCATAGAAAGTGTTTTCCTGCTGGCGCTGCCCGAATACAACTCATTATGTTCTTCAATTATCAGAGATATCTACCGTAATGGAGGCGATATCGGCCAGTTTATCCCGGATAAAATTCATATACCGCCAATAAAATAATTTTTTGATTTATAGCGTTACATAATAAATTTTTATATGAAATACAGAATCCTGTGGGTGCCGCTTTTTATGTTATGCATTATTTTTTGTATTTCAGTGCAAAATATTTCTGGCCAAAATGTAAGTATTAAAGGCAGTGCAAAAGGTGCCGAGGGGAAAACCATTCTCCTGAAATATTATGCTGACTATTTTACCCTCAACGAAGAGTTCCTGTCAAAAAGCACCATCGATTCGTCGGGCAATTTTGAAATTAAGTGTCAGGTGCCTTCAACCGTTCTGGCTGTGATACATATTGAATATTATGCCGGGGAGATTTACCTTGAACCAAATAAATCCTACCAGATAGAAATCAAAAACCTGGTTTTCAACGAAAAACTGGATAAGGTTAATTATTATCTGAACCCTTTCAATTGTTATATAAAGGTGCTTAGCGAGGACAAAAAGGAGCTTAACCTGCTGACTCAAAAACTCAACATCATGTATAATACCTTCGTTAAAGAAAATTTATACATTTTAAAAACCCAAGCAATCTATAGCCGCGTAGATACTTTTATGATGGCGGTAACAGACACTTTCCGTGACACAAAAAATGTGTTTTTTGATAATTATCTGCATTACCGCTTGGGTTCGCTAAAACTGATGACCGGCTATTCGGATTCCTACAAATTGATGATTGATTACCTGTACCAGAAACCAATTTTGTATGACAACATAGAGTACATAAGCTTTGTGGCGGGGTATTTTGAAAATTATTTCCAGAATTTGAATTCTCAGGTACTGCTCAAAGACCTATATATCCCTGTCAATACTAATAAAAGCTATACTGAATTTATGGATGTGCTTGGCAAGGACACCTTATTTATTAATGAGAAACTAAGGGAGTTAATTGCGCTTAATACATTGAATATTATGTATGCATCGGGCAATTTTAAAAAGAGAAACATCATCGACATTTTAAAATATATTGCTTCGGCGAGCAAATTTGAAACCCACAGGCTAATTGCCGGTAGCATGGTGTCATATTTTACCCGTTATGATTATGGAACACCGGCAAAAGACTTCTCTTTAATGAGTTCGGAAAATTCGCCCGTAAATCTGGGCGACTTCAGGGGAAAATATGTTTATCTGAGTTTTTATACTTCCTGGTGTCAATCATGCAAGGAAGAAATGGAAGTTATGAAAAACCTGCGTCAGAACTTTAATGATGATGTGGTTTTTATCAGTATCTCTGCCGACCGTGAGTTTATGAATATGTATTATTTTAAGCGCGAAAATAAATATAATTGGCTGTTTCTGCATTTCGGCAACGATTATGATTTGCTGGAATCTTACGGAATATTTGCTTATCCAGGTTTTGTGCTGATAGATAAAACTGGAAAATTACTTCAATGCCCGGCACGGAAACCCAGTGAAAATATAGAGCTTTATCTTACTAACCTTATCAGCAACGATAAGGCGAAGCCTTAGCATTGAATCTTATTTTTATAAGTGTTTTGATATAAAAAAATTATGCCGGCACCAATGGCACCGGCATGGTTCAATCCTTAACAAACAAATCTAGTGGATGTTATTGTAATGTAATTTTCTTTACTGTGCGTGTTCCTGAAGCATCGGTAAGTTCCACAAAATATATACCTCTGTCGGCTGTGGCCATATTGATGTGGATTTCTTTTAGTGAAGAAGTGGTTTGATACACACTGTTGCCGAGGATATCAAAAACCTTCACTGACATGGTCTTGCCTGACAGATTGTTTATTGAAAATTGTCCGGATGATGGGTTGGGATAAATGCTTACGATTTCCTTATCAACGGAATTAATACCCACAGTGGTTCCGGTAAGCGTAATATTGGTATTTATGACAGTAATCAACGAAGAAGCTGACATTTTTATTTTTACAGGTGTTCTGTTGATGGCCCAACTGGCAAGCGTGGTGTCGTATGTTCCGGTGAATGAAAGCAAGGTATCCGACAAGGAAGTACATGGAACATAATAACTATTGGTGCCGGACCCAAACAATCCTGCCGACGCGCTGTAATGATCATTGGTAGGCACTTTGTATCCCTTTTCGGGCGGGCCGGCTGCATAAGCCGTTCCTATACCGGATCCGAAGAACAGCGCATCCAAAGGCATAGTCGTAGAATCGATGGTTGTACCTAAGAAGACGCCCACACCATCGGCATTAGCACCGCCATTGCCAAACACGCCAGTAGCATTAAGACTACCGAAGTCATCACCGGCAGTGGTAACATTATTAATTGTACGTATCCAGGTAAGACCACTCAAATCCGTTGATCCGGGGCCATCTATTCTCATCTTATCGCCACCCACATAAAACACATCACCAGTATTGACGCTACCGCTGGTCAGATTATACTTATAAGAAATACCCAAGCCATTGGCCCAGCCCTTTCCGGTAGCCGCGCCATTATTCAATACCACAACAGAATATGGGGTTGTGGCAAAATTAATATTTTGGGTTGCCATAAGCTGTACATACTCATAGGCTGAATCTGAACCAACCGGATTCGGCATCATGGCCGAAATAATGATTTGAGAAGAAGCCTGAAAACCTGTCAGCATAAAAATGCTTAACAACAAAGAGAGATAAAATTTTTTCATAAGATTTTTTTTTGCAAATATATTACTATTTTTTGAATAAAAGGGTGATTTCTCACCCTTTTGCTTATTTATCCTTAACTTCTTCAAAATCAACATCAGTAACATTGTCGCCCCCGCCGCCCTGATTTTGCTGCTGTTGCTGCTGTTGCTGTTGCCCCGGGTCATTGGGTGCGCCCTGCCCCTGCTGCGTGGCGTTATACATTTCCTGGCTGGCTGCCTGCCATGCCGCATTTATTTTTTCCAATGCAGCGTCGATGGCCTGAAGGTTTTTGCTCTGATGTGCGTCTTTGAGTTCTTTTAAGGCGCTTTCGATAGGAGCTTTCTTTTCTGCCGGTATTTTATCGCCATATTCTTTGAGTTGTTTTTCGGTAGTAAATATCATAGAATCGGCAGCGTTAACTTTATCCACTTGTTCTTTAGCTAATCGGTCGGTTTCAGCGTTGGCTGCGGCTTCGTCTCTCATGCGTTTTATCTCCTGATCATTCAGTCCTGAAGACGCCTCGATGCGTATTTGCTGCGACTTTCCAGTAGCTTTGTCTTTGGCGGACACATTAAGGATACCGTTGGCATCAATATCGAAAGTAACTTCTATCTGCGGGATACCGCGTGGTGCTGGCGGAATGCCGTCGAGATGAAAACGCCCTATGCTCTTGTTTCCGGAAGCCATAGGCCTTTCGCCCTGAAGAATATGTATTTCAACGGAGGTCTGGCTATCGGCGGCGGTAGAGAATGTCTCTGATTTTTTTATAGGAATGGTGGTATTTGATTCGATAAGTTTGGTCATTACGCCGCCAAGGGTTTCAATACCGAGCGACAAAGGAGTAACATCGAGAAGTAACACGTCTTTTACTTCGCCGGTGAGCACACCACCTTGTATAGCTGCTCCCACGGCTACCACTTCGTCGGGGTTTACGCCTTTGGAAGGAACTTTGCCGAAAAATTCTTCCACCATTTTCTGGATTTTGGGGATACGAGTGGATCCGCCCACCAGAATAACTTCGTCGATATCGGAAGCTTTCAGGTTGGCATCTGAAAGGGCTTTGCGACAGGGTTCAATGGTTGCCCTGAACTGTTCGTCGCACAGTTGTTCAAATTTGGCACGGGTAAGTTTCTTCACAAGATGCTTGGGTACGCCATCAACCGAAGTGATGTAGGGCAAATTGATGTCGGTTTCTGTGGAGCTGGAAAGTTCAATTTTTGCTTTTTCGGCTGCTTCTTTAAGACGCTGCAAGGCCATAGGGTCTTTACGCAGGTCGATGTTTTCTTCGCTTTTGAATTCCTGGGCCAGCCATTCGATGACATTAAAGTCAAAGTCGTCGCCTCCCAGGTGGGTATCGCCATTGGTTGACTTTACTTCAAAAACACCATCACCTAATTCGAGTATCGAGATATCAAAAGTACCTCCTCCAAGGTCGTACACAGCTACTTTCAGGTCCACGGTTTTTTTGTCGAGGCCATAGGCCAGTGCTGCAGCTGTAGGCTCATTAATGATACGTTTTACGTGCAGCCCAGCAATTTCGCCGGCTTCTTTGGTGGCCTGCCGCTGCGAATCGCTGAAATAAGCGGGCACGGTGATAACGGCATCGGTTACTTCCATGCCGAGGTAATCTTCAGCAGTTTTTTTCATTTTTTGCAACACCATGGCTGAAATTTCCTGCGGAGTGTATAACCTGTCCACTATTTTTACCCTGGGGGTGTTGTTTTCGCCACGTTCCACTTTAAAAGATACGCGGTTAATTTCTTTTGTCATGCGATCGAAAGTTTCGCCCATGAACCGCTTAATCGAGTAAACGGTATTTTGTGGGTTAGTGATGGCCTGACGTTTGGCCGGATCGCCTATCTTTCGTTCACCATTACTTGTAAAAGCAACGATTGACGGGGTGGTGCGTTTTCCCTCACTGTTGGGAATTACAACAGGTTCGTTACCTTCCATTACTGCCACACATGAGTTGGTGGTACCTAAGTCTATTCCAATAATTTTTCCCATTTTATTTTTTCCTTTCTGATTTTTTCAATTTGGTTTTGTCAGAAATTGTCAAGCTTTATGCCAATACCTCTTAAGCATTTTTTCGGGAAAATATGTCATAATTTTCTTCAGATGAATAAAAACCCTGACACAGAATAATGACAAAAAGACAGAAAAAACCAATAATCGTTACCTGGTTTGCGATATTAAAAGCAAAAGTTTTTCGGCTTTTTGTTTTAATACGGCATTGGTGCAGGAATAATTATTAAAAATAAGGGCAAAGGCCAGCTCTTTTCCAGCGGAATTGGTAACATAACCTGCATAAGACTTTATCTGGTCCATATTGCCGGTTTTGGCGATAAGGTTTTTTTCGGCTACCGTATTTTTTAGCATGGAGGCCATGCCGCCCGATTGTCCGGCCACAGGCAGGGACCGACGAAAATCCTTGTAGGCCTTTTCTTTGGTAAGCACGCGCAACATTTCGGTAAGCTGCCGGGTACTTATTTTATTTTTTCTCGACAGTCCGCAGGCATCTTCCATCACGAATCCGGTAAGATTCACGTTTTTTGCCGACCAAAAAGCTTTAACGGCCTCAATACCGGCCTTTTCCGAGCCTTCATTTTTCTTTTTTACCCCACAGGCCTTTAATAAGGCTTCGGCAAAAAGATTCACACTTTTCATATTGGTTTGAATGACAATATCATTGAGAGGCGGAGAATAGTATCTGGCAATAATTGTCCGAGCCATAGTATCGCTAAGGTTTTTCCATCTCATTTCCCTGACGGTAGTAGAATATTTTCCGGCTGTTATTCCCTGATTATTCAGGTATGACAAAAATTGTTGGGCGACAAAGTACGGAGGGTCGGGCAAGGCGCCGTCCACATCAAAATTTGATTTTCCCAGTGGAACCGTTCCCTCCAGCATTCTGATAGGAGTGTATGGCTGCCCGAAAATAATCACATTATCACCGGTACCCGCTCCGGCTGTGGTAACATTATTAATAAATGTCAATTCGTCCATCACAGGATTCATTCTGGTAAGTTCTGCGCGGCTGCCGACAGTGGTTCCGGCGTCAAAATACAGGCGGTAAGAATTTTCATTAATATTCAAACCATAAACCCCCGAAGCGTAGTAATTTCCAATGTCTTCCCAGAGCCAGCTGCCGGCCGCCGGGTTTTCCTCAAAAAAGGAAGCGTCGCCCACGACGTAACCATTGATATGACGGATTTTATTTTGTTGCAGGGCCTGGTAAAACATATTAAAAACCGTATCAGAGCTCACGGATTTGTCGAATCGGCCGGAACCCAAAGTAGGGTCACCGCCTCCGGTAATAAAAAGGTTGCCTTGCAGGATTCCCATAGAATCAACCATACCGGAATATTCCAGCCTGGTTTCAAAACAGTAGGAAACTCCCAGCAAAGAAAGCGCGGCGCCTGTGGACACAATTTTCATGACTGAGGCCGGCTCAAGCACCACATCGGCATTATGAGCACATACCATGTTTCCGGTTTCTGTTTCGACCACATAAAGGCCCCAGGAGGCATTTTTTAATCCAACATCTTTTTTCAGACTTTCTATTTCAGAATTCAAGAAAACCGCAGCTGTATTGCCATTTTGAGCAAAAAGCGGCAGGGTAAGTAAAAATGAAATTATACAATTATATATTAGCCTGCTCATAAAAGATTTTTCACAAAAATAATAAAAGCATTGGATGACAACTGATGTAACTTACAACAAAAAATCCTGCGACACATTTGTGAAATGCCATTTGTAATGGTCATTTTGTCAGTGCCGGGCTGTTGGCATATCCTTTGAAGAAAATCGGCGAACCATAATAAATTACCACTATGCAAAAAGGAAAGATTAATGTTCAGACAGAAAACATTTTCCCAGTCATCAAAAAGTTTTTATACTCCGATCACGATATATTTCTGAGGGAACTTATATCCAATGCGGT
This sequence comes from Bacteroidales bacterium, assembly GCA_035403765.1. GTDB lineage: Bacteria > Bacteroidota > Bacteroidia > Bacteroidales > CAIWKO01 > CAIWKO01. The sequence goes on from DAONFU010000012.1 coordinate 27,178, forward strand.
TGATGCTACTCAAAAACTAAAAATGCTGTCTTCGGTTGGAAAATTTAAAGAAGAACTCGGCGACCTGACCATACAGGTTAGTGTAGATGAAAAGAAAAAAACCCTGACAGTAAAAGACCGTGGCATAGGGATGACGGCCGAAGAGCTTGACAAGTATATTAACCAGATAGCTTTTTCGAGCGCGGAAGAGTTCCTGAAGACATACGCCGGCAAAAGCGAAGCCGACCAGCAGGCCCTTATCGGACATTTTGGCCTGGGCTTTTATTCGGCTTTTATGGTTTCAAAAAAAGTGGAAATACGCACAAAAACCTATCAGACCGAAGGCAACACCAAACCTATGAAATGGTTGTGCGACGGCAGTCCCGAGTACACCATGACCGAGCTGAAAGATCATGACAGAGGAACTGAGATCATTCTTTATCTTGCCGAAGATTCGGAAGAATACAGCCAGGAATCGCGCATACTGGAAATTTTGAAAAAATATTGCAAGTTCCTGCCTGTGCCTATCCAGTTTGGCATGGAGAAAACCTGGGAAAAGGCAGAAGGCGAAAAAGATGAAAAAGGCAATGATAAAACCATAGAAGTTGAAAAACCCCGAATCATCAACAACACCAGTCCTGCATGGACCAAAAAGCCATCGGAGCTCAAAGAAGAAGACTATCATTCTTTTTACCACGAATTGTACCCTATGAATTTTGAAGAACCCATGTTTCAAATACACCTGAACGTGGATTTTCCTTTCAAACTAACAGGCATTCTTTATTTTCCAAAAGTAAAACGCAATTTTGAAGTACAGCGCGACAAGATACAATTGTATTGCAACCAGGTGTTTGTTACCGATTCGGTGGAAGGCATAGTGCCCGACTTCCTTACCTTGCTGCACGGCGTCATCGACTCTCCCGACATTCCATTAAATGTCTCCCGTTCGTATTTGCAAAGCGATCCCAGCGTAAAGAAAATTTCGTCGCACATTATGAAAAAGGTGGCCGACAAACTGGAAGAGTTATTCAAAAACAAGCGTGATGATTTTGAAAAAAAATGGGACGACCTCAAGATATTCATTACCTATGGCATGGTTACCGATGAAAAGTTTTACGAACGCGCCGAAAAGTTTTTCCTGTTCAAAAATACCGAAGACAAGTATTTCACTTTTGAAGAATACAAAAAACATATTGAACCCCTGCAAACCAACAAGGATAAGAAAATTATTTACCTCTATACATCCAACAAAGATGAGCAGTTTGGTTTTATAAGCAATGCCCGGCAACGCGGTTACGATGTGCTGCTCATGGACAGCCCGCTGGATATGCACTTTATCAATATGATTGAACACAAACTTGGCAACGCCTCCTTTGCCAGGGTGGACTCTGACACCATTGACAAACTGGTATTAAAAGAAGAATCTAACATATCCAAAATCAATGATGATGAAAAAAACAAACTGAAAGAAATCATTGAACGCAGTGTCTCAAAGGAAAAGTTTCATGTGAATTTTGAAGCACTCACCCCTGACGATATGCCCTTCATTATTGTACAGCCCGAATTTATGCGGCGTATGAAAGATATGGCTGCCATTGGCGGCGGTATGCCTTTTATGGGCTCCTACCCTGAAATATACAACCTGGTGGTTAATACCAACAATGATTTTATGCTGAAAGTCCTCAACGAAGCCGATGAAACAAAACAAAACGACTTGGTAAAACAGTTTTTTGATCTGGCCAAACTTGCCCAAAACCTGCTGAAAGGCGAAGAATTGAACGGTTTCATAAAAAGAAGCATGGCTCTCATTCAATAATGAGCCGGATACCCGAACTTTTACAGATATTGATATCGACGACATCAGGCAGGATATTTTACTTGAAGAACTTGATACATCAGCAGAATTTCGGGTTCATATCGAAGAAAACCATACCGGTAACAGCAAAGCCAGAGCTGTAGAATTATTCCTGAGACCAAAGATGGATCATACAGAGGAGCACATTGGAATATTAATATACCTGGCCCTGAAAAACAGAAGATTTTGCATTTATTCTGATGAAAATATTCGTACAAATTCGCAAAGGACTTTTGGGTAATGATAAACCAAAAATCTCTTAACAAGATCAACAATCAGAATTATGTTGACGGTATCATAGAAGTAATACATCAGACCGGAATTTATCTGAAAAAATTTTTTTCCACGCAAACCTGGTGATGTCAAAGAAATTTCTGATAAAGTTTCCTTCCATTAGTATTGGCAATAATATCAGGTTAAATTATCATTTTTTATTTTTCTTGATATCCCGAAAACGGCTTCGTTCTGCTTTTCGCTTTTCTTATCCTAAAAAGAGGCGGCGGAAGTTTCAAAACCGATCATAATGGGCAACTCTGAAAACTTCCTTTTGCCATACGTGGCGGGTTTTCACCTAGGAAGCGATATTTCATTATAACCGCTGGCAACAAATACCACGTTAATTATGATTGAAGATC
>DAONFU010000013.1:0-24271 GCA_035403765.1 Bacteroidales bacterium
CTTTATTTTGTACATATCGGATGGCTGGCTTCAATTATATTGGTTTTACCTAGCCCTTCCATTAGTCTTACAATTCCGTCAAAATTCTGTATTCTCACTTCTGCATTCTGATTTTCTGGTTATCTTTGCTCTGTGAAAAAACTCTATAAAATACTGCGTTTTGCAAAGCCCTACTGGAAAGAGGCTTTATATACCATTTTTTTCAATATCCTTTCGGTAATATTTTCAGTGGTTTCTTTCGTGCTTTTTATTCCCATGCTCAACATTCTTTTCAAACAAATTGATGTGGTTACAATAGCGCCGCCTCTGGCCCTGAATCCCGAATCTATAAAACTTAATTTTTATTACTGGATCAGTCATGTGATTCAGACCAATGGCGAATTTGCCGCCCTTATGTATATCTGTATCGCCATCATCATCCTGTTTTTTCTGAAAAATTTTTTCCGTTATATGGCCATGTTCTTTTTGGCACCCATACGAAACGGAGTGGTTAAAGATATTCGCAACGAACTGTACCTGAAGATTATGATACTTCCGCTGGCTTATTACAGCGAACAACGCAAAGGGGATATCATGTCGAGAATGACCAACGATGTTCAGGAGGTACAATGGACCATAATGACTTCATTGGAAATGATTTTTCGCGAACCCCTGGCCATAATCACTTACCTGGTGTCTATGTTTTTGATCAGTCCGCAACTAACCTTGTTTGTTTTTGTTTTGTTCCCTGTCAGCGGTTTTATTATCGCCAAGATAGGCAGCAGCCTCAAAAGGACCTCAGCCAAAGGACAGGTGAAAATGGGCGAACTGCTCTCCAATATCGAAGAAACTATCAGCGGATTGAGGATTATCAAAGCTTTTAATGCCATAGATTCCGTAAATGAACGATTCAAAAAAGTAAACCACGATTATACCCGGCTGATGATACGGCTTTTCCGTAAACGAGACATGGCTTCGCCGCTCAGCGAATTTATGGCAATAATTGTGGTAGGGGCAGTGTTACTTTATGGCGGCACCTTAATTCTTTCGTCCGGGAGCCAGGAACTCTCCGCTTCGGTATTTATCACCTATCTGGTGATGTTTTCGCAGCTTATCAACCCCGTAAAATCTTTTACCGATGCCTATTCCAATGTGCAAAAAGGTGCCGCTTCAGTAGAACGTATCGAACAGGTGCTCAATGCAGAAGAAGTGATTACCGAAAAACCTGATGCAAAACCCATCAAAGAGTTTAAAAATTCTATTATATATAATAATGTTAGTTTTACTTACGAAAAAGAAGAGGTGCTTCATCGCATCAACCTCAAGATTGGCAAGGGTAAAACTATCGCCATTGTTGGGCCATCCGGTGCCGGAAAATCAACCCTCGTGGACCTGCTGCCCCGTTTTTACGATTGCACAGGGGGTGAGCTGCTGGTGGATGAGGTCAATGTGAAGGATTATGTTATATCTGACCTCAGGCAACTGATGGGCATCGTTACGCAGGAAACCATTTTGTTCAATGATACCGTGTTCAACAACATTGCATTCGGCATGGAAAAAGTAAGCGAAGAAGCCGTGATACAGGCGGCAAAAATTGCCAATGCACACGATTTTATCATGCAGCTCGAAAACGGTTATCAGAGTTATATTGGAGACAGGGGAATGAAGTTATCGGGCGGACAAAAACAACGGCTCAGCATTGCCAGGGCTGTGCTGCTCAATCCTCCGGTTATGATTCTCGATGAAGCCACCTCCTCGCTCGATACCGAGTCGGAACGCCTGGTGCAGGAAGCCCTGGTAAAACTCATGCAAAACCGTACTTCCGTGGTAATCGCTCACCGCCTTTCCACCGTTCAGTTTGCCGACGAGATTATTGTCCTGCAAAACGGCAAAATCGTGGAACGGGGCACTCATGCAGAACTCTCCGCCCTGAAAGGCGTCTATCATAAACTCTGTGAGATGCAGACTTTTACCTGATACCCCTCATGAATCCTATCGACGAAAGAATTTTCAAGCTTATCAGCAAGCATCATATTTTTGCCCTGGCAACCGCTGAAAATAACCTGCCTTATTGCTGTACCTGTTTTTATGCTTTCATGCCTGAAAAAAATCTTTTTGTTTTTACCTCCGAGTATAAAACACAACATATTTGTCATTTTCTGAAACAGCCTGTGGTAGCCGGATCCATAGCCCTCGAAACACGCATCATCGGTAAAATAAGGGGTTTGCAGTTTACCGGGAAAATGATTGAGTTAAAAGATACGGAATTAAAGGAAGCCCGAAGAGCATACCTCCTGAAATTCCCATATGCCAAGCCTTTCCTGAAGGATGCCCCGTTTTGGGGACTAGTCCCCTCCTTCTATAAACTCACCGACAACCGACTTGGCTTTGGTACAAAACTCATATGGAGTAATTTAGATAAATTATAAACTTTTTATCAACAAAACTTGTTTGGCACAGCGTTAACAAAAACATCTTAATTTCGTTAATAAGTCTGCGATTTTGTTAATAAAAATGGGTTGGTTTGCATGCCCCCTTTGTATAATTTAGCCATCCCTTTTTACCCCCGGTATAAGTGTAAATTAAGGTTAATTTAACAAATTATTAGTGTTTTAAAATATATAAATATTGTTATGGAAGAAAAATCTCCGACTTTTAAGCCTCAACATACAGATAACGAGCAAAATATTCAGGAAACAAAACGGGAATCGGCGTATGATAAGTTATATGAACACAGAATACCTCCCAAACCTGATGATGGATTATTTATTAGTGAAGAATCAACTGAAATAAAGATTGAAATGGAAAAAAAAGGAAAAACCCAACAAACGGCATATTCGCACGAGGAAGCCTTGGCTGCTACTATTGAATATTTTAAAGGCGATACGCTGGCTGCGGATGTATGGATAAATAAATATGCCCTAAAAAACCGCGACGGCGAACTGCTGGAAAAAACTCCGGACGATATGCACCGTCGCATAGCCCGGGAAATTGCCCGCATCGAAAAAAAATATCCTAACCCGATGTCCGAAGAACTTATCTTCGACCTGCTGAAAGATTTCCGGTACATTATTCCCCAGGGCAGCCCAATGGCAGGAATAGGTAACAATTTTCAAATATCCTCGCTTTCAAACTGTTTTGTTATTGGCAACGACACCCCTTCAGATTCTTACGGTGGTATCATGAAAATTGATCAGGAGCAGGTGCAGCTCATGAAGAGGCGCGGCGGTGTGGGCCACGACTTGTCGCATATCCGCCCCCAAGGTAGCCTGGTGCAAAACAGCGCCCTGACATCAACCGGTATAGTGCCATTTATGGAACGATATTCCAACTCAACCCGCGAGGTGGCCCAGGACGGCCGGCGCGGCGCCCTGATGCTCAGCATCTCTGTCAAACACCCTAATGTCGAAGATTTTATTGACGCAAAACTCGAACAGGGAAAAGTTACCGGCGCCAATGTATCGGTAAAAATCGACGACGAGTTTATGCAGGCTGTAAAAAACAAATCTTTTTACAAACAGCAGTATCCCATACAAGGCGACAACCCTCTTTGTTCCAGAGAAATAGATGCCAGCTATTTGTGGAATAAAATCATTCACAATGCATGGAAATCAGCCGAACCGGGGGTGCTGTTCTGGGACACCATACTGCGCGAGTCGGTTCCCGATTGTTATGCCGACCTCGGCTTTACAACGGTTTCCACCAACCCCTGCGGAGAGATACCTTTGTGCCCTTACGACAGCTGCAGGCTCCTGGCGCTCAACCTATACAGTTATGTAGAAAATCCTTTTTCCGACGAGGCCGTTTTTAATTCCGAACTGTTTACAAAACATGTTTATTATGCCCAGCGCATGATGGACGATATCATCGACTTGGAATCGGAAAAAATTGATAAAATACTCGAAAAAATCGCTTCCGACCCCGAAGATGATGAAACAAAAAGGATAGAACGAAAATTGTGGGAAAAGATTCAGGCCAAAACATTAAAAGGCCGCCGCACCGGCATTGGCATTACTGCCGAAGGGGATATGCTGGCCGCCTTGGGAGCCCGCTATGGATCGGACGAAGCTATTAATTTTTCGGTGGAAGTGCATAAACAACTGGCCGTAGTGGCTTATCGTTCATCCATGTTTCTCGCCAAAGAGCGTGGTGCTTTCCCTGTTTATGATGCCCAAAAAGAAAAGAACAACCCATTTATCCTGCGCCTGAAAGAAGCCGCACCCATGGTGTATGATGAAATGGAAAAATACGGACGCCGCAATATAGCCATGCTCACTATTGCTCCTACAGGTACCGTTAGTATATGCACCCAAACCACCTCGGGAATAGAACCGGCATTTAAAATAAACTACAAACGCCGCAGGAAAGTTAACCCTAACGACAAAAATGCAAAAATTTCTTTTATTGACGAAAATAACGATGCCTGGGAAGAATATAATGTTTTCCATCCCAAATTTCTGAAATGGTTGAAGGTGAGAGGTTATGACGTTGAAGACGTAAAGAAATATTCCGACGAAGAACTCGCCCCTATTATCAAACTTTCTCCATATTACAAAGCTACAGCAAACGATATCGATTGGATTGCAAAAGTAAAAATGCAGGGCGCCATCCAAAAATGGGTCGATCACTCCATCAGTGTTACCGTCAATGTTCCTAAAGAAACCACCGAGGAAATGGTCAGCAATATCTATTATACCGCATGGGAATCTGGATGTAAGGGCGTTACAATTTATCGCGATGGCTCCAGGGCCGGTGTGCTGGTATCCGATTCGCCCAAAAAAGATGATAATGTTATTGATTTTAAAGAAACACGGGCACCACAAAGGCCCAAACGACTGGAAACCGATGTGGTTCGTTTTCAAAATGATTACGAACAGTGGATCGCCTTTGTAGGCCTTATCAACGGCAAACCCTATGAAATATTTACAGGTAAAGCCGACGACTTTTATCTGCCTCCTTTCGTCAAAAAAGGCTGGGTAATGAAAAATAAAATCGATGACGAAAACTCCCGTTATGATTTTCAATATGAAGATAAGCAGGGCTACAAAACTACCATCGAAGGACTTTCGCGTTCTTTTGATGAAGAATATTGGAATTATGCCAAGCTTATTTCCGGCATTTTGCGCCATGGCATGCCTTTGCAGTATGCCGTGGACCTCATCTCGAACCTGCACCTCGATAGCGATTCTATTAATACCTGGAAAAACGGCGTGGTACGTGCATTAAAAAAATTCATTCCCGAAGGAACCCCTGCCGTGGATGAAAAATGCCACAAATGCGGCGAAGCTACCCTGATATATACCGAGGGCTGCCTCAAATGCTCTTCCTGCGGCTACTCAAAATGCGGATGATAAGGTCGGGTTACCCGGCATAAGGCAGAATAAAAAAAAGCAGGAAGGCTCGTCTTCCTGCTTTTTTTTATTCTGTAACTCTTTACGGTTGTGGTACCGGAACGGGCGAAATCAGGTCGGAGTCTATTTTTATAAACTCACTTTTCATGTTGTACAAAAGTGATTTTACATCTTTCTTCTTTTTGATGTCAATAACGTAATAGTCTCCGTCACTACGGTATTGAATGGACGATTTTGTTACCTTAAAACCAGTATAGCCAGTGGCAACGTTGTCTTTAATTTTTTGAGGCACGTATTGGTAAGGTATGCCCCACACGGTTTTTACCCACTCGCCACTTTGTTTGATGCATACATTGGCCGTCATTTCGCCTTTAACAAACGAGGCCTTGTAAACTTCTCCCGTTAGTTCCCATGAAGGAGCCATGGTTAAGGTGTCCTGAATTTTGTTGAAATAGGTCAGCTTAACCGCCGGCGGTACCTGGCTTTTATCAATTTTTTGAGCAAATGATAAAGAGGTCAGCAGAATTACTGCAATACAAATACTTATTTTTTTCATCTGATTTATTTTCTACGAAAATACATATTCTTTAAAATGAAAACCAAAAATTCAGCAATTATTTTACCAGCGAAGTGAAAGGATTTTTCAGGCCGGCATATTCAATAAGTTCCATTTTTACTTTTCCGACAAGTATCGAGGATTCGCCGATGATAGGAATTTTGTTTTTGTCATCGGTAACCCAAATGGTAACAGGATAGGGGTCTTTGAAAACTGTTCCTGTTAGCACCTGCGGCTTTATTTTCATGCAGCGGACCTTGCCAAAGCTGGTTTTAATAGTCTCTTTACCCAGATAAATCACTTTGGTAGAATAAACAGTGTCGTCAAGCATAAACTGTACCTTGAATTCTCCGTTTTCATCCATCTTCGAAATATCAACCGTGCGGGCATAATAAATCGCCGAGAGTATATCATGGACATATTCGGGAGTGGACATATTGTTGGTGCGCGGACGATGGTTGTCAACAAAATAGGCCATATTTTTTTGCTGGTTGAAAGTTATATCCTGATTGATAATATATCCACCCTCGTCCACCCGGCGCATAAATAGCCATGGCGCCAGCGTTTGTTCATCAACATAGGTTTCGTAACGGTCGTACACCTTGAAAAACCAGTTGAAAGCTCCCTTGGTTTTCCCAATCACTTCCATGTGGTAGGTATCGCGATCTTTTATTTTCTTGTTCTCATCCTTTACCTTAAAGGTGCAGGTTCCCGCAATAACTTCCCCGGTAAGTAATGCATCATAGTAAGCTTTGTATTTCAGATATTCACCTCGTTGAAAAGCCTCATTTTTTACTGTCCTTAACTGTGCGAAACTCGCCGAAATTATCAGACTGAAGGCTATTGCAAAAATCATTCTTGTTTTCATAGCATTTATGTTTTAACACACCGTGGCAAATTCTGTTCCAAAAAAATAAATGACGATACAACGTTCTGAAAATCAAATCACTATGTTAATTATTTTTCCGGGAACAATGATGATTTTTCTTGGGGTTTTCCCGCTCACCCATTTTTCGGCATCTTTATGAGTAAGTGCGTTTTTTTCAATATCAGCTTGTGGCATATCTACCGGAAGTTCAAGGGTAAAACGCATCTTGCCATTGAAGGAAACGGCATAAGTAAAGGTGTTTTCGGCAATATAGTCCGGATTGAATTCGGGAAAAACGGCCTTGCTCACACTGTAGTTGTTGCCGAGCAAATGCCACAACTCTTCGGCTATGTGCGGGGCATAAGGGGAGAGGATGATGGTGAAATCGCTGAGTACCGCACGCTTGTTGCATTTTATGTCCGAAAGTTCATTTACGCCGATCATGAAAGTGCTGACGGCGGTGTTAAAGGAAAATCGTTCGATATCTTCACGTACCTTTTTAATGGTTTTGTGTAAAATTTTCAGTTCATCTTTAGTGGGAGCTTCGTCCGAAACACAGAAACTATTTTCGTGATCGTGGAATAGTCTCCATAACTTGCGGATAAAACGGAAAACCCCTTCGATACCTTTGGTGTCCCAGGGTTTATGTTGTTCCAGCGGGCCAAGAAACATTTCATAAAGACGCAGGGTGTCGGCTCCGTATTTTTCAACCAGATCGTCAGGAGTTACCACGTTGAATTTGGATTTGGACATTTTTTCCACTTCCGATCCACACACATATTTTCCTTCTTCAAGAATAAATTCCGCATCAGCCAGATCGCCCCGCCAGGCTTTGAATTCAACGATGTTTAAAATGTCATTATTCACCATATTTATATCCACCAGCATCGAATCGGTATCATAGGCGCCTTTAAGGTTATACGAAACAAATTTGTTAGTTCCTTTTATCCGGTAAACATAACTCGAACGCCCCTGTATCATGCCCTGGTTAATCATTTTTTTAAAAGGCTCTTCTTTACAAACCAAGCCCAGGTCAAATAAAAACTTGTTCCAGAATCTCGAATACATCAGGTGTCCGGTGGCATGTTCCGCCCCGCCAATATACAGGTCAACATTTTGCCAGTAGGCGTTGGCTTCTTTCGAAAAATATTCCTTGTCGTTGTGTGGGTCCATATAGCGCAAATAGTAGGCGCTGCTTCCTGCAAAGCCCGGCATGGTATTGGTTTCGAGAGGATAGCCTTCTTTGGTTTTCCAGTTTAACGCCCTGGCCAGCGGAGGCTCCCCGGTTTCGGTGGGCAGGTAGGCATCCACGGCAGGAAGCTCCAGGGGGAGCGCCGATTCGTCGAGGGTGTATGGGCAGCCGTCTTTGTAATATACAGGGAAGGGTTCGCCCCAGTAACGCTGACGGCTGAAAATGGCATCCCGCAGGCGGTAATTTATTTTTCCATAACCGAAACCACCTTCTTCGGCTTTTTTTATTACTGCTTTTGCTCCTTCGGTGGCTTTTAATCCGCTGATAAATCCTGAGTTTACACAGGTTCCCTCTTTGGATTCAAAGGCTTCTTTGGTGATGTCGCCACCAGCAATAACTTCCTTGAGTGGTAGCCCGAAATGCTTGGCAAATGCCCAGTCGCGGCTGTCGTGCGCAGGCACTGCCATGACGGCGCCTGTGCCATAGCCCGCCAACACATAATCGCCCACCCAGATGGGCACTTCTTCGTTGGTAAAAGGGTTGATGGCATAAGCTCCCGTGAATTCTCCGGTGATTCTTTTCACGTCGGCAATACGTTCGCGTTCGCTGCGGTTTTTGGTTTCGTTCAGATAGTTGTCAACGGCTTCTTTGCGTTCGGGAGTGGTTATGCGGCTCACATATTCGTGTTCGGGGGCAAAGGTCATATAGGTAACCCCAAAAATAGTGTCGGGGCGGGTGGTGAAAATCTCCATAACCAGCCCGTCATGACCTTTGATGGGAAATTTTATCATGGCACCTTCCGAACGTCCTATCCAGTTGCGTTGTATTTCTTTTATCGATTCGTGCCAGTCGATCGTATCAAGCCCGTTCAACAGTCTGTCGGCATATGCTGAAATACGCAGCAGCCATTGTTTCATGGTTTTTCTGATTACCGGATGCCCTCCGCGTATGGAAAAACCCTCACTCACCTCGTCGTTGGCAAGCACCGTGCCTAACTCCGGACACCAGTTTACCATGGTGTCGGCAAGATAAGCCAGGCGGTAATGCATCAGCAAATCCTGTTGTTCTTTTTCGCTCATAGCGTTCCATTGCGATGCCGTAAAGGCAGGAACATCGCTGCAGGCTGCATTGATGCCGGTATTTCCCTTGGTTTCAAATTCTTTTACCAAAATGGAAACGGGCTCGGCCTTATCGGTTTTTTTGTTGTACCACGAATGAAAAAGTTGGATAAATGTCCATTGAGTCCATTTATAATATTGCGGGTCGCAGGTGCGTACCTCGCGGTCCCAGTCGAAAGAAAAGCCTATCTTGTCGAGTTGTTCGCGGTAACGTGCAATATTTTTTTCGGTGGTAATGGCCGGATGCTGGCCGGTTTGTATAGCATATTGTTCAGCAGGCAGTCCGTAGGCGTCATAACCCATGGGGTGCAGTACATTGAAACCGGTAAGTCTTTTGTAACGGGAATAAATGTCAGAAGCAATATACCCCAGCGGATGACCAACATGCAGGCCGGCCCCCGAAGGGTAGGGGAACATGTCAAGCACATAATATTTAGGTTTCGAATGATCTGTTTCGGCCTTGAAAGTCTTTTGCTCACTCCACCAGCGTTGCCACTTTTGCTCTATTTCCACAAAATTGTAGTCCATAACTCTATACGAAAAATTATTAAATAAGTGGCGAAGTTATGAATTTCTGGCGAGAGGATAATGAAGCGTGTGAAAATTGATATTCTGGTGTTAAAATATTTGCCCGGAACAACTGGAAAAATTGGCTGCTTTCCCCAGTCGCTCTCCACTGTCGGTAACATATAAATCAAAAGTTTGCACGACATGATGTTATCAATAAAACCATAAGCCGACGGGAGAAAATGAGAGTTACATTCTGCCAAAGAGTTGTATATTTTTACTGGGAAATAATACCGTATTATTAATTTTACTAATTTAGTCCCCTTAATAGTACAATATGGGGCATAAGGACGAAAGGTTTACGCAGCGGAGGCTGAACAGCTCAAGAATTACGACCATAGTGAGTATCTCGCTGGTGTTGTTTGCCATTGGCTTGGCGGGACTGCTTTTGCTGCACACCAAAAAACTTTCCGACCATGTAAAAGAGAATATTGGCTTTACCGTGTATATGAATAAAAATGTGAAGGAAGCCGAAATACTACAGCTGCAAAAAGAGCTGGATGACATGGAATATGTGCGTTCTACGGAGTATATCAGCGAAGAAAAAGCGGCAGAGACATTTCAGAAAGAATTGGGCGACGATTTTGTGAGTTTTATTGGATACAATCCGCTGCACACCTCGATAGAAGTGCATCTGAAAGCGGCATATGCCGAAGATCTTTATTTTACTCAGGTGGAAAATATGCTGACCAAAAAACCTATTGTCAAAGAGGTTTCTTATCAGCGGTCGCTGGTAAAAACCATTAACGACAATGTCAGAAAAATTACGCTGGTTTTATTGGTTTTTGGCCTGTTATTGCTCCTTATTGCCGTGACCCTGATAAATAATACTATCAGACTGGCCGTGTATTCCAAACGTTTTCTTATCAAAACCATGCAACTTGTTGGTGCCACTTCTAATTTTATCCGTAAGCCTTTTTTGACGGTCAGCATTATTCACGGGCTGATATCTTCTTTTATTGCTATTGGCATGCTGGTCGTTGTAATTTATGTTTCGCGCAGGGAAATACCCGAAATCATTAGCCTTCAGAGTCTCGATCTGTTTCTTATTTTGTTTGCCTTCGTCATCCTGATAGGGTTTATTATTTCGGTTGTTTCCACTTTTATCGCTGTAAGGAAATATTTAAAACTTAACGTTGATCATTTATATCTTCAATAATTTTTTCAAAAAAAACATTTTTTAAAATGGCACAAAAAAGGAAACCCAACATAATTAAAAAAAACCCACAGGAACCTGTAATCAAGACTGATCCCATAGTGATTTCCAAACCAGAACCTGTGAAAACCTACGCCAAATCAAAAGCGGCAGAATCCAAAAACCATGGTTTTTTGTTCGACAAAAGAAATTACCTGCTGATGCTTGCCGGCATAGTTTGTATTGTCCTTGGCCTGGTAGTAATGGCCGGCGGTGGTTCCGACAACCCCAAGGTGTTCAATCCGGATATTTTTAATACCCAACGTCTTACGGTAGCCCCCATACTTATCCTGCTGGGCTTTGTTATTGAGGTGTTTGCCATCATGCTCAAACCAAGAGAAAAAGCGGATGCATGACCTATCTTGAAGCAATTATTATTGCCATCGTAGAAGGCATAACTGAATTTTTGCCGATTTCTTCTACCGGGCATATGATTATCACCGAGAAACTTCTTGGTGTGGAAAGTTCTGAGTTCACCAAGGCTTTTATTGTCAATATACAGTTTGGCGCTATCTTGTCGGTGGTGGTAATGTACCTGAAACGTTTTTTTCAGTCCTTCGATTTTTACCTGAAACTGGCCATCGCCTGTATTCCGCTGATATTGGCCTTTTTGCTCGAAAAACTTATCGACCAGATGCTTGAACAGGTGCTGATAGTAGCTATCGCGCTTTTTGCCGGCGGTGTGATATTGATTTTTGTTGACAAATGGTTTAAAGAACAGGAAAAGGCCAACAAGGTAATGTCAAATAAAAACGCGTTTCTTATCGGGCTGATACAGATTATTTCGGTTATACCCGGTGTCAGCCGTTCGGCGGCTACCATTATCGGGGGTATGACACAGGGTTTGAGCCGCAAGCAGGCTGCTGAATTTAGTTTTTTTCTGGCAGTACCCACCATGCTGGCGGCTTCCGGATATAAGCTGTTGTCCAATTATGAGGTGCTGTTTTTTAATGCCGATAAAACCTTTAACACACACAACATCTTTCTTTTGCTGGTGGGCAACCTGGTGGCTTTTGTGGTGGCCATGGCTGCCATCAAGTTTTTGATTTCCTTTTTGACAAAACACGGATTTAAACTTTTCGGATATTACAGAATTGTGGTGGGATTGCTGCTGATAATTTTGTTGATGGCCGGTGTTGATCTACAAATACTATGAGCCAGTTTTTCAATTTTCCTGAAGGTGAAGTGTTGTTTATTGACAAGCCATACAAGTGGACTTCTTTCGACGTGGTAGGTAAAATCCGGTTTATTCTGAAACATCAGCTGGGCATTAAAAAGATAAAAGTGGGGCACAGCGGAACTCTCGACCCGCTGGCTACAGGATTGCTGATTATTTGTACCGGTAAGGCCACAAAAAGAATTGACGAATTTCTTAACCTCGACAAGGTTTATTCAGGTACGTTCATGCTTGGTGCTACCACACCTTCATTCGATCTGGAAACAGAAATCAGCCAGACTTTCGACACTTCCAGCCTTACCGAGGACGGTATTATTCAGAATGCAGGCAAGTTTATCGGGATCCAAAATCAGGTACCGCCTGTTTATTCGGCTATAAGGGTTCAAGGTAAAAGAGCGTACGAGATGGCACGCAACAATCAGGCATTTGTCCTTGAGCCCAAGAGGGTGCATATAAAAAGTTTTGCCATTACCAACATACAGTTGCCTCTGGTTGATTTTCGAGTGGAGTGCAGCAAGGGCACTTATATACGTGCGCTGGCCAGGGATTTCGGCGAGACCTTAGGCTGCGGGGCGTATCTTGCCAGCCTGTGCCGCGAATCCATCGGGAAAATCTCTCTCAGCGAGGCCTTGAGTATTCAACAGTTTGAGTTCCTGGTGTCGCAACAGAAACCTGCTTTGTAATTTTTCAGGTGTTTCTTATTTATTTTCAGCAGGCACTAACTATCAGGGCGTCCCTGTTTGCGTCAACGCATCTCTGGTGGCCTTTATCATCGGTTGTATCGAGATGGGTTCGCCTACGGCATACTTCATCCACACTTCGGGGATAGTGCGTCCATAGGAAAACATCCTGATGACTTCATCGGCAAACTTTTTATCTTTCATATAAGCTTCCACCTGGAATTGTATCAGGTGTCCGATAGGATAGTTGGAAAGATACAGGGGGTTGTCAATCATGTGAGAATAGATGCCGAGTATGGGACAGTCTTTAACATTAAAAACCTCTGCATAATATTTATTCCAGACATCTTTGGCGTTGGCTATCACGGCTTCTTTCAGTTCTTCTTTGGTGGCCTTGGGGTGCTCATACAGCCATTTCCATGTTTGCATATCTACCAGGGAAACGCCCATAATCTCATAGCAGCCCCAGAAATCGTCGAGTATCTGGAAATATTCTTTTTTCGGGTCGGGATTACTGATGCCGAGCAGGTCGAGGTCGCGTTTCTGAAAAATAAACGCCAGTGCTTCGGTAAACCCTGTGTTGGGAACTCCGGCCAGCGAATAATAGTCCACATCATACATGGATAGAGTTTGTTCCACATTATGGCCAAATTCGTGGCAGGCGATGTTGTATCCTTTATAGTTCCATCCTTCTTTAGGGAAGCGGGTTCGGAGGTGCGACACATCGCCCTTCATCATAGTTCCCCAGGCATGTCCTGATCCGCGAGCCGGGTCAATGACAATTTTGGATGCGACATTTTCGGCTTTGTCTTTTGGAAAACCAAGTTTTGTCAGGATGTTGGGAAGGTCGTTCTGATAGTCGGCAACACTTTTGTATTTTGCCCTTACTTTGGCTGTGAGTTCGTCTTCCGAAATGGAGCTTCTGGGTTTAAAGCCGTCGTACCAGATATCAAAGGGTTCCAGCGGGCGGTTGAGCCGCTTGCTGATGCTTTGGGCCACCATTTTAACTTCGGGTGAAGACACAAAGTCAATAAACAGTTTTTCAACTTCCTGCTGCGGCATTTCCATTCCTTGTTCAAAGGCGCGCTGGATGTAGGTTGGGTATTGCGGGTTATATTCGTCAATTTTTTGAATTGCGTTGAACAGGCCGAGCATATGGCCATAGCGGTTATTGTCTTCGGGCTTGGCGGCAATTTCTTTTTTATCTTTAAAAACCTTGTTTGAATAGGGATTCCACTGCACGCCTGGATTGTTGATGGCGCTGTCGGGTATTTCCTGCATGATGATGCGGAGCATAACCTGGTAAATCATTTTTTGTTTTGTCAGGCCGTTTTCGCCCTGATAATTTGCCTTTAGCTCATCGCGCAGGCCCCAGTGGCTGATGAGCTTCATATCCTGCGGAAAATAGGTAGCACCTTTGTCGTCGATAAGGTTTCCCATATAGACGTTGTATTCCGAAATATACATATCGGCCTTAGTAAGTGCGTCGGAAAACTGTTGTTGTGCTTCGGCGGGAACGCGTGAGGTGTACATATCGCCCAAGCGTGCATAGGCCCATTGTGTCCTGCTCCATTTTGGGCCGAGTTCGATTTTTTCTTTTAACGAATAAAATGGGAAATTCAACACAGTAATAAATGCGATTTTGTTGGCGAAAAAGTCGTCGTTGAGATGGGCAAAAGGATCATAAGCACCGAACATATCATCCACGGGGATCATTTCGCTACCATCGATGTGGAGTGGTCGTTTGAGGTCGATGCTTATCCTGTTGAAATTACCAAAAAGCACTTCAAAATTGGTCTGTAAGCGTTCGAACAGTGCGTCAAGCGCATTGGTGTCGCCGGCAAAATACTGCACACAGAATTCTTTAAATTCGTTTTCGGTACCGTCGGTTTTTGTCCACAGCGCGGCAGCCTGGCTAACCCCTCGGGTAATGCGTTCTTTTTGTTGGTCGCCGAACTTAACCACAAGGTTGCTGACCGTTGAATCAATAGCAGTTTGCGTGATGAATCCCATTTGTTTTTTGTTTTTTGTTTTGTCGCCCCTGTTGCATTGCGTAAATGACAGCGCCAGCGGAATACATAATAAAAGAAGGATTTTTTTCATATTGCTTTCAGGTTTAGGTTAAATAATAAAACTCAGACTTTTGAAAATCAAAAGTATGAAAAAAAACAAAATAATCGCGATGATCAGAGTTTTATTTCTTCTCCGGCGCTGTTAAAGAAATGGTATTCAAGAAAATGGAAATTGTTGGAATAGCCAAGTTTTATCCATTGTTTGTATTTAAAAAACCATTGCAGGTGCCGCGAATAGACCCCCTTGGTGAGGTAGGCGTGGAAGTAGGGGTGGACCAGGAGTTTTATTTTTCTTTCGTTCTGTTCTTTTAAAAGATACTGAATACGGTTTTCGATATCGTCGATGAGAGAAATGCTGGCACGAATTTCGCCTGAGCCTTCACAGAACGGACATTGCTCAAGTATTTTTACGTTGGTTTCGGGCCTTACGCGTTGCCGGGTAATCTGCACCACGCCGAATTTACTGGGAGGAAGTACCGTATGTTTGGCATGGTCAGACTCCATTTCAAGGCGCATTTTTTCGAAGAGCATCCTTCGGTTGGTGGCAATATGCAGGTCGATAAAATCAATGGAAATAATACCCCCCATATCGCGCAGCCTAAGCTGACGAGCAATTTCTCCCGCAGCATCCATATTAACTTCCATGGCATTGGATTCCTGGTTGTTGTCGGTATTGCTGCGATGGCCGCTGTTTACGTCAATCACATGCATGGCTTCGGTGTGCTCAATGATGAGGTAGGCGCCATTTTTCAGGTACACTTTTTTGCCGAAAGCGTTACGTATCTGTTTGTCGATGCCGAAATGTTCAAAAATGGGGTCTTTTCCCTTGTAATATTTTACAATATCGGCCTTCTCGGGGGCAATGGTTTTGATGTAGTTGCGGAGTTCGTCAAAGATTGCCGTGTCATTAACATGTATGCTGTTGAAAGTCTCGTTCAGGATATCGCGCAAAATCACCGAGCTCCGGTCTATTTCGCTTAAAATCTTTTTTGGGGCTTTGGCGTTGCCCATGCGCGCCACCAGCGATTCCCATTTCTGCATAAGGTCTTCCAGATCGGCAATGAGTTCGGCAACTTTTTTGTTTTCGGCTACGGTGCGAATAATAACGCCGAAATTTTTAGGTTTTATGCTGGTAACCAGTCGTTTGAGACGGTTGCGGTCTTCGCTGCTTTTTATTTTCTGCGAGATGGAAATGCGGTCAGAAAAGGGAACCAGCACCAGGTATCTTCCGGCAATAGCCAGTTCGGAGGTAATGCGGGGACCTTTGTTTGAGATGGGTTCTTTAGCAATTTGTACGGGGATTTCCTGATTCACGGCAATGATCTGCGAAATCTTTCCTGATTTTTCAATGTTTTTATCAAACAAAATTTCGTTGCTGGTCAGAGGCAGCGCTTTTTCCTGCACGGCGCCTTTGGTGTATTTCATCAGGGAATGTATCTGTGGCCCCAGGTCGAGGTAATGCAGAAAAGCATCTTTCTCGTAACCTATATCTATAAAAGCAGCATTTAAGCCCTGCACTATCCTTTTGACCTTGCCAAGGTAAATGTCGCCCACAGAAAAAGTGTTACTGTTTTTTTCTCTGTGAAGTTCAACAAGTTTTTTGTTTTCAAGTAATGCAATCAATACTTCGGAAGGACCCGAATCGATAATGAGTTCCCTGTTCAAAGACAATATAATTTAAATGCTTTAAAAGTGTGATGTGGATATTTGTAATGGTATGCGAAACCAACCAAAAACACAGCTGCCTTAAGCTTATCTGTTTAAGGCAGTGTGCTTTACGAAAGAGTTATTTCTTCTTATGTCTGTTCTTTCTCAAGCGTTTTTTGCGCTTGTGAGTTGACATTTTGTGTCTTTTTCTTTTTTTACCGCTTGGCATATTTTTAATTTTTTAATATTATTTAACACTCTTTTTTACTTCGTTGGTAAAGACTTTTGCCGGTTTAAAAGCGGGGATATTATGAGCTGGAATAACAATAGTGGTATTTTTTGAGATATTTCTTCCGGTTTTTTGTGCGCGTTTTTTTACTATAAAACTGCCAAAACCTCTGAGATAAACGTTTTCGCCATTTTGCATGGCGGCTTTTACTGCGTCCATGAATGCTTCAACGGATGTTTGAACGGTTAATTTTTCGATTCCTGTTTTGTTAGCAATTTCTGCTACGATTTCTGCTTTTGTCATGATGAAAAAAAATTTTTATAAGTTAAATAATAAGGTTGTAATTAGTTGTCCTCTATTTTAAATCGGGGTGCAAATATAATCTTATTTTTTTAAAACCAATTTTTTTCTCAACATTATTTTTGGGAAAATGCCTTATTTTGCATTAATAATTAATGGGTTGTGAATTTTTCAGATAATTTAATAAGCTGGTATTTTCAGCATAAAAGAAACCTGCCCTGGCGCAATACCACCGATGTTTATCTAATTTGGGTATCGGAGGTTATACTTCAACAGACACGTGTTGAACAGGGTCTGGAATATTATGAACGGATTGTTGCCAAATATCCCGACATTTTCAGCCTGGCAGCCGCCAGGGAGGAGGATTTGCTGAAATTGTGGCAAGGGCTGGGTTATTATACGCGGGCACGTAATTTGTTGAGGGCGGCAAAAGAAATTGTGGCCGATTACGACGGTGTATTCCCCCAATCCTATGATCAGGTGATAAAAATCAGGGGGATAGGAAAATATACCGCCTCGGCAGTATTGTCATTTGCTTACAATATGCCCTATCCCGTGATGGATGGCAACGTGAAGCGGGTATTGTCGCGTTATTTTGGCCTGAACGGCGATATCGCTTATGCCGCTACAAATAAAGTGCTGGAGAGTAAACTGCAAAAAGTATTCGACAAAAAAAGACCTTCTGATTTTAACCAGGCCATCATGGAGTTTGGCGCCTTGCAATGCAAAGTAAATAATCCCGAATGCGAAAAGTGCCCGCTGAAAGACGGCTGCAGGGCATTTAAAGAAGATATGGTTGCCGTATTACCAGTAAAATCTAAAAGAACCAGTGTGAAGACCAGATATTTTTATTACCTGGTGCCTTGGCAAAAGCTTCGCGGCCAAAAATATACCTTTCTGCAAAGGCGCGAAACGCAAGATATCTGGAAACATCTGTTTCAGTTTCCGCTTATCGAAACTGCAAAAAAGTTTTCCTGGAACCGTATTGCAGCATCGGCTGAATTTAAAGATTTTCTGAAAAACAATCCTTATGAGGTGCTTGCCATTTCTCCTGTTTATTCGCACAAGTTGAGCCATCAAACCATCTATGCCGTATTTGTACAATTAGAAGTGTTCAGCGTATTATCAGGTGAAAAACTCTTTAAAGTGTCAGCTAAAAACCTGAAAAATTATCCTACCTCGCGACTTATTGAAAAGTATCTGGATGAACATGTTTTCGCTGACATATAGGAAAATGTTATTTTTACCGAAAACAATCTATAAAATTTTGTAAAATGAAGCGCATCAACGCCCTTATATTTATTGTTTTTCTGTCTTTTTTGGCTTGTCGGAGCCCCAGGGAGCCAAAGGCGGCCACGCAAGCCGATCCTGTTCAGCCATCCCTGTCAAGCGGCAAGGTTTCGCATCAATACCGGGCTGCAGGCTGCCTGACCGTGATTCTGGTCGATAAAGCAGGCGAATCGCTTGTGCTGATACCCACCAATCAACTTCCCGCACAATTTGATAAAGACGGTCTAATGCTAAAATTTAATTACCAGCTCTTAAAGATGCCCAATCCCAAAGGCTGTGAAGTTGGTATTCCTGCCGAACTGAGTAATATTGGAATTAAATAAGCCCTGCAAAAGCATGAGCAAATAATACGGCCAGGCCATCAGGGCTTTGCGCTGCATAAGAAAAGGTAATCTGGGGCAAAGAGTTGCCTTCACAAGCGAATTGGAACCTTGAGCGGTATTCCCGGCCAGCTAGAATCGTTGGCGGCGAGGACTACCTGTTTGGCTTTTATTGAGTTGGCTTGTCTGAAAACGCATTCATGTTGGCCGTAGTCACTTTCCATTCGCCATTTTCTGTTTTTATCCAATTAGCCGTGAATATCCCGTGAGGATGCCCAATGACAGAATCATTTATTACAATGTCCAATTCATATTTTCCGGTATAACCCGCTCTGTCGGCAGATGACCACTCTTGCATTTTTTCTGTTTTTAGATTTTTTACAAGTTTATGATATGGCCCAGCCCAATTGTCTGCAAGTTCTTTAGAATTCATGATGACAAGTTCATCGTCAATCAGCACAATGTCTGGCGCAAACATATTGCAAATTCCAGCGGAGTCATTATTATTCCATGTGTTTTGCCAGTTGGCAATTAATGAGTCAATAGGTGCTTTTGGCAATTCTGTTTCGGTTGGTTTTTTGCTGCATGAGAATAATAGGCCAACAGCAAGAATTCCTAAAATAATTTTTTTCATTTTTTTCATTTTTAAGGTTAATATTTTATTTATTGTAAAAAAATGCCTGTTTGTTCATTAATCTTAAATGTTAAACAAAATAAAATTAAGCAAAAATAAACATTTTAATCTTGTAAACAAATATTTTTAAATAATAATTTTTATTCATTGGTCTTTTTCCAACAAGTAAAAACATATTTCTATACAGATAAGGGGATTCCTTCGATTTAGAAGTTACATTCTATTTCTATAGTGGAAGTTTTATTTGCAGGCATAAGGGCAAGAAAAAAGGAATTTTTTCAGCACATCATCCTATGAGAGATTGAATTTTTCGGGGTATTTGGCCACTCTGCCTTTGTAAAACCTTTCGATGATTTTAAAATCTTCTTCGTAGTTGCCGCTCGGATAAATAACCACATCGGACACGCAACAGACCTTTTCCTTATAATCCACATAGCATAGCACAATGGGAATCTGGGCGGCTGTGGCAATAAAATAATAGCCTTTTTTCCAGCGTTCGGTGTATTTGCGCGTTCCTTCGGGTGTTATAACAAGGCATAGATTTTTGGCGTTTTTAAAAATATCCACTATATGTTTGGCTACGTTGCTCCCGTGTTCCCGGTCAACGGGAATCCCGCCTATCCACATCAGAAAGTGTTTTATAGGGAACCGGAAATATTCTTTTTTAATCAGGAATTTTACATGAAGCTTATATGCAGACGCCGAAAAACGTCCAATCGGAAAATCCCAAAAACTGGTATGTGGCGCCACCAGCAAAATGCAGTTGCTAATACCTTCAGGCAGTTGATATACCGGTCGCCAGCCGAAAAGTTTTAGTAACAGGCGCGATAAATGTTTCATGTTTGTGGCAGACAAAAATTTGGGACTGCAAAAATAATAATAAAAACGCAAAAAAGTAGTAATTTTGTGCCGATGAAAAACCTTAGAAACTTTTGTATCATAGCCCATATCGACCATGGCAAGAGCACCTTGGCCGACCGTATGCTTGAAATTACCGGAACTGTATCAAAGCGTGATTTTCAGAATCAGGTGCTGGATAATATGGATCTGGAGCGGGAGAGAGGCATTACCATAAAAAGCCATGCCATCCAGATGGAATATGATTTTGAAGGGCAGCATTATTTTATGAACCTGATAGATACGCCTGGCCATGTGGATTTTTCTTACGAAGTTTCACGTTCGATTGCCGCATGCGAAGGCGCTTTGCTGGTGGTGGATGCCACCCAGGGAATACAGGCGCAGACCATTTCAAATTTATACCAGGCGCTCGATCATGGGCTGGAGATAATTCCGGTGTTAAATAAAATGGACATGGACAGCGCCATGCCTGAAGATGTCAAAGATCAGATTGTAGATCTTATTGGATGCCGCCGCGAAGAGATCATTGAAGCCAGCGCCAGAACAGGTATGGGTATCATCGAAATTCTGGAAGCCATCGTCAAACGAATACCTTGTCCGACGGGAGATGTTGAAAAACCTTTACAGGCCCTGATTTTTGATTCTGTATTTAATTCGTACAGGGGAATTATTGCTTACTTCAGAATATTTAACGGAGAACTGAGACGAAATGATTTTGTGAAGTTTTTTGCCACCGACCATGAATATCACGCGGATGAAATTGGTGTTTTGAAACTGGATTTTCAACCACGCGAAGTGATGCGTGCCGGTGAGGTTGGCTACATTATTTCCGGAATAAAAACGGCCAGGGAAGTAAAAGTCGGGGATACGATCACCCATGTTGAAAACCCATGCCATGGTGCCATTTCAGGATTTCAGGATGTGAAACCTATGGTTTTTGCCGGTATATACCCGGTGGATGCCGATGACTATGAGGAGTTGCGCGCTTCCCTTGAAAAATTGCAACTGAACGACGCTTCCCTGCATTTTGAGCCGGAGTCATCCGCTGCTTTGGGTTTTGGCTTTCGTTGCGGTTTTCTGGGCTTGCTGCACATGGAGATTGTTCAGGAACGCCTCTACCGCGAGTTTGATATGGATGTGATCGCAACGGTTCCCAACGTATCATACAAGGTATTTACCACCAAAGGCGAAGAAGTGGACGTTCACAACCCGTCGGGATTGCCTCCGGTCACCAGCATTGAGCACATCGAAGAACCATATATACTGGCACAGGTAATTTCAAAATCGGATTATATCGGACAGATAATGACGCTGTGCATCGAGAAACGGGGAACAATAAAAAATCAGGTTTACCTTACGAGCGACAGGGTGGAGCTTACTTTTGAAATGCCTTTGAGCGACATCGTTTTTGATTTTTACGACAAGCTGAAAAGTATTTCACGGGGGTATGCCTCTTTTGATTATCATATTATTGGAAACAGACCGGCAAATCTGGTGAGGCTTGATATTTTACTCAACGGCGAAATGGTGGATGCGCTGTCAACATTAATTCACCGTGATTATGCCTATGATTTCGGACGAAAAATTTGTGAAAAGCTTCAGGAACTGATTCCGAGGCAACAATATGAAGTGGCCATACAGGCCGCCATCGGCGCCAAAATCATTGCCCGCGAAACCATCAGGCCGGTGCGAAAAGATGTTACGGCAAAATGTTATGGCGGTGATATTACCCGTAAACGGAAGTTGCTCGAAAAACAGAAAAAAGGCAAAAAACGCATGAGGCAAATCGGCAATATTGAAGTGCCGCAGTCGGCTTTCCTGGCGGTGTTGAAACTAGGATAGTCATTTATTTTTTAAAGACAGTTAAATTTTGTAAATTTGCACTTTTAAACTGATACAAAAAACAAAAAAATAATATATGTCAGGACATAATAAGTGGTCAACCATTAAAAGGAAAAAAGGAGCCCTCGACTCAAAAAGATCGAAGATTTTTTCCAGAATTATTAAAGAAATCAACATTGCCGTAAAAGAAGGTGGCCCCGATCCCGACGGCAACCCGAAACTCCGCCTGGCTATTGCCAACGCAAAAGGCGCCAATATGCCCAAAGATAATGTACAGCGGGCTATTAACAAAGCATCGGATAAAGACGCATCTACCTATGCTGAAGTTACTTACGAAGGCTATGCCCCCAACGGAATTGCCATTTTTATTGAATGTGCCACCGACAACGTTCAACGCACGGTTTCCAATATCCGGTCGTATTTCAACAAACATGGCGGAAACCTGGGCACCAATGGGTCTCTGAGTTTCATTTTCGACCGAAAAGGAATTTTTCGTCTTCCGAAAGGAAATATCAATATCGATGAATTTGAATTGGAAGTGATAGATGCCGGCGCAGAAGATATCGATTACGAGGATGATACAATAGTTGTAACCACCGATTTTGAAAATTTTGGCTCCATGATAAAAAAGATGGAAGAACTGAAAATCGAAGTGGAAAGCGCTGAACTGCAGCGGATACCCAAAACCACCACAGCCCTTGATAAAGAATCGGCACAGAAAGTGTTGAAACTGGTGGAGGTTTTTGAAGACGACGATGATGTGCAGAATGTGTTTCACAACCTCGAACTTACGGATGAACTGATGGAAGAATTATAATTCTTCAAGTCAGTACATTTTTTGAAAAAAAGCTATCTCAAAATGCCTCTGTGTGATTCTGTGCATCCTCCGTGTCCGCCGCGGCGGACTCTGTGTAATTTTTTTTATTTCATTCTTACACAGAGTCTCACAGAGAAATCACAGAGAACCACTGAGAAAAAATAGTTAGGAATCTTCTTATGAGATGGACTTTTTACTATAAAAACTTTTTTATGAAAAAAATTATTTTGTCGGTAATCATTTCTGTTTCGGCTTGGGTAAGCCTTTTCGGACAGGAAGTAAGCCAAAGAGTTTTCGACGAAAAAAGCCAGACGGATATCCTTGTTGGCGTCTGTACCAGAGATGGCCTCCTCGGATGTGCTTTTGCAGAAGATTATAATATAGAATACCCCATGTATAAACCGAATGATACGCTTGTTGCACGATTTAAAGATCTGATCGGAGAACTGAGATGCGTGATCGTTTTGGGGACATGGTGCGGCGACAGCAAAGAGCAAGTTCCACGGTTTTTTAAAATATTGGATCAGGCAGGTGCCGTTTTTGACAATCTGGAAATATTCTGCGTTGACAGGCAAAAGGAAGCACCGGGCCTGGAAATTAAAACTACCTATAATATTGAAAAAGTCCCGACATTTATTTTTTTTAGGGATGACACCGAAATTGGCAGGATAATCGAAACACCGAAGGTGAGCCTTGAAAATGATATGCTGGAAATTTTTTCGGTGAAATAGTGCCGGAAACACCCCTGTTGTGCGAAGTTTGCAAATCGCACATTACTTTATTTTTTTCAAAATTTCTTTTTGTTGTTCTTCATAACCTGCTTTTCCCAACAGAGCAAACATATTGTTTTTGTAAGCCTCCACGCCGGGCTGGTCGAAAGGGTTTACATCCAGCATATAGCCGCTGATTCCGCAAGCAAATTCAAAGAAATAGATTAATTCGCCCAACGAATACTCGTCGAGTACGGGCAGTGTGATGGTGATTACCGGCACTCCGCCGTCATTATGGGCAAGGGCTGTGCCGATGGCCGCCATTTGATTAACTTCATGTATGCGTTTTCCGGCCAGATAGTTTAACCCGTCGGCATCATCGGTGGCGCTTGGAATGCTAAGTGTTTTGGCGGGTTTTTCCACCAAAAGCATGGTTTCCTGCAAAATACGAAGGCCGTCCTGGATGTATTGTCCCATAGAATGCAGGTCGGTGCTGAAATGTGCGCCGGCAGGAAAAATCCCTTTATGCTCCTTGCCTTCGCTTTCGCCAAAAAGTTGTTTCCACCACTCCACGATATAATATAGGTTGGGTTGAAAATTTACCAGCATTTCTATCTTCATTCCCTTACAGTACAAAGCATTGCGTGCAGCAGCATACAGGCAGGCAGGGTTCGTGTCGAGGGCGGATGTTTTATACAAGTCCTGTTGCATGGATGCTGCCCCCGATAAGAGTTTAGTAATATCAAAACCAGCAACAGCCACAGGCAATAGCCCTACGGGTGTTAAAACTGAAAACCGTCCTCCCACATTATCAGGAATGACAAACTGAGGGTAGCCTTCCTTATCCGCCAATTTTTTCAAGGCCCCTC
>DAONFU010000013.1:24371-27511 GCA_035403765.1 Bacteroidales bacterium
GGAATGACAAACTGAGGGTAGCCTTCCTTATCCGCCAATTTTTTCAAGGCCCCTCTGCTTTTGTCAGTGATAGCCACTATGCGGGTTTTTGCATATCCTTTACCGTATTTATTTTCCAGATGGTTTTTCAGCAGGCGGAAAGCTATGGCCGGTTCGGTGGTGGTCCCTGATTTTGAAATAACGATAATACTGTAGTCGCGTTTGTTTAACAGTTGCATCAAATCAAAAAGATAGTCTTCGCTGATGTTTTGGCCTGCGTAAATAATTTCAGGATTTCCTTTCTGACACTGCTTAAATGGGGCGCTAAGAGCATCTATTATGGCTCGCGCTCCCAGATACGAGCCACCTATGCCTATTACCACCACCACTTCGGATATCGCCCTGAGGCGCAAGGCCTCGTCGTTTATTTTTTTTATCAAAGAGGAGTTCAGAGTTTCTTCGGGCAGGGTGAGCCAGCCCAGAAATTCCTTGCCGGCACCATGTTTCTCTGTTAATAACTTGTAGCTTTTGTCAACTTCCGCTTGAAGGGTTTTCAGGTACCTCTCGTCAACGAATTTGCTGATTCTGGTAATATTAATTTTTATTGGTGCCATATTTTTTATAATTTTGGTGTGAAATTATAAAATTAAAATAAAAAAGAGCGGGTTGAACCGCTCTTTTTTAGAAACCAATAACCAATTATAAAAATCAAAATCTATTATAAAACCAAAAAAGAATAATAATCTGATACAGTATTTTTTTAATGCTGTAAAATTAATACAAGCGCGGCGGATAGGCTGTTAAGATAGGTTAATAATCGTTAATAATTGTTAAAAGACAAATTTTTCAGAAAAATAAATGAATAAAAAAATTATTTATATTATAATAATTTTGATGTCGGTGGCGGTAATAATTCTGTTTTCGATACAGTTTTATTGGATGCAGAATGCCATTGCCCTGAAGGAGGCCAATTTTTCGAGGAATGTAAAAGATGCCATGTCCAATGTAATTTACAAGCTCGAGAAACTGGAGGTGGCCGGCAAAATCCGGTCAAAGATGTATAAAAACAAGCAGGGGCAACAGCTTTTGCACACCATTGATTCCATCAATAATATTTATCAAAAAGCGATAGATGCCAGCAACGGTGACACCAACCGGTCGGACTCGGGAGGCGTGTCAAAAAATATTTTCAATGTTACCAGTGAGAAAATAAATGTTACTGTTTTGCAGGAACATACGGGCGAAATCATTAAAACCTATGATACGACCATCGTTTCTATACAAAAACGACTGGATTCGCCCAATCCCGATGCTTCCGTATTTTCTGACATTCCAGAGCTTTCTTATGGCATCGACAGCCTGCTGTCGAAAGATATAGAACACGTAAAATCCAACATCAATACTTATCTTGATAAAACAACCCTCGTCAACGATGTGTTTAACGAATTGTTCAACATAAAACACTATGATGCCATCGAGAACCGCCTGAATTTTATTATGTTGGATTCGATCATCAGCAGCGAACTGCGAGGTAGCGGTATATATGCCGATTATGAGTTTGGGGTGTACAGCCCCGTGCGAAATATCATGATAATAGAAAAAACAGGCCATTATCACAAAGAATTACTCGAAGAAGGTTATGCATTTAATATTTTTCCTCGCGACTTGTTTATGACTCCGGAATATATTATGATATTTTTTCCGCACAAGAGCCTGTATCTTTATTTGCAAAACTGGCCGATGATAATCATTTCCTTCCTGCTGATAGTTATTATCACATTTTCTTTTGTTTACACTATCTGGACTATATTTAAGCAGAAAAAACTGTCAGAGATGAAAAACGATTTTATCAATAACATGACACATGAATTTAAAACGCCGATTTCTACCATTTCGCTCACCTGCGAAGCGCTGAAAGATAAGGATATCCCAAAAACCCAATCAGGACTGGATAATTATATCAGTATTATCAGCGAGGAAAATAAGCGCCTGGGCTCAATGGCTGAAAAAATTCTGCAGACAGCCGTTATTGATAAAGGGCAACTGAACCTGCATAACGAACTTATCGATGTGCACAACATCATCGAAGATGTGATAAAAAGTATTCAAATCCAGGTGGATGTAAAAAATGGCAGTATCACAAAAAACTTCAAAGCACCAAATTGTTTTATCAAGGCCGATAAAACCCATATCACCAATGTGATTTATAATTTATGCGACAATGCCATCAAATACTCTCCCGATAAACCCATTATCAACATTTCTACCCAAAATATGCTCAAAGGAATCAGTATTGTTATTTCAGATAACGGAATCGGAATTTCTAAGGCCAACCAAAAAAAGATATTCGAAAAACTTTACAGGGTTTCCACCGGCGATGTGCACAATGTGAAAGGATTCGGACTGGGTTTGCATTATGTAAAAACAATTGTAGAAGCTCATGGCGGCCATGTGGATGTTGAAAGCGAAATAAAAAAAGGGACAAAAATAAAGATATATTTGCCGTTTTAATTCAATTAAAAAAATTCTTTTATGACCATAAAAAATATTAATGTGCTTTTGGCTGAAGACGATAAGAATTTTGGTGAAATGCTGAAAACCTATCTTACCGCCAAGGGATATAACACTAAATTGTGCATAAATGGCGAAGATGCCCTGACCGAATTTTTGGCTCACCCTTATGACTTATGTGTTTTTGATGTGATGATGCCTGTAAAAGATGGCTTTACCCTGGCAAAAGAAGTGCGGAAAAAGGACAAAAAAATACCTATCTTGTTTCTTACAGCCCGTTCTTTGTCGGATGATATACTGAAAGGATTCCAGATAGGAGCCGACGACTATATCACCAAACCTTTTAATATGGAGGTGTTGCTTATGCGTATAAATGCTGTACTGCGAAGGGCGGGCGGTGGCGCTAAAACGGGCATTACCGGCAACACTTTTCGTTTGGGGGAGTATGTGTTTGACCACAATAGGCAGGTGCTGACTATTTTGGGAAAGGAACAAAAACTAACCTCAAAAGAATCGGAATTGCTGAAACTCTTGTGCGAAAATGCCAACGACCTGCTCGACAGAAGCATCGCCCTCAAAGAAATATGGCACGATGACAGTTACTTTAATGCCCGCAGTATGGACGTATATATTACCAAACTCAGAAAATA
>DAONFU010000014.1:0-26500 GCA_035403765.1 Bacteroidales bacterium
CTCCAAAAAAGAAGGTGCTGGCGAAAAAAGTTGAGGTAAAAAAAGTGGTCAGCACGCCAAAAAAGAAAGTGTTGGCGAAAAAAGTTGAAGTGAAAAAAGTTGTTAGCGCTACAAAAAAGAAGGTGGCACCAAAAAAGAAGCTTATCGTAAAACCAACTGTGGCAAAAAAGCCAGTAGCAGCACCCAAAAAAGTTGAGGTTAAGAAAACTGCCAAAGCTGCTCCGGTGAAAAAAACTACTGCACCCAAAACAAATCCACAAAAAGTTGCGGCCCCTCCCAAGACCATCAAGCCTTTGGTAAATAAAAGCACTGAAAGCAAGACCAAGGTTTCTGTTAAAAAATCAGAAACAAAAAAAGTAAACCAGCCTGTTAATGAAGAAGTAATTAAAACCCCTGTTGTGGCAGGAGAAAAAGCTGAAAAAACCAGATATAGCGATGAAGAACTCCAGGAATTCAAGGAAATCATCTTAAAAAAACTGGAAGAAGCCCGTCGCGACCTCGAACTGCTTACCGAGGCCTATTCAAACAACGCCGGCCAGGATATCAACGACACCTCCCCCACTTTTAAAATCCTCGAAGAGGGCTCTCAGGTGCTTTCAAAAGAAGAAAACAGCCAGTTGGCCATGCGGCAGGTCAAGTTTATCTCGAACCTCGAAAACGCGCTTATACGCATTGAAAATAAGTCCTATGGTATTTGCAGGGTAACTGGAAAATTAATATCCAAAGAACGTCTCAAAATAGTGCCTCACGCTACCCTGAGCATGGAGGCCAAGCTTCAACAAGGCAAACAAAAGTGACGCTTACCGATACCAAAAAAAAACTGCTGATTTCTGCCACGGTAGTTTTTGTCATTCTGTTGATTGACCAAATAATAAAAATTTGGATCAAAACTCATTTTTTTCTCGGCGAATCAGTTCATGTGTTTGGAACCGATTGGTTTCAAATATTATTTATTGAAAACTACGGGATGGCTTTCGGGATGGAGTTTGCCGGAAATTACGGAAAGATAGCCCTTAGCATTTTTCGTATCATCGCTATCTGTGCTATTGGTTGGTATATTTTTTATCTGGCCCAAAAGAAAGCCGGCACTTTTTTAATTGTTACTATTTCGCTGATTTTTGCCGGCGCTATCGGGAATATTATCGATAGTGCCTTTTACGGTCTTGTTTTCAGCGAAAGTACCCCTTTTGATAAAGCCCTGCTCTTCCCTGACCAGGGCGGTTATTCAACGTTTTTGCATGGGAAAGTAGTGGATATGTTTTTCTTTCCCTTATTTACTGTGGATTTGCCCACGTGGTTTCCTTTCTGGGGAGGGCAAGCCTTTACTTTTTTTGAACCGGTATTCAATATTGCCGATGCCACCATTACGGTAGGGGTTTTTGTTTTGTTGATTTTTCAAAAACGCCTATTCCGCTTCGAGGCGGCCTCTCTGGATGCCCCTGAGAATCAACAACCACAAGGCAAATAAAGATCGTCGCGGGGATTTATCAGCATTACAGGCATTTTGTATTTATTGTCTATGATGCTTTTTTCTTTTAATCCAAAAATAAAATCATCCACCGCAATTTCCTTGGTAGCCATAATCACTACCATGGCGCCCTGGTTAAGCCAGGCATAATCCACAGCATATTTATCAATATCGCTCTTGAGCCCGGCCTCAAATTTAATCTGGTAATCCACATTTAGATTAGTATATAACTTTTTTACCAGGGCAAGATTACTGCGCAGGGAGGCTGCAAAGTAAGGATCCTTGTAATGCCGGGTCAGAATGCTAACAGAGCTTCCGTTCAGGGTGCTGATATGTCCTGCCCAGGCAGCTTTTTCTTTTGACTCTCGGTTGAAATCCAGTGGCAGCACCATGCCTTCAAACATGGTTCTTCGCGGCAACACCTCGTGCACGGCAATCAACGGTATGCGCAGGTTCCGGTAATCGGTAACCAGGTTGCCTGGCGTGAAATAATCAGCCGCATTTTTTTGTGTATTAAGGCCGGCCACCACGGCGATGGCGTTGATACGTTCATAAATCTTATTAACTACCTGATGCACCTCATCAACAAAAACATACACATTAACCGGCACTTGCCTCAAAGCAATCACATCGCGGGCAATGGCGATAAGTTTGTTTCTAATGATATTTTCCGCTTCTTCACGTTCCGGATAAAGCCGGATGTTTTTTTTATTCAGCGCATGAAACAGACTTATCTCGCACTTGAACAGAGTGGCCAGTTCAATAGCCGTTGTCAGTGCGTTTTCGGAGCCTTTGGAAAAGTCATAAGGCACCAATACCTGCTGTCTGGGAGTTTCTTTTTCCATCACTGAATGATATGCAAAGATAGGATGATTATCGTATTCTAACACGGGGCGGTTGAACATCTTTTATGTATCAGCGCAATTATTATTGCATAGCCGGCTACCCGAAATGCTAAAAAAAAGAACCCCGTGGCCGGGGTTCTTTCGGAACTTTTTTTGCAGCTATGGATTTGGGGGGGAACAAATCCTTTAGCTTTTTGAGGGGTTTAATGAATAAAAGACAAGGCCAATTTCCATTTGGTTGCCTGAGGTTAATTTTTTTTCTTATAAAAGTAATTTTCTTCACGAGTTCTTTAAAACATCCGGCTATAGCGGGATTAAAAGCTATTAATAAACTCCACTACCAGCTTAAAAATCTCGTTGTATTTTGTCAGCGGCAGGCCGGCGGATTTATCAGTAACAGTATGATATTCCTTGCATTCGTCTCCGAGAGAATAAATAAAAAAGCTTTTTACACCATTCTTATAAAAATGATAATGATCGCTGTTGGCTGCTTCTCCCCTTTCGCTGATTGTTTTCAGATAATTATGCCGGCTATTGATGAATCTTAGTTTTTCAAACTCTTCTTTCAGCACGCTGCCGTTTACCACCTTAATTCCCTCGCTGCCCGTACTAACCATATCAAGATTTATCATGAATTTAATAGCCTTCAGTGGCACCAGAGGATGTGTGGTAAAATATTCTGAACCCAACAGCCCTGCCTCTTCAGCGGCAAACAACACAAAGGCTACAGAATACCGGGGCCTGTTGGCTGTATCTGAAAAATGCCTGGCCAAATCGAGCACCATGGCCGTTCCGCTGGCATTATCATTGGCGCCTGGAAAAAAAGTTTTACTTCCCATCATGCCAAGGTGATCGTAGTGTCCGCCAACAATCAGAAAGGTGTCGGGGCTCACACGCCCGGGCAGGTAGCCAACCACATTGTTGGTAACATAATTTTTCTGCAAGGCCGCGTCAATTTTCAAATAAATTTTTCGTGTTTTATCGGGTAGTGATGTCCTTTTCAGGCTGATTTTTATTTGCCTGCACTGTTGCTGTGCGCGGGAAACATGCCACGAAACATTTTTGTCGGTAATACTTATTAAAGCCGCCGCTTCGGCTAATTTTTCATTTTTCAGGTCCTTAAACCCTGTATCAATTATCAGTGCAACCTTGTCAAGACGTGTGGCATTGAATTTTTTAATTTTTTGGGGATAATTTAAACTTTCCTCGTTCAGAAACATGGTTTTAAAAACGGCATTTGTCGATGCGGCATCAGGAAAAACCACAAAATCGGTTCCCGGTATCAGTTCCCTGTCCCCTGCCATAAGTATAACGTCGCCAGGAAAGGTGTTTATGCACATATCGAAGGGTTGCAAATATCCTGTTTCAAAAGGTTTTACGCCTGACTTTTTGAATTGTTTTACGATATAATCTGCAGCTATTTTATCGCCCGAATTTACATACCCGCGCCCAAAAAATTCAGGTGATGCCAAGGTGTCTATCGCCCCGCGTGCATAATTAATATTTTGAGAAACAGACTGATTAAAAAGACTTAGCGAGACAATAAGCAGAATAAGATACTTTTTCAAATCAAAGGAGTTTTTTTATCACAAGATCCTCGAGTTTCTGATAGGCTTCATCGCCATTATCCCAGTTGTTGGCACTTCGCAGTTCCACCAGGGCTGTAGTGGCCATTTCAATTGAGGTACATGCATTTAGTTTTTCGACAGCCTTATTGTATCCCTGTAAGTCGCCTTTAAATAACTGATTGATAAACAAAAACTTATCGTTTATACCAATAGCGCTTTTTAAATTAGAGGCTGAAGATTTTCCTATTTTTTCGGCCATCGTTTTATCATTCTTTTCGGCTGAAATTTTTTCGAGAACCGAAGGTGCTGTTTCTTTAAATTTGTCGGCAACGGTTTCTTTGTCTGCCAATGAAAAGAGGTCGCCTGTTTTTGCTTTTTCGGTTTTTGACTTTTTCTTCTGTTCTGATTCGCTAACTTTTTCCTCTACTATCTTTTCAACTTTTTCTTCGGGCTTTTCTTCCCGTAGTTTCTTGAGTTGTTTTTGTGCACTGTCCTCATTTTTTGTGTCAAACAAATCTGTTTTTTCTTGAGGAATTGGTGCAGATACATCTTGAGGTTGTTTAACTGTAATTATTATTTCAGGAATATCCTCTGTTGCCGGCTGGGGCACAGCTTTTTCGGTGGCGGGCGGTTCGTTGGTGGTTTTGGGCGTAAGTGGCTTTTTGTTCAGTTCGTTGAGGTCGCCATATCTTTCATACAGTTTTCTGATATTCGCCATGATGATATCCAGTTCGATCTGAGGTATTTTCCCTTCGTACTGGCTAATAGTATTTGATTGTTCTGCGAGTACTTCCAGAATTATTTTTATTTCTCCTGTAACAAGATTGATTGCCATAGTTGAAAAATTAAAGGTTAATATTAAATTTGCAGTATTTTACAGGCATAAAATTATAAAAAATAAATACGCAGCGCTGATGTTTATTGAAAAAACCGTTGAAACACATAAAAAAGGCTTTATTGAAGTCATTTGCGGGTCGATGTTTTCGGGAAAAACCGAGGAACTTATCCGCCGGTTGAAAAGGGCCAAATACGCCCGGCAACGTGTTGAAATTTTCAAGCCTGCAGTAGATGTGCGTTATGATGTTGAAAATGTGGTTTCGCATGATGAAAATGTGATTCATTCCACACCGGTGGAATCGGCCTCACAAATACTCTTGCTCACTGCAGATGTGGATGTGGTGGGCATTGACGAGGCACAGTTTTTCGATGCCGAAATAGTGAATGTGTGCAATATGTTGGCCAACCGGGGTATCCGGGTTATTGTTGCCGGCCTGGATATGGATTATCTGGGTAAGCCTTTTGGCCCCATTCCCGCCCTGCTGGCCACCGCCGAATATGTTACCAAGGTTCATGCTATTTGTTTACACTGCGGCGATCTGGCACATGTGTCACACCGGATGATAGAAAACGACAAACTGGTATTGCTGGGCGAAACCGACACCTATCAGCCGCTGTGCAGAAGCTGCTATAATAAAGCAATAAAGGGAGCTGAAAAAGGATAATTACTTTAAAAAGATTGTTTTGGTGGTTGTTTCTCCGGGTTTCAGGCGGATAACGCCTCTTCCGATGAGAGAATCGGGAGTGCCTTCGATGGGTTTGAACACTATCACATCAAGTATTCCTTCGTACTTAAACGCATGTTCGAATTTGCCCGCAATGTCTGTCTTGCCTTCCACACGAACATCCTGATACTGTGGGGCAATAATAATATCGGCATAAGAAACCACCACCATAGTATCGTTGAGCTGTTTGGCAAGAATGATTGCCGTACAATCGGTATTTTCTTTTTTACAGCCATAAAAAACAAGAACCCCAAAACTTGCAACTAATAACAGGGCTAAGACATTTTTAGGGAGAAATATTTTCATTGTTATATTTTTTTTAATTTTGTTCAGCGTAATGAATACGCAAATTAAAACAATTTTGTTACAAAACTACACAAATTTACAAAATTTATCATTATGAAAAAATTTATCGTTTTCTTTTCGTGTTTGTTTATGTTGTCTGTTGCCTTTAGCCAGAGCGACCAGGCGGTATCCGAAAAAAAGTTTTTGCTGAAAACAACTTATGGGGATATTACCTTGAAACTGTACAACGACACCCCCCAGCACCGTGATAATTTTGCCAAGCTGGCAAACAAAGGGTTTTATAACGGTTCTATTTTTCACCGTGTCATCAACAAGTTTATGATACAGGGCGGCGGAGCGAAAGGCGGCACCGAAGACGCCGGATATACCGTACCTGCTGAAATTTTGCCACAGCATTTCCATAAATTCGGCGCCCTGGCGGCTGCGCGAACCGGCGATCAGGTTAATCCCCTCCGGGCCTCCTCAGGATCGCAGTTCTATATTGTTCAGGGAAAAGTGTACACCAGCCAGGAGCTCGACCTCTTTGAACAGCGGATGAACAAAAAATTTACTGCCGAAGAACGCAGCGCCTATACTACAATTGGAGGCACACCGCACCTGGATGGCGCATATACGGTTTTTGGCGAAGTGGTGGAAGGGTTTGAGGTGATAAATAAAATTGCCGCCGTTAAAACCCAGCCCGGCGACAAACCCGCAGAGGATATTTCCATGGAAATTATTGAAATAAAATAATTCTTTTTCCAGACACATTCTTTCCGGAAGCCGGCATTACTTTAATAATACTAACAAAAATGGAATACAATATAAAACGTCATCTTGACGAAATAGCATCTTTTTCGACAACAAAACCCGACGAACTTGAACAATTCCGTATCAAGTATTTAGGAAAAAACGGGATTCTCAACACTTTTTTCGAAGAATTCAAGGCACAAGCCCCGCAACAAAAACAGGTGTTGGGAAAATTATTAAATTCATTAAAACAGGCGGCTTCCGAAAAATACAATACCCTGAAAAACGAACTCGATGCGCTGGGGCAGCAGGAAATCAAGCCGCTGGATCTGACACTCAACGCCACCAACGGAGCTTATGGGGCGCGCCATCCTATGTCGATAATACGCCAGGAGATTATTGAGATTTTTTCAAGATTGGGTTTTACTGTGACCGACGGCCCCGAAATAGAAGACGACTGGCACAATTTCACAGCTCTTAATTTTCAGCCCGACCATCCGGCCCGCGAAATGCAGGATACCTTTTTTATTGAACAAAATCCCGATATCGTGTTGCGTACACACACTTCTTCGGTGCAGGTGCGGCTTATGCAAAACCAACAACCTCCCCTGAGGGTGCTGATGCCAGGCAGGGTTTACCGCAACGAAGCCATTTCGGCACGTGCACATTGTTTTTTTAATCAGGTGGAAGGTTTGTACATTGATAAAAATGTGTCTTTTGCCGATTTAAAACAAACGCTGCTGTACTTTTCGAAAGAAATGTTTGGCGCCGACACCAAAATACGCCTGCGGCCTTCTTATTTCCCCTTTACAGAGCCTTCGGCCGAAATGGATATCTCTTGTTCATTATGCGGCGGAAAAGGATGTCCTATGTGTAAAAAAACCGGCTGGGTGGAGATACTGGGCTGCGGCATGGTGGACCCCAATGTGCTCGAAAACTGTCATATCGACAGCAAGGTTTATACAGGTTATGCTTTTGGAATGGGTATCGAGCGTATCACCAACCTGAAATATGCCGTTAAAGATTTGCGGCTATTTTCCGAAAATGACATCCGTTTTCTTAAGCAATTTGAAAACAATATTTAATTGATTTTCAATTTATTATTCGAAATAAAGAGGAAGTTCGATATAAAAAGTTGTTCCCTTTTTCTCTTCAGATTCAAAACCAATTTTTCCTCCGGAGTTTTCGATGATGGCTTTTACGATGGCCAATCCCAGCCCCATACCCTCGGACTTGGTGGAAAAATTGGGCGTAAATATCCGTGGCTTCATTTCTTCGGAAATCCCGGAGCCATTATCCCTAACAATTACTATTGCCTTGTTTTCCAATTTATTAAGTTCAATTTCGATAAACCCGTTTTGGTCTTTTCCTATGGCCTGAATAGCATTGGTAAGGACGTTGTTCATCACCCTGATAATTTGATTTCTATCAGCAAAAACAAAACAATCGCGGGGTATTTTGCTTTTTTCGAACAAGATGTCAATGTGCGTATTAGCCATAAAAATCGAAACCGAGTTTGTCAACAAATCCGATAGGTTTATTTTTTCGTTAACCGGCTTGGGCATTTTGGCAAAGTAAGAAAATTCGGAAGCGATAGCCGACAGATTATCAATTTGTTCGATAATATTTTTGGTAACTCGTTCTAATTTTTCATCCCAATCGGGGGCTTTATCTTTCCAGGATTTTTCAAGGTGCTGAATGCTAAGTTTCATGGGCGTCAGAGGATTTTTTATCTCGTGGGCCACCTGCATGGCCATCACCCTCCAGGCGCTTTCACGTTCGGACCGGCTGAGCTTTTCGGCACTTTCGGCCAGTTCGTCAATCATGCGGTTATATTCTGAAATCAGCCCCCCTATCTCGTCGTTCCGTTCCCAGACAATTTTTTCGTTCTTTTTTTCAAGTTTCACATTCCTGATTTTTTCCCTGATAACATTGAGCGGACGGGTAATGCGGCTTCCGGTAAGTAAGGCAATTATAATAGTTAATGCAATGAATACCACATATATATTGATAAATGCGGAGAGAAAGGATGACAATTCCCTG
Source organism: Bacteroidales bacterium (assembly GCA_035403765.1). Classification (GTDB taxonomy): domain Bacteria; phylum Bacteroidota; class Bacteroidia; order Bacteroidales; family CAIWKO01; genus CAIWKO01. The sequence continues at coordinate 8,522 of DAONFU010000014.1, forward strand.
TTTAATTCGCTTTCTTTAGCAAAATATGGTAAATTAATGTAATACAGCACATTATTGTTTATTCCGAAAAAAGGCACATAGGCAGAATAATACTTTAGGTCCCCAATATTTTCTTTATGAATAAAGGTGGTCTTGTTTTCGCCGCTGAGCCGGTTAAAGGCCGTTGGATTCATTCTGTCGGACAAAAGGCCTTCGGAGAAAATTTGAGGGCGCGAGGTGGCAGCCAGAAAGCCTCGGGCATCAAACACGTTAATGTCGGTAAAAAATATATTGGAAAACTTAACCAATAACCCATTGAAGTAAGCAAGTTGTTCTTCGTCAAGGGTTTCGTTATTGCCAATTTTATTTTGAATCTCTATTAGGATTGACATAGACTTCTCGTTAAGCTGGTCGATATTTTTATTATCGTTCAGATTACGTATAAAATAAAATGTTGACACACCAATTATCATAAAGGAAATCAATATGATAGAAACCATAGACAATTGCAAACGGTTTTTGAAATTCAAGCTTAAATTTTTGCGTCCGGGAATTATTTTATCAAATACATAATAAAGCAGCACAAGGATGGTAAACAGAATAAATAAAATAGAAAATGGCGCTACGATATCGAGCAGATTTCTGTTCTTTTTGCTAACCCATACCACCGACGAATCGTCGGATTTATAACACAAATGATTGTATCCCTTGTAGTCAAAAAAATACACGTCGTTGACAAAAAGCGCACTATCTATAGTATAATCTCTTGAATAATAGTATTTTCCATAAGCATCTATCAAATTATTTTTATAATATTTAGCGTACGAATAATTAGACAGGTCGGTGTTGATAAAAAGTTTTTTATCAATAAGTAGTTCGGGGTAACCCAGGCCTTTAGGTATAAATTTTGAATTCAATTCAATAAACAAATGTAACAGCGAAGAGTCGATCATAAAATCAATGCTGGCCAGATAGTTATTACCTCCTGTGCCGTAGTTTAGCAAATACAGGTCGGGGCAGGAAGCCATTTCGCCATAATTTTTAACCAAATTATCGAAAAACAACTTGCAATTTTGTTTTTCAGCCATGGCTTCCAACAACAAGCTATCCTTTGGATTACAGACGGTTATCTGTACTTTGTATTTATCCCAATAACCCGAAAAATACTTTTTGGTAAGGTATTCCCTAATCTCGCTTTCACCTTGAGGATAGGCAGCTAATTTTGTTAGCAGGGTCACATCATTGCCAATTTGTTTTCTGATATCCTTAAACATATTTTCGGCCAGCGGATCTTCACCCGAAGATATTTTGTGTGCCAGAGATATTCGTTTTTCAAGTTCTTTACTTCTGGTGGTAACATTTAGCGTATAATAAGTGGCAAAAGTAAATATCAGTAAATACGCAATTATCTCGAGATAAGGTATTTGTTGAAGGTTTTTTTTACGGAATAAAAAGTACACCGTACAAAAAAGAATAAAGCACAGGGTAGCTGGCCAACATTCAATTAATTGGAGAAAATTTGCGGCACAGGCAACTATCGCAAATAATATTACGGGGGCTAAAATATAAATAGGACGTATTTTGAGCCCTAAACAATAATTAAACAATACGGCCGAAAGCAAAAAACAAGAAAAAATCAACAATGAAATAATAATCAAGCCGGTTATGCTGAGGCCGTTGATGGAAAATAACTGGTCTAAATTGTAAGAAATGGTAGAATCGGTTATAACGGACTGAATAAGTTTAATTATGTACAAAAACAGCAAGGTAACAAAAACCACGATGGCAGCCACGGCCAGAAATTTTTGCCAGTTTTTAACTACAGAATGTTTGTTTAAGGGGGCGTTTTTATACACAAAAACTGCGATAATAAAAAATAATATGGTATTAATCAACAAATCGCCAAAAGAAGGCAACAAAGAAGATGAGGCATAATATATCGGGCCAAAAATTTCAGTTTTATACACCGCTGCAGGGAGCCTGAAATAAAATAGAATGCTTCGCACCAATACCATGGAGAACACCACCCCAAGTACCATAAATGTTTTACTAATTTTTCTCTTCTGGTAAAAATACCGGAAAACCAGAAAAAGCAGGTACAACAAACAAATAAAGGCGAGAAAATATAGTACCAGAACAGACACTTGTTGAGCAAGGGTATAGGCCAGGTTGTCGTCGAAGGTCAAGGAAAAAATGCTTTCTCCTTTCGAATTTTGAATGACATTTTGGTCCGTTTTTTCGGAGATATCCACCCCAGGAATCTCCGTGCCGAAGGCTATGTTAAATTTATTCTGTAAATAATCGTTTTGGTAGTTATAGTTGTTTTTAATTAAAATGGCCGCCGCACAGAATTCATCATTTTTTTCTTTTTTCAGGACATAATACCATCCATTATCTTTTTTCAGCAGCTTTTTTGCACGCAGGTCGGTCTCTACAAAATGCCTGGCGGGCAAAAAATTATCGGACCAAAATACCAGAGAGTCGTTTTCATATTTCAAAAAAGTTATTCCTTCTTCTTTTGAAATTTGTAGCAGGCGGTCGTTCGAAAACAAATCAACAGGAACATTTTTTATAGATTTATCAAAAAGGTCGTCGATTATTTTTGTTGCTATTTTTTCTTTTCGCTGAATCTGGTTTTCAACTTTTTTTATGATTTTATCTTTTCGCGACTGAAGGCTAAGAATTTTTTCCTTATTAAAAACACAAAGGATAACTAAGACGCAAAAAGCGATGGCAACAAAAAAAATACATTTTGAAATATTTTTTTTCATTTTTTGTAAAAAATTTTAGAAAAACTCAAAAAAAACGGCTTAAAATTAATCAATATAACGCATTTTTTTTGTTTTGGCAGCCCAAGATATTACAATGGGGCCTTTTTTTATTACAGGCGCTTATTTTAGGTCATTTTTTTTAAAAACGTAAATCATGCTGGAAAATTCGTTGTGCTTATATTTTGCCCAAAAATTTGAGCTCAGGCCCTGGAAAAAGGCTTTCGCCGGATTGGTTTTTCCGGTTTTGTATTTTTCGCTTACAAGACTTATATAAAATGCATCAAAAACCATTGGTTTTTTTTCCACAAGATAAAAACCGTGTTTATCAAATAATTTTTCAATTGTTTTAGCAGTAAAATGAAAAAGATGCCGGGGAAGGTCGTAACCTGCCCAAAAATTTTTGTACATAGCGGCATCTTTGCTGTTGGGGTTGGGAAGCGCTATCACTGCTATGCCATCGTTTTTGAGCAAGCGGTGTAGCTGGGCCACCCTTTCGTTGACATCATGCACATGTTCCAGTACGTGCCACATAGTGATTACATCATGGTTTTCTTTACCCAGATCCGGAATCATTTTTTCATCAAAAACGTTCAATTTGTAAGTGTTCGCGGCAAAATTACGGGCCTCTTCGTTTGGCTCTACTCCGCTTACCTCCCACCCTTTTTGTTGAAAAAAGTCAAGAAATTCTCCTGTGGCACACCCAATATCTAAGATAGATCCGGCTTGTTTGTATTTACTGATGAGTTTGAATTTTTTTTGATGGTTTTTCTTTCTTACGCGGGCATAAATTTTATCAAGCAGGCTTTTTTGTTGAGTAGAATGGGAGATATAATTTTCGGATTTATAATATTTTGCAATTTCATCGGTCGAAGGCCTTGGATTTACAAATAGCAACCCGCAACAAGGGCATTTTACAATTGTAAATTGCTCGTGGGTAAGGAAATGGTCTTCTGTTTCCAGGAACTTTTCAAAGTCATTATTTCCGCAAAGGGGGCAGGTATTTAGTTTTTCCATTTTTCAGAGTTTCACGTGAAACATTAACGTCCGAGACACACCAAAAGCACCGTTATATCGGCAGGAGATACGCCACTAATGCGGGCAGCCTGGCCAATGGTGCCGGGTTTGTGCAAAGATAATTTTTCTCTGCCCTCCATCGATAAGGCAGTGATTTTTTTATAGTCAAAATTTTTGTTTAGCGTAATGTTTTCGAGTTTTGATATTTTATCGGCAATTTCTTTTTCTTTTTCGATATACGAACTGTATTTTATTTGTATCCCGATTTGCTCAAAAATTTCCATGTCGTTAATTCTTTTTTCCTTTGCAAAATGCGACAACTTTTCAACTGAAGTCATCAATGAAAAAATATCTACCTCCGGTCTTAACAGAATATTTACCAATTTGGTTTTTTGTTTTATTTCAGGGGTATTTTTCTGAGCAAGGAAGTAATTAACCTCCTCCGGATATACGATTTCATTTTTTATAAAATCGTGAAGGCTGTTTAATTTTTTGATTTTTCTTCTGAACTTTTTCATTTGTTCGTCAGAAATAAGGCCTAATTGATGACCGGTTTTTGTCAGGCGCAAGTCGGCATTATCCTGCCGTAGCAAAATACGGTATTCGGCCCTGGAGGTAAACATGCGGTAAGGCTCATCGATACTTTTTGTTATCAGGTCGTCGATAAGCACGCCAATATAGGCCTCGGATCTTTTAAGTATAAATTCGGGCTTATTATTTAATTTATTAAAAGCGTTTATTCCAGCCATGAGGCCTTGTGCGGCAGCTTCTTCATAACCGGTAGTCCCGTTTATCTGCCCCGCAAAATACAGGTTTTCGACTAATTTCGTTTCCAGAGTATAGTGCAACTGTTCTGGTGGAAAATAGTCGTATTCGATAGCATATCCCGGTTTAAATATTTTGGCTTTTTCAAAACCTTTTATATGGTGAAGAGCGTCCAATTGAATTTTTTCGGGCAGTGAAGAAGAGAATCCGTTCAGGTAATATTCCACAGTATTCCAGCCCTCAGGTTCTAAGAAAAGCTGGTGTCTGGTTTTGTCGGAAAACCGTACGATTTTATCTTCTATCGATGGACAATAGCGCGGGCCCACTCCTTTTATCCTTCCATTAAAGAGGGGTGATTTTTCAAAGCCCAAGCTAAGAGTTTCATGAACTTTTTCATTGGTATAGGCCAAAAAACAGCTTTTTTGCTGCTTGAGCACCTCGGTATCTGTAAAAGAAAATTTGCCGGGATTTTCGTCGCCTTTTTGTTCGGTAAGTTTACTAAAATCTACAGTTCGGCCATCAATTCTTACGGGGGTTCCTGTCTTCAGGCGTTTTTTCTTAAAGCCCGCCACAAGCAGTTGATCGCTCAATCCTTCGGAGGACTTTTCGCCCATACGCCCACCCGTAAAGTTTTTTTCACCAATATGCATCAATCCGTTTAAAAAAGTTCCAGAAGTCAAAATCACGGCCTGGGAATAAATTTTTATTCCCAACAGGGTTTCCACTCCCCGTACTTTTCCATTGCTGATCAATATTTTTTTTACTTCGTCCTGCCAAAAATCCAAGCCCGGTATATTTTCCATCACCCGCCTCCATGTGGCCGAAAAAAGCATGCGGTCGCATTGTGCCCTTGGGCTCCACATGGCCGGTCCCTTTGAACGGTTAAGCATCCTGAATTGAATCATCGACCGGTCGGTAACTATGCCTGTTCTTCCGCCAAGGGCATCAATTTCCCTTACTATTTGTCCTTTTGCCACGCCACCTATGGAAGGGTTGCAAGACATTTGGGCAATCAGGTCCATATTCATAGTTATCAGCAACACCGATGCGCCCATTGTGGCCGCCGCTGCTGCCGATTCGCACCCGGCATGCCCCCCTCCTACTACAATAATATCATATTTTTTTAATAACATGGCAGGGTTTCACGTGAAACATTGTCTTAACACACTGATTTTCAATTTATTGTGGGTCAATTGGGTCATACGCTTCAATCAAAAGATTTTTAAAATATACAGGCTGCTTTCCCCTGTGCCATAAATACACCTGCAAGGTATCTTCCTTATCCCTGACTTCGGGTGTTAAATAATCAACAAAAGATTTTTGCCACACCCCTCTTGCATCATCGGCCGGTTTAAGTTCTTTGGTAAGGTATTTATAACACTTTTTGTTGTGAATAAAGGTTACCACAATCAGCGGCAACGGCTCGTTATAGCTTTCGGGGACCAAAAATTCGGCCTGTGCCTTAATCCACGCATAGTATTCTCCGGTTATATTTTTAAACTTGATATACAAGCCCGGCGAATAAGGCATTGCACTGTCCATAGCCAGGCAATACGTATTTGTATCCTTTAAATCCCTTACCAAATTGCCATACGCGCCATTAGGGTTTGAAAAATCATAAAGACCAAGGATTTTCCTGTTGAAATTTGCCGGGTCGGGCATAGTTTCGTTCATGGTAAACGACCTGTTGACCATCAGGAAGTTTTCTGCGCCATCGGGTATGCTGGTCTTTCCAAATATGGCACAATAATACTTTTTGGTCATGGTGTAGCCTTTTAATATGCCGTTATAAAACTGCCACCACTGCAGCAAATTCAGCATTATCAAAAACACGAACAACAGCAAAAGCGGTATCAGCAGATACAACTTTTTACCGGCCCATTTGATAAAATATCCCAAGGGCAGCGCAAGCAGCACATAGGATGTTGTCATAGCCCGCTGGCTGTAGCAACCTCCGGCATACCACCAGCACGACCAGCTTGAAATAAGGTACAGGCTGAGCACAAAAAATGCGGTAACCGCATAAAACACATTTTTTTGTTGTTTATACAGAGGAACCAGTCCGATGATATAAAAAATGGCCAGGGGCGTATAAATCAGCCATCCTTTGCGGAAGCTCAGCAGGAAATTGCCCAAATGGGGGCTCAGCAGATCGAGGCCCTCATTGGGATTGGTATAGCTGTAGAACACAAAACTGCCTGTTTGTCTTTTCCAATATAAAAGTTGTGGAAAAATAACCAGCGCAAAACACAGCATTCCTAACAGAATCTGGTACTTATGTTTGCTTATCAGGTTAAGTTTTTCGGTGAATGATTTTTTATCATAAATACCCCACAAAAGCGGCACGAGAATACAGACAATCTCCGTAGGTCTAATCAGCGTAATCATCCCCATCAGGAGGCCCATAAAGACCATATACCGAATCTTGGGCGTTTTGTGCCATTTTATTACATACCAAACCAATATGGCGAACAATGCAAACAGCAAATTATGCGGGGTAACGTTGCTTCCGGTGACCTGATTTATGTAATTAGTACCCAGTACCGTCAACAGGAGTAGCAGCCCCGATAATTTATCGCTGAAAAAATGGCGCAACACTTTTCTGAAAAAATACAGTCCAATGATAGTATAAATAAAGGCACCAATGGCGATACCGTATTGATACGGCATAGAAAATCCGTCGGCGGGATATCCGAAGGCGAGTGCGTAAGCGTGTGAAAGCAGGAAAAACGGCGCATACAGTATGGCCAGGCTAACGGTAACCGTGATGACCTTAACGTCTTTGGGCCCGAGAAAAGCCTGGTAAAAGGTATCAGAAGGGCGATAGGTGTTGAAAATATGATCGATCCAGGCCGGATTCATGAGGTCGAGGTCGTGATAAATAAATTTGGCCGGGAGATACAAATAATAGGCAAAAACATCCCAGGTGAGCACACTCTTTGGCGGGTAGATAAAAAAGCGTTCTACGCCGATAAAAATAAGCAATAGCAATAAGATTAGTAAGGATATCTTATTTGCGATGATATTTTTTTTCAGAGGCATCATCTTCCATATATTTTCTCAGCAAAATTAGGTAAAAGTCCTCCTTCTCCGTCATTTTTGTTTTTTCGGCGGGAGTTTTGTCGGCATATCCGCACAAATGCAATAAGCCGTGAGCCATAATCCGCCACAATTCGTTGCTGGTTGCCTGTTTATATTTCACGGCATTTTCGGCCACCCTGTCGATACTAATGAAAATATCGCCGCGAAGGAAATTATCTTCGCAGTAATCGAAAGTAATAATGTCGGTGAGCGTATTTTTGTTAAGGTATTGTTTATTGAGAGACAGAAGATAATCGTCGCTGCAGAGCACCACGCTAAGCTCCACCCCTGCCAGATTGTTTATTTCCGCATGGGCAAGCGCCAACAGCCAGGATTTAATTTTTTTTTTATTTTTTAAGGGGAAGGATACGTCTTGCTGAAAGAAATCTATTTTAAAAACAGGCATTTTCTGATTATTTTTTTTCGAAAATATTTTTCCTGACTTTAAAATAATCTTCCAGTTGTTTTTTTCTGTGGATGAATACTTCTTTATTGATGGAGGTGATATTAAAAATCATTCTGATTTTGCGGCCATTATCCATAAAATGCACATCGTCGGCCAATGTTTTTATCAGATATATTCCGGTACCTTTTTTTTCGGGATTGGCTTTGGCGTCGGTGGCATCGGGGATAGCTGAGAAATCATAGCCGGCGCCCTGATCTTCCACGGTAAAATCGATACCTTTTTGTGAAAAATCGAAATGTATCATTACTTTTTTGTCGGGATTGCTTTTGTTTCCGTGGATAATAGCATTTTCGACGGCCTCGGTAAGGGCTACCATTATATTTCCGAAATACGTATCGTTCAGGTTATAATAATCGCAGATGCTTTCGACGAATTTTTCTACTTCCGTGATTTCGTGTATATCAGATTTTATTATTAAGGTGTGTTTTTTCATCAATCATCAAATTTATAAAAATACTCATTGGTCTTATACTTAAAAAACGGGGTTAAAGTTACAGGAATTGTTTTTAATAATTCAAGTTCTTTTGATTTTAACCTGTTATACTCAAAAAATTGATTTGGGTTACTATAATTTTTTTCAATGGCTTCGTTAGATTTTCGTTTTTCGTCGAGTTCTCTTTCTTTTTCGGCTTTTTCTGACTCCAATAAGCGGGTTAAAATTTCCTGTTGCCTTTTGATGGTTTCGTTATTGATGATTTTGTTTACCAGGTCGGTTTCGGTTTGTTCCATTTTTTTCATCATGTCGCTGATTTGTCCGGCATTTCCCGCACCTTCTTTTTTCTGTTCTTCGCCATATTGCTGAAGCATTTTGCGTAAGGCCTCCTGCTGTGCTGCCAGGCGGGCCAGTTGTTCGCTCATGGATTGCTGGCCGCCCTGTCCGGGTTTTTGGCCGCTTTCCAATTGTTTTTTCAGGGCTTCCATTTGCTTGTTTAGCTGATCCTGCATTTGTTTCATCGACGAGGCTGACGGTTTGCCATTGCCCGGTTTGCTGCATTTTCCTCCTTTTTTGTTGCAGGATTTCGACATGGATTGCATTTGTTGCTGCATTTGTTGCAAGGATTCGGCCAGCAACAGGGCCAGGTTGTTTACAGATGTCATCACATACTGTTGCCATTTTTGACTTTGTGCGATGTTGCGGTTATGCAGCGCTTCTAATATTTTTACCACATTTTCATTAATGGCAGAGATTTCTTTGTTGACAATAGGTTCAATGATGCTTTGTCTTTTGCTCAGTGCAAACAACGAGTCCTCAATCATTTTCAGGTCGTCTTTCAGCTCTTTCTGCTTATCCATTATCTGGAGGTACTTTGGATTGTTGATATTGGTTGTTTTGAGCCTGTTGATTAGTTCTTCCTGGCTGAAAGATACATTTATCAGGTTTTCGAGCAACTGACGAAGTGCCTGTTCGTCTTCGGCCAGTTCTTCCTGTGCCATTTCTTCCTGCATTTTCATCAGGTCGTCGGCCAGGTTTTGCATTTTATCGCCGGCGCTTTTTTGCGATTTTGAGGCATTTTTCCGCTTATTGTTTTCCAGGTTATTTTTACTGTTGTTGAGTTCTTCCTGGATAGCCTGCTGCTGGTCGTCGGTATTATCAAGTTTTTTGGGGTCTTCCAGTTCTTTGTTAAGCTTTTCGAGGTTTTGCAGGTTTTGTTTTACCTGCTCAAAATCGTCGTTGATTCTGCGTTGCTCGTCGAGCAAATCTTGTTGGTTTTGTTTATCATCAGCGGTTTTGTCCGACAGTTCTTTTTGCTCTTCAGCAAGTTTTTGCAGTTTTTCAATGGTTTCGGACATTTTTTTCTCTAATTCCAGTTGCTTAAACAATTCAAGGTTTCGATCGAGTTCTTTTTCCAGGTCCTTGTTGTTCATTTTGATTTTGTCAAGCATTTCGTTGACCTTTGTTTTATCGAGCTTATCGAGCATTTCCTGCATCTGCCTGAAAAGCTCCTTCATCTCATCGGTCATAATTTTGTTGAACAAGTCCTCTAATTGTTTTTGTTTTTCCAGTATGCTGCTGTCGGGTTTTTGAAACTGTTGTTCGGAAAGTATGTTTTCGTGCAACTGTTCTTTAATATTTTCCACGTTTTGCTGCAACTGTTGCTGTTTGATAAGGAGGTCTTCGATTTGCCTGCGTTCCTGCCAGCTGAGGTTTTTTTTATCGAGCATTTTACGGTTGATATCGTCGGCTTGTTTTTGCAACAGGCTGATATCTTTAATGGCTTCATCCATTTTGTTTTTCAGGTCGGTACTGTTTTGCTCGGCCTGTTTTTCCATTTCATTTTCTGTAGGTATTTTAAACATCATTTTTGATGACCGGGCGGCCTTGCTGCCATTTACGCCGTCGTTGTCCCAGATTTCGAAGTAATACTCAATCTGGTCGCCGGGTGATACCTGAAGCGCCGACACATCAAAGTAATGATAAAATTCTCCCTGGTTTATTTGTTTGTTGAAGGTAATGTTTTCCGACAATTCAGCGCCTGCATTGTCATCATCCTGTTTTAGTATCCTGTACTTGAAAAGTAGCTTGTTAAACCCGTAATCATCTTTGATAAATCCTTTGAAATACAAATGGCTGTAGTACACGGAATCGCGATATTCTGTGACATCCACCATGGGATAGGCGTCAGGAATAACATTAATTGAATAGGTCAGCGAATCGTTTTTTTTGATAAACTGGTTTTGCGGAATAACGGTATAGTTCTGGGAAGTGAGAAAGTTGCGGCTACACAAAAACACTTCGTTTTTCACCGGTTCGAGGAGCAGGGATTTATCCACAAATTTTAACAGGATTTTTTTGGTGTCTTTGGTCAACAATTTCCAGCAAATATTGGTGCCGGCCGGCACGCTAAGGTCGCCGGAATTTTCCACTACTTCATTCTTTTTTCCTGTATAGGCAGGATAATTCAACTGCACCTCAAAATCGAGAATTATGGGCTTGGGTATTACTTTCAGTGTATAGCTGCGCGATCTGTATTCATCGGCTTTCAGATAAAAAGTAAGGTCTTTCTGTAAATTTTTAAATGTATAATTAAACACTACCACATTTTCTTTATTGAGGCTATACTCATTTTCGTTGTACACCACAAATAATTCGCCGGGGATATCGTCACCGGTGAGTTTTACGTTTAAGACAAAATCCTGCTGCTGCACTGCTTCAAGACTTTTGTTTAGTATTACAAACTGAAAAGGCGCCTGTTTTTCGTAAAAAGTGGAATAGTTGTAATACCTTTTGGTAGGTTCGGTTAGCACGGCGGGCGAAGCAATAAGAATCACCAGCAAAATAATGGCTGGTGGCAATAAAAATTTCAATAATTTTTTGTTTACCTTAAAATCAACAGCCGCATTGAATTGAACCGGAGACAAGGTGTTTATTTTTTGTTCAATTCCGGCATTAATCAGCTCCAGACTGGTCGTGTCGGTATCCGAAATTTGCTTTAGCTGCAAGGTGTTCAGCAGTTTGTCCTTCACTTCGGTAAAATGTTCTCCGATGATTTTTGCCGCCTGTTCATATGAAATCACCATTCCGATTTTAAAGAGCCTGAAAAGGGGAATAATAATAAATTGTATCAAAACAAAAACATTGACCACTATGTAAGTATAAAACAAAACGGTTCTTACGGTGGAATTGAAATAGGCGAAATTTTCAAGAATGGTAAGTATTAAAAACAAGGCTAAAGAAAAAGACAAAAACAGCAAAATCCCTTTCAGAATTTGGTTTTTGTAATACTTTCTGATAAAGAGATCCAGTTTTTTTATGAGTGCAGAGTAGGCGTTATTCATAATGTTTACATCCCGGCAAAATATAACGGTTTTATGAAAGACATATTTTATTTTATGCAAATTTACAAAAATTTTATGGCTTTAGATTTCTCTCGTAATCTCTTTAATTCTTGTAATTTAATATTTATTAATAAAAATTTTTAATAATAAATTTGGTTTTTATGATTACATATAGTAATATTGAACTCGAATTTAACTTTAACCTAAAACAAATCTTATGAGAAAATTTACATTGTTAATTGTAATTCTGTTATTTTCAGGATTGCAGATGGCCTTTGCCCAACAAAAGACCATCACAGGTAAGGTAACCAGTAAAGACGATGGCACTACTTTGCCCGGTGTTACGGTCGTGGTTAAGGGCACGACCATAGGAACGGTTACCGACGTAAATGGAAAATACACTATTTTGGTTCCGCCGAAATATGATGTGTTAATATTTTCCTTTGTGGGGATGAAATCGCAGGAAATTAAAGTAACCGGAAGCGCAACCATTGATGTGATTTTGGAATCCGACGTAATGAACATCGAAGGTGTAGTTGTTACCGCACTTGGCATTGCCAGAGAAAAGAAATCTCTTGGCTATTCGACGCAGGAAATAAAGGGCGACCTGGTGCAAACCGTTAAATCAGACAACTTCATCAATTCTCTTTCGGGAAAAGTTGCCGGTGTTCAGGTAAAAAAGAATACCAATATCGGCGGCTCCACCAACGTTTTGCTGCGTGGCAACAAATCGCTGACCGGCGACAATCAGGTGCTTTTTGTGGTTGACGGCGTTCCTGTCAACAACAGCAACTTCAACACCTCCTCACAGATACAGGGTGGTATGGGATACGACTTTGGCAATATGGCTTCGGACATCAACGCCGATGACATTGAGTCAATCAACGTACTGAAAGGTGCTGCTGCTACCGCCCTTTACGGCTCACGTGCTGCGGGCGGTGTTATCATGATTACCACCAAAAAAGGTACTACTGCCGGCAGCGGTGTTGGTACTGAAATAAAAAAGAAAGGTATCGGGATTACGGTAAATTCCGGGGTAACCATGGGCTTTGTTGACAAAAGCACATTCATTAAGTACCAGAAAGACTACGGCGCAGGCTACGGACACTATTATGAAGGCGATCCTAACGATGAGTTTTGGTATTTCCGTGATGTTAACAATGATGGCGTGGATGAGCAATGGGTAGTTACCTCGGAAGATGCTTCCTATGGTGCTCCTTTTGATGCCAGCCGATATGTGTATCAGTGGAATGCCGTTGACCCCGAATCTCCCTGGTATATGACAGCCACTCCCTGGATTGCTGCCGAAAACGGTCCTATTACCTTTTTCCAAAAACCGCTGACGTTCAACAATTCAGTTGCTATTGATAATGCAGGGCCTAAAGGCTCCTACCGTCTGGCCTATACCAATTTTACGCAAAAAGGTCTTTTGCCTAACAGTAAATTAAACAAAGATAATGTGTTGTTGAATGGTTCGTGGAATGTTACGGATAAACTCACTGTGTCGGGGCAAGGCAATTACACCAACACCCGGGCTGTGGGCCGTAACTCTACCGGATACAGCGATAATATCATGACTTCATTCCGTCAGTGGTACCAAACCAATGTTGACATACAGCAACAACGGGAACTTTATGAATTAACCGGAAGAAATATTACCTGGAACTATGCCGACCCAACCGTGGCCGCACCTATTTTCTGGGACAACCCCTATTGGGTAAGATATGAAAATTATGAAAACGACAACAGAAACCGTTTTACGGGCTATATGGCTGTTGATTATAAAGTGCTGAAATGGTTAAGCCTGTTCGGACGTTTTTCAGCCGATACCTATACGGAAATGCAGGAGGAAAGAAAAGCTGTGGGCAGCATACCCGGCCCATTCGGACTTGGTTCCGGCTCCGACGGCAGCCTTGGACGCAGCGATCAGGGTTCAGGCTATCTGAGAAGAGACATTAATTTCACCGAATACAACTTCGACCTGATGGCCAATATCAATAAAGATTTCGGTAAGAACTGGAACCTGAGAGGCGTAGTTGGATATAACGCCAGAAGAACCAATTTCAACAGAATTATTTCTGCCACAAACGGCGGACTTGCTGTACCTGGTTTGTATTCACTGCAAAACAGTGTCGGCCCACTGCCGCTTTCAAAAGAACTCGCTTCCAAAGTAGGTGTAAATGGCATCTATGCCAGTGCATCAATAGGCTACAAGAGCCTGATATACCTTGACGGAACTATACGGCGTGACCACTCTTCCACATTACCCGTTGGAAACAGCGTATATTATTATCCTTCAGTGGCCGCCAGCTTTGTATTCTCTAACCTGATTCCGGAAAATAAAGTGTTATCTTATGGTAAGGTACGTTTGAATTATGCTATGGTGGGTAATAGCGCCAGTTATGACCAATTAACCGACAATTACAATATTATCACCCCGCTGAACTCCCCGATTACTTCGGTGCCCGGCACAAAGAAAAACAGCAATTTACTGCCCGAAAAAACAAGAAGTATAGAAGGCGGACTTGAAATGTATTTCTTTGGAAGACGTATAGGTTTTGATGCTGCTTATTACAACAGCAACACTTCCAACCAGATTCTGCCACTGGCCGTTTCCACAGCTACGGGCTACACCTACAAAATTATCAACGCCGGACAAATTCAAAACCAGGGTGTGGAAATCTCTTTAAATGCCACACCGGTAAAAACCAAAAAATTCCAGTGGAACATGACCATCAACTGGGCAAAAAACTGGAACAAAGTCCTTTCTTTAGCAGAAGGGGTTGAAAACCTGCAGTTGGGTTCATACCAGGGTGGTGTTTCCATTAATGCCAGGGTAGGACAGCCTTACGGAATAATCTGCGGAACCGACTATATAACCATCAACGGTAATCCTGTTGGCGAATCCGACAGCGCCCGTCTGATCAATCCCGCCAACGGCAGATTTTATAAAACAGCCACTTCTGACAATGTCATCGGAAATATCAACCCCGACTGGACAGGTGGCTGGCTAAACTCCTTCTCCTGGGGTGGATGGAACCTGAGTTTCTTAGTTGACGTTTCTATGGGTGGAGACATCTTCTCGCTGGATATGTATTATGGACTTGCTACCGGATTGTACGACGAAACTTCTTATCTGAACGATTTAGGAAACCCTGTAAGAGATCCTATTACCTGGGTTGACCCCAATGACCACAGCCTGGGCTATGCTTCCAATAGCGGTGGTTTTATTAATGAAGGCGTAAATCCCGACGGATCAGAAAATACTACCAGAATTGCCGCCAACAACTATGGAGCATTTGGTTATGTAAGAAATCCGGATAGAGCCTTTGTATATGATGCTTCCTTTGTTAAACTGAGAGAAGTTTCCTTATCGTACAGCCTGCCCGCCAAATGGTTGCAAAAATGTTTCCTCACCGGAGTTACCTTGTCAGCAGTAGCTTCCAACCCATGGATAATCTACAAGAACCTTCCTTATGCCGACCCCGAATCAGGGTTAAGTGCCGGAAATCTTCAGGGCTATTCAGTAGGGTCGCTGCCATCAACCCGTGATTTTAGTTTCAATGTTAAATTAACCTTTTAAATAATACAACCATGAAAAAGATATTAGCATTATTACTCGTAATCCTAATGTTTTCCGGCTGCAAAAAGTTGGAAGATCTGAATGAAAACACAAAAGATCCTACCGATGTTACCGGCGAATCACTATTTACCGGTGCACAGAAAAATGTTTTCGACCAGATGGTGAGCACCAATGTAAACCTCAATATTTTCAGAATGTTTGCTCAATACTGGACGGAAACCACCTATACTGATGAGGCCAATTATGACCTGGTTACCCGAACCATTCCAGACAATCATTGGGATATCCTCTACCGCGATGTACTCAAAGACCTCGATGAATCTGCCCGAATCATACAAGAAACAACCTATGGGGGAGATGCCAGTCCTAGTATTAAAAAGAACAAGTTAGCCATAATTGAAATTATGAAAGTTTATACTTATTCTGTACTCGTGGAAACTTTTGGCAACATCCCTTACACAGAAGCTCTGGATATAGAAATTCCTGCGCCAAAATACGATGATGGCCTTACTGTTTACAAAGATTTGATTATCCGCCTGAATGCCGCTATCGCAGAACTGGATCCCGCCTGGGGCAGTTTTGAAGGCGCAGACAATATGTATGGAGGCAATGTAAACCAATGGTTAAAATTTGCCAATTCCCTTAAATTAAGAATGGCTATGGTGATTTCGGATGTTGACCCTGGTTTTGCACAGACACAGGCAGTTGCTGCAGCTCAGAATGTAATAGCTTCAAATGCCGATAACGGAAGCCTCATATACTTATCTGCCCAGCCAAACTGTAATCCTATCTATGATGACCTGGTAGCCAGCGGAAGACATGATTTTGTTGCCGCCAATACCCTGGTGGACGCCATGGTAGCATTAAACGATCCGCGGTTGCCATTTTACTTCACTATGGCACCCGACACCAATACGTATATTGGCGGTGTATATGGAGCTTCAAACGATTACACTCAATATTCGCATGTGGCTGATATGATTCAGCTTCCTACATTTGAAGGAATCATTATGGATTATGCCGAAGTAGAATTTCTCCTGGCAGAAGCTGTGGAAAAGGGGTTTGCTGTGGGTGGCACCGCCGAAGACCATTATAACAACGGAATTACGGCCTCCATTACTTACTGGGGCGGGACAAGTGCCGATGCCGCCACATACCTGGCCAACCCCGCTGTTGCTTATGCCACTGCAGCCGGCACCTGGCAGCAGAAAATCGGAACACAGGCCTGGATAGGCTTGTACAACCGAGGCTATGAAGCGTGGACAAGCTGGAGAAAATTAGACTTCCCCGTGCTGGTAGCTCCGCCTGATGCCGTATCCGATATACCGGTAAGGTTTACGTATCCCATAGCCGAACAAACCCTGAACGGAACCAATTACGGTGCCGCCTCCAGCGCCATAGGTGGTGATGATGTGGCTACCAAACTATTCTGGGATTTACATTAAGTTTTTTTAGCTGTGTAAATCAGCACCTTTATTATCAAAGGGGATTCCGGCCGGAATCCCCTTTTTTATTCAAAAATAAACCCGTAAATAAATTTGGTTTATAAAGAAAACCTATAACTTTGTAGAAATTTTTATACAAATTCCTATGACACAAAAGAAAAATAAGGCAGTAACAAAAGAGGATGTTGTGGTTAAGTTTGTTGGCGATTCCGGCGACGGGATGCAACTTATCGGCAACCTTTTTACAGATACCGCCGCCCTGGAAGGCAACGACCTTGCCAACTTTCCCGACTACCCCGCCGAAATCAGGGGCCCTCACAACACTATCGCCGGTGTTTCCGGTTTTCAGGTACATATCGGAAAAAAAGTGTACAGCTCTGGTGATTTATGCGACGTGATAGTGGCCATGAATCCGGCCTCATTAAAGGCAAACCTGAAATGGGCTAAAAAAGGCGCCACCATTATTACCGACCTGGACGCCTTTGACCAAAAAGCTATTGAAAAATCAGGCTACACCAGCAACCCGCTTGAAGACAATAGCCTGCAAGGTTATAATCTTATCAAAGCTCCTCTCACCACCCTCACCAAAGATGCCTTGAAAGAGCTTAACCTCGATGGTAAAACAGCCGAAAAATCAAGAAATATGTTCGCACTGGGCATGATGTATTACCTGTTTAACTGGAAACTGGACATTGCTTTTGATTTTTTTGCAAAAAAATTCAAGAAAAAACCGGAACTCATCACCTCCAATAAATTGGCCATGCAAGCCGGTTATAACTATGCCGACACCGTTGAGGCCATTAGTGTTACTTATCTGGTGCCCGCCGCCACATTAGACAAAGGCAGGTACCGTAATATTTCCGGCAACGTGGCTACCGCATGGGGATTTCTGGCAGCATCCGAACGCTCCGGCAGGCCATTGTTTTTAGGGTCCTACCCTATTACCCCGGCCACCGAAATACTGATGGAACTTGCCAAACACAAATCCCTCGGAGCCAAAGTTTTTCAGGCCGAAGACGAAATAGCTGGTGTCTGCTCCGCTATTGGCGCCAGTTTTGCCGGCTCCCTGGCATTGACCACCACCTCCGGACCCGGATT
>DAONFU010000015.1:0-9361 GCA_035403765.1 Bacteroidales bacterium
GGGGTTCTTTGTCGAGGTTCACCACAATTTTCTCCGGTTGTTTTTCAGAAACCGGGAGTATTTCGGATTTTTCTCCACCTGAAAACCCGGTAGCGATGAGTGTTACGCTGATTTTGCTTCCCAGTGCTTCATCGGTGCCGTTGCCCCAGATAATCTCCGCGGACGATCCGGCAGAATCCTGGATATAATCTGTGATTTCGGTAACTTCGTCCATAGTGATTTCTTCGGACCCGGAGGCGATATACAGCAGAATATTTTGTGCTCCGGTGATATCGTTTTCGTTGAGCAGGGGCGACGACAAGGCGTTTTCCACGGCATTCACCGCGCGGCTCTCACCTTCGGCCACACCGGTGCCCATAATGGCCACGCCGCTGTTGCGCATCACGGTGTTGACATCATTAAAATCTACGTTGATATAACCGCTCACGGTAATGATTTCGGCGATACCTTTGGCTGCAATGGTTAGCACATCGTCAGCTCTGCTGAAAGCTTCGGAAAGTTTCAGGTCGCGATGCAATTCGCGTAACTTATCGTTACATATTACCAGCAGCGTATCCACGTATTTTCTCAATTCATCGAGACCTTCCTGGGCTTGTTTTTTACGTTTTTTACCTTCGAATGAAAATGGCAGTGTAACGATGCCCACGGTAAGTATGCCCATTTCGCGGGCTGCCTGTGCTATTACGGGTGCTGCGCCGGTGCCTGTGCCACCGCCCATGCCTGCCGTAATAAAAACCATTTTGGTGTTAGGCTGTAAAAATTCTTTTATCTCTTCAATAGTTTCCAGGGCGGCTTTTCGTCCGGTATCGGGAATGGCTCCTGCGCCCAGACCTTCGGTTAGGGAAGTTCCCAATTGGATTTTATTGGGCACAGGGCTGGCGTCAAGGGCTTGGCAATCAGTGTTTGACACAACAAAATCCACCCCTATAATTCCCTGTTTGTACATGTGATTCACAGCATTGCTGCCACCTCCGCCTACTCCGATAACTTTAATCTTTGAGGATGAGTCTTTTCGGCTGTCAAATTTTATTGTCATATTATTGTAATTATTGGCTTTACTAAAATAATTCTATTATCACTTGCGCATTAGCACAGAAAAAAATAATTATTAACTATACTTTGTTAATTTTTAAAACCTTTCTTTTTCTTTAAAACAGGCGGTTTCACACCTTTGGCAACGACACCGGCATGGTATTACTAACAAAACAAAAAAGCCTTCAGAGCCAAAAGCTTGTTGATATTAGTTTACATCGTCGTCAAAAAAGTGTTTTCCTTTGTTGAACAAAGAGTCAAAAAATTTGCCTTTGTTTTTCACTGAATGTGTCTGTACCGGTTCTTCCTTTTTTTCTTTTGGAACTTCCTCTGTATATTTCTGTTGTTTTTCAAGTCCTTTAATCACCAGGCCTACACCGGTGGCATACATGGGCAGTGCAATTTCTTCGGGTACATTATCGGCGAGGTACTGGTTGGGGTATCCTATGCGGGCATCCATGCCGGTTACAAATTCGGTGAGTTGCACAATGTTTTTCAGTTGAGCGCCTCCTCCGGTGAGCACTATGCCGCCTATGAGTTTTCTTTCGTAGCCCGAAGCTTTTATTTCGTTATAGACATATTCCAGGATTTCTTCCATGCGGGCTTCAATTATTCCGGCCAGGTTGCGCAGGCTGATTTCTTTGGGCGGTCTGCCATGCAGTCCGGGGATGGATACAAACTCGTCGGCTCTGCTTTCGCTGGCCAGCGCTGAGCCATAGTTTACCTTGAGTTTTTCGGCGTGTTTTTTTATAATGGTGCAGCCTTCCCTGATGTCTTCAGTAACAATATCCCCGCCCAGCGGCACCACGGCGGTATGTCGGATAATATCGTCGTGGAAGATGGCTATGTCGGTGGTTCCTCCACCAATATCCACCAGTACCACGCCGGCTTCCTTTTCATCATCAATCAGCACGGCGTCGGCTGATGCCAGAGGTTCCAGTATTTGGTCCACTATTTCGAGGCCGGCCTTGTCCACACAACGGTAGATATTGCGCACAGCAGTAACCAATCCGGTGATGATATGAAAGTTGGCTTCGAGGTTTACCCCAGCTATGCCGATAGGTTTTTTGATGCCTGTTTCTTTGTCCACTATATATTCCTGGGGTATCACGTGGATGATTTCTTCGCCCGGCTGCATAACCAAACGGTACATATCATCAATCAGCCGGTTGATGTCGGCCTGTGTAATTACCGAATCGGAGGAGTCGCGGATAATGCTGCCGCGGTGCTGAAGACTTTTTATGTGTTGTCCGGCAATCCCGACATTTACGCTTTTGATAATGACTCCCGACGTAGCCTCGGCTTCTTTGATGGCTGCCCTTATAGACTCTACTGTATTATCTATGTTTATTACCACTCCCCGTTTAACACCGATGGATTCGGCCAGGCCGTGGCCGAGAATTTCAATTTTACCGTACTGGCTGCGGCGTCCGACTATGGCAGCGATTTTTTTTGTGCCAATATCAAGGCCTACAATGATTTCTGATGGTTCCATGTGTATAATTTTATTATGTTATGAGCAAATTATTTGATTATTATATTTTACATTTACGGTATCATAACTCCACCCTTTGACAAAGGCGGCTTTTTCGTAGAAAATTTTCAACCTTTTGAATTTTTGCGGGATTTTTTTCCCGTCTCCAAAGATAACGATATGTTTTCCCACTTCGGGTATCAAAATCAGTTCTCCATTTTCATCAACAAAAATCTGCTGTACCTGGGCTTTCAAAAACTTATCCTGTTCGATATATGATGCCACATCGTAGAGAGAATACAGGGTGGTGAAAAAACCCAGCGTATCTTGTGCCACATAAGCTGAATCCACATTTAGTTTTATGTTTTCATTATATAAATTGCGGATATTTCCGTTGACAAAAACCACCCTGGCGGTTTTGCCGGGTACAAGAGGCATCATCCCGCCATCTGCGGTAATATAATAAGGGCTGCCATCGATGTCATTAATGTTCTGGAGCCGCACGTCGGGCTGCACGCGCGCTATGGGGGTACGTTGGGTAATATCTATTTTCAACACTCCTCTTAGCGTCATATACACCTTGGATTCCAACACGTATGGTTTGCTGTTGACGGCTTCTTCCAGCTTTTCAATATTGATATCGGCCAGACGAGTGCCTACAAGTGCCCCTCCTGCCTCGTGCAGATACGACAACACCTCATCTTCGCCGAGAAAAGTACATTCCGCAGGGGCCTGAATGCTAATCTCGACACTTTTGCAGGTGGTGGTGTTGTGTTTTTTTACCACAAAAACCACCAGCCCGAAGAACAGCGCTATGGAAACTACCCACAAAAGGATTTTGAATGATTTTCTTTTCATATCACATTTTTTCTTTCAGTAAAGTTATTATTGGTTCAATTAACTGATCGATATCGCCGGCGCCCATGGTGAGCAGCACTTCGGATTGGTGGTTACGCAATGTCGCCAGCAGGGCTTCTTTCGAAAGTATTTTCTTATCGGCTATCTTCATTTTTTCAAGAATAATACCGGAGGTTACGCCTTGAATAGGAAGTTCGCGTGCAGGATAAATATCGAGCAGGATGGCTTCGTCAAGATTATCCAGCACAGCAGCGAACTCTGCGGCAAAATCTCTTGTCCGGGTGTACAAATGGGGCTGAAATATGCCGGTAATCTTTCGGCCGGGAAAAAGTTCCCTGACCGCACCGATAAAGGCGCGGAGTTCTTCCGGATGATGCGCATAATCATCTATATAGGTGGTATTTCCTTGTTGAAACCTGATGTCAAATCGACGGCTCACGCCTTCAAAAGTTTCCAGCCCCAGCTTGATTTCAGCAGCATCAGCTCCGAACAGGTAACAAGCGGCAGCGGCGGCTACCGCATTTTCCACGTTGTGCCATCCGGGGATGTTTAAGGCAATCTTTATCTCCTCCTGTTGCAAACAAAACGTGGCATGGTACCTGGCATTTTCGATATACACGTCTTTGGCATAGAAATCTGCTGCAGCATTTTTATCATAATGAACAATGCTATATTCATACGTAGCAGGCTCGGGAAGGCCATTTTTTATGATCAGAGTGCCCATAGGGTTAACTTTACCGGCAAAGGCATGATAGGAATCCACCAGGTTTTTTTTGTCGGAATAAATATCCAGATGGTCGGCATCAATAGCAGAAATAATAGCGATGTCGGGGTCGAGCGATAAAAATGAACGGTCGTATTCATCGGCTTCGGTTACAGCTACCACGGCATTTTCGGAATACACCAGGTTGGATTGAAAATTTTTTACGATGCCGCCTATAAAAGCATTGACGGGGATGCCGGCCGATTGCATAATATGTGCTATCATTCCGGTGATAGTGGTTTTGCCATGGGTTCCGGCTACAGCAATCAGAAAATTATTCTTTACCACCTCGCCCAGCACCACCGCTCTTTTCTTTAAAGGAACCTTGTTTTCGATAAAGTAACGGTATTCGGCATGTTCTGTAGGGACGGCCGGTGTATATACCACCAGATCTATGCCGGAAGGCAGTGCGTTGATATCTTCGTGAAAATGCACATCGATGCCCTCGCTGATAAGCTGTTGAGTGAGCCGGGTGGGGGTTTTGTCGTAGCCCGAAACCTGATGGCCCTGTAACTTAAAAAATCGGGCCAGGGCGCTCATTCCAATGCCGCCGATACCTAAAAAATAATATGTCTTACTTGTTCCGTTTGTCATGCCATTCACTTAATCATTTCTAAAATTATACTGGCAATACGGTCGGCCACATCTTTATGGGCAAACCGCGCTATATTGCGGCTGAGGCGGGCAGCATACTCCTCCTCCTGCAAGAGGGAAATGGCTTGGTCCGCCAGTTTTTCGGCTGCTTCAGCATCTTTTACCAATATAGCTGCATCATTTTCCGACAGAGCCAAGGCATTTTTGGTCTGGTGATCTTCTGTAACATTCGGCGAAGGCACCAGGATGGCCGGTTTGCCCACAAGGCAGATCTCCGAAATGGCGATGGCTCCGGCACGAGACACTATCACATCGGCGGCGGCGTAGGCATAATCCATCTTCGATATAAACGCATGGCAGGTTATTCCGCTGTCTTTGTATTTCTCGCATGCTTTTTGGGCTGTTTCAAAAAAAGTTTTTCCGGTTTGCCAGATCAACTGTATATTGCTTTGTTTAAACAGCTCGAGTTTCTCGATAATAGCATTGTTAATGGTGCGGGCGCCCAAACTGCCGCCCACCACCAGAATGGTTTTCCGGGTATTATCCAGGCCAAAAAATTTCCGGCCGGGTTCTCTCTTCCCCTGAAGTATAGTCATATCCTGCCGCACGGGGTTGCCGGTGAGAATAATCTTTTCTTTGGGAAAGAACTTTTCCATGCCCTCATAAGCCACACAAATTTTATTGACTTTTTGGGATAATATTTTATTTGTGATGCCGGGATACGAGTTTTGTTCCTGTATGAGGGTGGGTATCTTTTGGGATGCGGCAATTCTTAGCACCGGCCCGCTGGCATAGCCGCCAACACCAACTACGGCATCGGGTTTGAATTGTCGGATAATTTTTTTTGCCTTCTGCAGGCTGGAGAGGAGCTTAAACAAAGTGGCGATATTTTGCAGCGAGAGGCTTCGGCGTAATCCACTGATGTTCAATCCTATGATTTTATATCCGGCTTCGGGCACTTTGTCCATCTCCATGCGGCCGTTGGCCCCGACAAACAGGATGTCGGCTTCGGGACAACTTTTCTTCAAGGCATTGGCAATGGCAATCGCCGGAAAAACATGGCCTCCGGTACCGCCTCCGCTGATGATAAATTTGTGGTTTTTAGTTTGCATCTGCTGTTACAGTTTTTAAGTCTTCATTTTGCGCTGTCTCCTGCGGTTTTTTTTCCGCTTCATCGTTGGCCCTGCTTATGCTGAGTAAGATACCGATGCCGATACTTGTAAACCAAATAGAGGTCCCCCCCATGCTTATCAGCGGCAGTGGCTGACCAGTATTGGGGAACAGACCCACTACGATGCCCATATTGATTACCGCCTGAAACACTATGGCAAAACTCACCCCCAGGCCGAGCAAGGCGCCAAAGATCTTGTCGCATTTGGAGGCCAGGCGTATCCCACGGAACAATAAAATCATATATAATAGCATCACCACCAGCCCACCCAAAAAGCCGTATTCTTCGAGAATGATGGCGTAGATAAAGTCGGAATACGCTTGTGGAAGAACGTTGCGCTGTGTACTGTTGCCGGGAAATTTCCCAAATAAACCACCCTGCGCCACAGCAATCTTCGATTGAGTGATCTGATAGACATCGTCGGGGTTTTGTTCTTTTTCTTCGCCAAAGTAGGTAGCCAGGCGGTTGGTCCAGGTGGACACACGGCTTTCGTAAGGCGTATTTTTAAGGATGAGCACCAGCAGTCCCCCAGCAACAATCATAATCCCAAAAAGGTACACAATATATTTTATTTTTACCCTGCCGACGATCATCAGAATGACACAGGTCATAAATAAAATGGCAGCCGTGGATAAGTTGGCAGGCAGAATAAATACACAGATAAGCACTATGGGGATTACTATTGGTAGAAAACCTGTTTTGATGTCATCCATTTTTTCCTGCCTTCGCGAGATTTCCCTGGCGAGATACATAATCAGTGCCAGCTTGGCAAGGTCGGAAGTCTGAAACTTCAGGTCGATGATAGGCAGTGTTAGCCAGCGCGAAGCTTCGTTCACGGAACTTCCCGTAAACAGGGTGATTGGCAGCAACACGATGGCGATAAAAACCAGTATCTGCGAAATCTTTGAGTAATGCGTGTATTTTATCAGGTGAGAAACGTACATCAGGGCGATACCCATGATTAAGGTAAAAAAGTGTTTCATAATAAAAAACTCGGTATTGCCGGCAGCTTTTTTGCTACGGTAGGCCAAGGTGCCTGTGGAACTGTACACTGCCAGAATCGAAAATACAGCAATAATAAGCACTACCGCCCAAATAACTTTATCGCCTTTGAAAATTTGAAAAAATTTCTTCATTTTTACTTTAATTTTTTATAGGTCGTAAACTGCTCTTTTGAATTTCATACCTCTGTCTTCATAGTTATTAAAGAGGTCGAAACTGGCACAGGCCGGCGACAGCAACACCACATCTCCTGTATTTCCGATGGCATAAGAAATCTTTACGGCTTCTTCCGCTGATCTGGCTTCTTCTATCTGGGACACCAGGTCTCCAAACTCCCTTATCAGCTTGCCATTATCGGTACCAAGGCAAATGATTGCCTTAACCTTGTCCTTTACCAGAGGTTTCAGGCAGGAATAATCATTGCCCTTATCTACGCCGCCCACAATCCAGATTACAGGATGCGTCATACTTTCGAGGGCATACCATGTAGAGTTTACATTGGTGGCCTTAGAATCGTTAACAAACTCTATTCCGTGCACCTTGGTTACAAACTCCAGGCGGTGTTCCACCCCCTGAAATTCTGACATACTTTCCTTAATTACATCCTTACGAATATCAAAGATGCGGGAAATAATCCCAGCAGCCATTGAATTGTAAAGATTGTGTTTCCCCGCTAATG
Organism: Bacteroidales bacterium; assembly: GCA_035403765.1. GTDB lineage: Bacteria > Bacteroidota > Bacteroidia > Bacteroidales > CAIWKO01 > CAIWKO01. The sequence goes on from DAONFU010000015.1 coordinate 7,574, forward strand.
CAAAATTTTCTACTCCCATGGTTATTTTATTTGATAATATATTAATATTCAACTTGTTGTCTTTCATATAAGCACCTTGTCCGTCAGGCAGTTCTGCCAACGAAAAAGGTATTTTTGAAGAAGGGATGCTGCGCCTGCTTAGTTCCTGCATTACCACCGGGTCGTCGGCACAGTAGATAAAAAAATCGCCGGCACCCTGATTTTGCAGTATCCTGAATTTCGCATCGACATAGTCCTGAAACCTGTTGTGATAGCGATCGAGATGATCGGGGGTGATGTTGGTAATCACGGCTATGTCGGCTTTGAAACGAAACATAAAATCCAATTGAAAGCTGCTGATTTCCAGCACATAGTAATCAAAATCATTTTCGGCTACCTGCCAGGCAAAGCTTTTACCGATGTTTCCGGCAAGGCCGACATGAAGTCCTGCTTTTTTCAGGATGTGAAACGTGAGCATACTGGTGGTTGTTTTTCCGTTGCTGCCCGTGATACAAATCTTTTTAGCCTTCGTATATCTGGCCGCAAATTCTATCTCGGAAACAACAGGGATACCGAGTTCTTTCATTTTTCTGACTACCGGCGCTTTGTCGGGTATTCCCGGACTTTTTACCACTTCCTGTGCCCGCAGCCAAGAATTTTCAGTATGTTTCCCTTCTTCGAAACTTATTGCATGATGTAAAAGAACGTCTTTATAATTTTTTTTAATCTCACCCGCATCAGATACAAACACTTCGTAGCCTTTTTTCTTTGCCAGTATGGCAGCCCCTATTCCGCTTTCGGCTCCTCCAAGTATTACAATGCGGTTTTGCATTTTTTATGGCATTTCTATCTGATTTTCAATGTTACTATCGTCAATATGGCCAGCATAATTCCCACAATAAAAAAGCGCATCACTATCTTCGCTTCGTGATATCCCACTTTTTGGTAGTGATGGTGCAGGGGCGACATTTTGAATATTCTTCTGCCTTCGCCGAATCGTTTTTTGGTATATTTAAAATAACTTACCTGCATAATTACCGAAAGGCTTTGTGCCAGGAAAATACCGCAAAGCAGTGGTATCAAAAGTTCTTTGCGGATGATGATGGCAAAAACAGCAATAATACCGCCAATGGCAAGGCTTCCGGTATCGCCCATAAATATCTGCGCCGGATAGGAGTTGTACCACAGGAACGCGATACAGGCACCCACAAAAGCGCTGATATAAATTACCAACTCGCCGGTGTTGGGGATATACATGATGTTGAGATAATTGGCAAACACCACGCTGCCCGACACATAGGCCAGCACGGCGAGCGTGACTCCGATGATGGCCGAAGTGCCCGTGGCCAGCCCGTCGAGCCCATCGGTGAGGTTGGCCCCATTGGATACCGCCACGATAATAAATATGATAATGGGAATAAAAATCAAAAAGGCCCATTTTTGATAGCCATCGCCCAGCCAGGAAAGTAATGAACCGTAGTCAAATTCATTATTCTTGAAAAACGGGATAGTGGTTTTTGTCGATTTCACAGGTTTTTCCGAATATACCTTAGTGGAGGTGCTGAAATTTTCCACCTTAAAAATATTGTCAGTGCTTACCTCTTTGGCTGCCGGTCTATTGGCTTTTTCCCTGATAACCACCGAGTCGTTGTAATACATGGTCAGGCCTACAATAAGTCCCAGACCGATTTGCCCCAGGATTTTAAATTTTCCTGCCAGGCCTTTTTTATTTTTCTTGAAAACCTTGATATAATCGTCAATAAAACCGATGGTTCCCAGCCATATGGTGGTGATGATCATCAGAATAAT
>DAONFU010000015.1:9461-26264 GCA_035403765.1 Bacteroidales bacterium
CGTCAATAAAACCGATGGTTCCCAGCCATATGGTGGTGATGATCATCAGAATAATATAAACATTGTGCAGTTTGGCAAACAAGAGCGTTGGGACAAGAATTGCGCTGAGAATAATGATGCCGCCCATGGTGGGGGTCCCCTGTTTTTCAATTTGCCCTTGCAAGCCAAGGTCTCTGACCACCTCGCCCACCTGCTTTTTTTGCAAATACTTTATCAGCCTTTTACCTATGATAAGAGAGATAAAAAGGGATGTGATAATTGACATGGCGGCGCGGAAAGAAATATATTGAAAAACTCCGGCCCCGGGGAAATTAAATTGTTTGTCCAGGTAGTCAAAAAGATAGTACAGCATATTATTTATCCATTAAATCTTTAATAATTTGTTTATCATCAAAAGGGTGCCTCACGCCCATTATTTCCTGGTATTTTTCGTGGCCTTTGCCGGCAATAAGAATGATATCGCCGGGCTGAGCCATAACATAAGCAGTTTTTATGGCTTCTTTGCGGTTTGCTATTACCAGCACTTTTTTCTTTTCGGTGATCCCGATGCCAGTTAAAATGTCATCGAGAATTTTTTCGGGGTCTTCCGTGCGCGGGTTGTCGGAGGTCAGTATCACCTGTTGGCTCATTTCGGCGGCAATTTTTCCCATTTCTGGACGCTTGGTTTTGTCGCGGTCGCCGCCTGCACCCACCACGGTAATAATTCTTCCCTCGCCCTGGTGTGCCTGGTTGATGGTGCTCAACACATTTTTGAGGGCATCGGGCGTATGTGCATAATCAATTATGGCCACTACATTGTGCTTGTCTTTTATGCTTTCAAAGCGTCCTTCAGCCGGATCAAGCCCGCTGAGCACCGTGAGCACCTGGCTCTTTTCCTGTCCGAGCAGAATAGCCGCAGCGTATATAGCCGTAATATTATAGGCGTTGAAAGTGCCCGACAGTTTGCACCAAAGATCGGTCCCGTCAATATTAAGTTGCATCCCGTCGATACAACTTTCTATCATGCGGCATTTAAAATCAGCCATCTGCCGCAACCCATAGGTAAAGCGCCGCGCTTTTGTGCTCTGAATCATCACCCCGCCATTGCGGTCATCGGTATTCGTAAGTGCAAAGGCTGATGATGACAAATTGTCAAAAAAGCCTTTTTTAGCATCTATGTAGCTTTCAAAAGTCTTATGATAATCCAGGTGATCGTGGGTGATATTGGTAAAAATGCCCCCTGCGAATGTTAATCCAGCTATGCGATGCTGCACCACCGCGTGCGAGCTTACCTCCATGAATGCGTATTCACATCCCGTTTCCACCATTTCGGACAACAATTTGTTTATCATAAAAGGATCGGGTGTGGTATGTGTTGCCGGATATTCAGTATCATTCACTTTGTAACAAATGGTTGACAACAAACCCGATTTAAAGCCCAGTTGGCGAAACGCATTGTACAACAGGGTGGCTATGGTGGTCTTTCCGTTGGTTCCGGTAACGCCCACCAATTTGAGTTTAGCCGACGGATGGTCGAAATAATTATCGCAGATAATACCCAGTGCGAAGCTGCTGTCGGGTACTTTCACATAGGTAACTTCGGGAGCCCTTTCGGCTGGCATCACTTCGCATACTATGGCGGTAGCTCCATGTTTTACCGCATCGTCAATAAATTTATGGCCATCGGCATTTACGCCTTTTACTGCAACAAAAACACTGTTGCCGATACATGTCCTTGAACTAAAGCTGACATGTGAAATACCAATGCCGACGTTTCCGATTATTTCGGTAGAGCCCGTGTCAGTTAATATTTTTTCCAGTGACTGTAGCATTTTTTGTTCAGATAGATAAGATTAATTCCACCGTTTTGTTTTCCATATTATTCCGCTGTTCTTTCACCCAGCCGGCTCCTTTAACCACCACGTCCATACCGGCTTTTTCCAGCAGGTAAACGGCATCTTTGGCGGTCATTCCTTTTACATCGGGTATTTTTGAGCCTTTCACATTCATATCGTTTACATAAATTCTTTTGTAATCATCCGAGGGGGTAGTGCTTACCCAGTCGGAGGCGCCACCTTTGAATATCAGATTGACATTCAGCCCTGTGTACACGTCCTCCACATCCTGACGGAAGGCGATATCCAGCAATGGGGCCGACAAGGTATCGGGCATTTTCAATTCTCTTGATTTTATATCCACTCTGGTAGCAAATACTTTGTCGGCTATTTCTTTGAAAACCGGCGCTGCAACCTGGCTTCCGTACACCTCTCCACCCTGCATTTTATATTCTACCACGATGCATGAATATTTTGGGTCATCAGCTGGAAAGTAGCCACAAAATGAGGCAATATACCGGTCAATATACCCTCTGGTGGCTTCATCCCAGATTCTGGCTGTACCTGTTTTCCCGGCCACTTTGTAAGGTGCTTTTCTGATATTACGGGCAGTACCTCTGGTTACCACGCCTTCGAGCAATGCCCTGACTTTTTTCAAAGTTGCCTCTGAACAAATCTGGTCGATTAATACTACGGGTTCATTCTTTTTTACCACCACCCCTTTTCTTCGTATTTCCTTAACCAGCTGGGGTTTCATATATTTACCGTTATTGGCCACTGCATTGTAAAGCCCGAGTACCTGGAGCGGTGTAAGTTTTATGGAATATCCGAAAGCAGCAGCCGTAAGGTCTTCATACTTTATTGGCAAATAGGGCGGTGGTTCTTTATCCAGGTCAATTCCGGAGCGGTCTTTCAGGCCCATTTTTCTGAGATACTCTTCAAATTTTTTGATTTTTTCTTTGCTAAGGAAGGCCATCCTGGTTATTTGTGTTATGCCCACGTTAGAAGATTTTTCAAAAGCCTTGGCCATCGAAATATTGCCATAGCCTTCTTCGTGGCTGTCCACCACTTCCTTCTTATAGTCGGGATAACGTATCCTGCCCGAACGCACTATTTGATTGGTATCATACTTCCCGTCTTCCAATACAGCAATAACAGAGGCAAGTTTCATCGTCGAACCCGGCTCATAAAGTTCTTCAACCGCATAATTTCTCATCTCTTTAAAATTACCTTCTTTGTCTTTGGTAAGATTTGCAATAGCCTTAATGTATCCTGTCTTTACCTCCATTAGTACTACACAACCCCAGTCGGCATGTGTGGTGTCCATACTTTTTCTTAAGGCACTCTGGGCCACATCCTGCAGATTAACATCGATGGCTGTATATAAGTCGCAGCCGCTCTGCGGTTCCACCACAGCCTCCTCGCTGATTTGTTTCCAGCTGTTGCTGCCCACTCTTTTCATGTAAACAGCGCCTCTGGTGCCCCGCAACTCTTCTTTATAGTGGCCTTCGAGCCCCACAAAGTAGGATTGGGTTAATTTCTGGATGTTCAGGATGCGGTTGGTGTCTTCAGCTATTAATGGAAAGCGTTTGATTTCGGCTAATTGCAGCACGTTCATCCTTTTTGTAATACCTGCTGACGATACGGGTTTTTCATAATTATCTTTTAATATCTTTAAATAATAAGATTTATTATAATCATTAAATGTGCTGTAAAAGCAATCCGCCAATGTATCCACATACTGGTCGAAACGTTGCCGGTTGACCTTGCCGGCTTTCAGGTTGATGCCCACAATATATTCTGCCAGGCGTTCATAACCTATGGTCATGGCGGCACAATTTTTTATGGGCCTGATTCTCTTTTCTTTTTTGGTAATGACCAAGCCGCCATATTTTCCGCGTCGCAACAACGGAAATTTTTTAATCTGTTGAAGTTCGGCATAGCTTGCTTTTCTTACCAGCAAAAAATTGCGGTTGTATTTCATGCGGGCTTTTTTCAGCTCATTGACATACTTATATTTATAATTGGGAGTTTTGTCGAAAAACATGCTCAGGCAGATACCCAGAGAATCTACATGTTTATTAAACACAGTATCGTGGATGGCGGTGGAATCAAGGTCGAGGTTAACCTGGAACAAAGGTATGGAGGTGGCCATCAGTTCGCCGTTTTCGGCATAGATATTTCCTCGGGTAGGCTCGATAATTTCTTTTCGGGTCGATTCGGTGGTTGCCTGTGATTTCCAATAATCGTCGTTGACAAATTGCAGCGAAAACGTTTTTGCCATAATGGCTATGGCGGCTATCCACACCAGGAAATAAATGCCATAGGCCCGCATCAAAATGGATTTTTTCTTTTCGTTTTTCTGGTCCATCGCTTATTATTTTATACTATTGTCGTCCTGGATTTTCATGGGAGGCACCACCGATTCCTTGATTCCGGTTCCCAGGCTATCGAGCCGGAAAGCAATTTCGGATTGCTGGCTGGCATGTGTCAGGTCCGACTGGGTGGTAATAAATTCGTCTTTCAGTTCTATAAGTTCGTCGCGCAGCTGCGTTGTCTTACGGATGTTTTTTTCATAATTATATGAATTGGCAATATACAACACGGCCAGCAGACAAAGGAAAAGCCCGAAAGGCATGAGTTTCAGCATGGCTTCGCGGGTGAGTATTTCTCCGTTGAGGATACTCCGGAAAATAGACCCAAGGTTTTGCCTTTTATCCCTACGGTCTTTTTTCTTCCCTTCTGTAGGTTTTTGCTCTTCAGCAGGAGGCGGGCTAAATTCGTTTTTTTCCATTTTTATTTTTTTTCAGCGATTCTAAGTTTTGCACTGCGTGCTCTTTTGTTTTGCGAAATTTCTTTTTCATCAGGCGTTATCGCTTTGCGGCTGATAAGTTCAAAGGGGGGAGTGGTATTGCCAAATAAGTCACTCTCGAGTATCCCGCCGAAGTTTCCGGCTTTCATAAAGTTTTTTACCAACCGGTCTTCCAAAGAATGGTAGGAGATAACCACCAGCCTTCCTGATTTTTTCAGTACCACCAGACTTTGCATCAATAATTCTTTCAGGGCTTCAAGTTCGTTGTTGGTTTCAATTCGCAGTGCCTGAAAGACCTTTGCCAGATATTTGTCTTCGTGTCTTTTTTCAATTAGTCCGGATATGGCCAATTTCAGGTCGTCGCTGGTAATTATCTTTTGTTGCTTGCGAAAAGCAGCAATTTTATTAGCCAGCTGGCTGCTGTTGGACAATTCGCCGTATTGCCTGAAAATCGCCGTAAGCTGTCCGGTTGAATATTCATTGAGAACATCAGCTGCCGATTGTTGCTGGTTTTGATTCATTCGCATATCCAAAGACGCCCCAAACCGGAACGAAAACCCCCTGTCAGCCACATCAAACTGATGTGAAGATACGCCCAGATCGGCAATGATGCCATCTACCGGAATAAGCCGGTAATACTGTAAAAAATTCTTCAAATAACGAAAGTTGTGATTGAGCAGGGTAAGCCGGTCATCGTCTATCCTGTTGGCCTCCACATCGGCATCCTGGTCAAAAGCAATGAGCCGCCCTCCTTTTAATCTTTTCAGTATTTCTTTCGAGTGTCCCCCGCCACCATAAGTAACATCTACGTAAGTCCCTCCCGGTTTGATGAGCAATCCGTCAACCGATGCCTGCAGCAACACCGGATCATGGTACATCGTCCTGAGGTTTTGATGGATGGTTTCCCATGGTCAATTCAGCGAGATCAGAAAAATCCCCGGGTGCATCAGTCAGCAGTTTTTCATAAATTTCCCTGTTCCATACCTCAATGCGGTCAACATAGGCAAATACAATAACATCCTTTTCAATTTTTGCATATTCAAACAATCGTCTGGGGATGAGTATTCTGTTGGTTGCATCCATTTCCACTTCGGTGGCCCCGCGATAAAAATATCTTAAAAAGTCCCTGTTTTTCTTTATATATAAATTCAGACTGCTGATATCCTGAACAATTTTCTCCCAGGATTCTATCGGATATAGTGTCAGGCATGGTTCAAAACCCCTGTTCAACACAAAACGGTATCCTGAACTTTCGGGAAGCTTCCTTTTCAGGGCAGCAGGAAACATTAAGCGGCCCTTACCGTCAATTTTGCAATCGTATTCCCCTAATAGTTTTTCCATGATTTCAGTCACGAAGAATTTCTGCGTAAAGATATAAACATTGCACGACACTGCACCATATTGCACAAAAAAAAGTTTTCAACAATTTTTGTCCGTATAAATTACTGATTTAGTGAACATTATTTGGTGCACTGATTTTTTAACAAAGAAAATCTATAATTTTTTGACTACCAATCTTAAAGTTTTCAACAATTTTTTACTACAGTTTGTACACATTTTAATATTTTCAATTAAAAAAAGAAAAAACGATTAAAAACGGCATAAAAAATCTTATGATACTAAAGATTACACCAATAGCCAGCCGTTTTTCGTTATGAAATCGGTTTGTTTTTGTATTTTTGCATCTTACAAATACATCCTGACACACTGATGGGTTGCAAACACTTAATGATGCAATAACCCGGCAGGAGGACAACGCCTGATGAAACAACTGTTAAAAATACTTTTGCTGCCTTTTTCCGCCATTTTCGGATGCCTATCATTTATTCGGAACAAGTTTTACGATTGGGGCTGGCTACCCTCACAGTCATATGATCTGCCGCTTATCAGCATTGGCAACATCAGCGTGGGAGGCACCGGAAAATCACCGGCCGTTGAATACCTTATCCGCCTGTTGCAAAAGCAATCCATCAGCATTGCCACACTGAGCCGCGGTTATGGCCGGCAAACCAGGGGATACATCCTGGCCGACTCAAGTGCTACAGCCGCCACCATAGGCGATGAACCGCTTCAGTTTTTCCGGAAATTTAATGATGTGGCAGTGGCTGTTTGCGAAGACCGTGTCAAAGGCATAAGCCACCTCCTCAGGCGGGTTCCTGCCCCAGCGGTTATCCTGCTCGACGACGCTTTTCAGCACCGGCGTGTAAAACCCGGACTCAGCATAGTGCTCACCCGATACAATAATTTATATTCGCACGACATGGTGCTACCGGCAGGCAGGTTGCGGGAGTTCAGGTCCGGTGCCAAACGGGCGGATATTATTATCGTAACCAAATCCCCTGAACTACTTCCGGAATCAGCAAAAAACAAAATCATTAAAGAACTGCGGCCATTGCCCAATCAGGTGGTTTTGTTTTCGCATATTGTGTACAATAACTTTCAGCCTTTTTTTAAAGAACAGCTTCAAAAAAATTTGTCTTCGACAGAAGATTTTGAATTGTTATTATTCACAGGCATAGCCGATGCCGGGCCGCTCATTGCGCGGCTTGAGGCTGTGTGCAAAAAACTTCACATCATGCACTTTGGTGATCATCATGTGTATTCACAAAAAGACATCCGAACCATTTCGGGGAAATTTCGTAATATTGCAACAGAAAAAAAAGCCATCGTTACCACTGAAAAGGATTTTTCGAGGCTGGCTCATCAAAATACAGGTAAAGAGCTGTTGGATTTTCCGGTTTTTTACATCCCTGTAGAGATGGGTTTTTCAGAAAATGATAAAAAGATATTTGAAAATAAAATTGTAGATTATGTTGCAAAAAATCAATGAAACCGTTGCTTACATTAAAAGTAAAACTTCCTTCGAACCCAGTATTGGCATCATTTTAGGCACCGGCCTGGGCAACCTGGCCAATGAAATCAAGGTGCACTCGGTGATACCGTATGCCGAAATACCCAATTTCCCTGTTTCCACTGTGTCGGGGCATAAAGGTCAGCTTGTGTTCGGCACACTGAACAACATCAATGTGGTGGCCATGCAAGGTCGCTTTCATTATTATGAAGGATATACCATGAAAGAAGTGGGCTTTCCTGTGCGCGTGCTGAAATACCTCGGAATAAAAACCCTGGTGCTGTCAAATGCCAGCGGTGGTGTAAATCCTTCCTTTGAAGTTGGCGACATCATGATTATTACCGACCACATCAACCTGATGGGCACCAATCCGCTGATTGGTAAAAACGATGATGAAATCGGGCCGCGTTTTCCGGATATGCATGTGGCCTACGACAAAGAACTGATAAACAAAGCGCTCAGGATTGCTGAAAAAAACAATATTCATTGCCAGCAGGGTGTGTATGCGGCTGTTACCGGCCCTTGTTTTGAAACCCCCGCCGAATACAACTATGTAAGGACTGTGGGGGCCGATTGTGTAGGCATGTCAACAGTTCCCGAAGTAATAGTAGCGCACCATATGGGACTACCCGTGTTTGCGGTTTCGATTATTACCGACCTGGGTGTGGCAGGCAAAATAGTGGAAGTGTCGCACGAGGAAGTAATTCAGGCGGCCAACAACGCGGAACCGAAAATGACGGCTATTATCAAAGATCTGATTTCCATAATCTAAGCCGGAATACTTTTTAGCTTTTTTCCAGCAAATCCTTTTGCTTTTTTGACATTTTACTTACCACCTCATCATAAGAATGGTCAATCCAGCGATACAGTTCGTCGTCGGGTATGCTGCCATCAATCAATACCGTATTCCAGCATGTTTTATTCATATGATAACCGGGTTCCACACAGGAATATCTTTCACGCAATTCAACAGCCAGATCGGGATTGCATTTGATATTGATGCTGAATTCGCTTTCCAGGTCGGTCAACAAAAAAATTCTTCCCAGCACCTTAAAAACCAAGGTGCTTGCATCAAAAGGAAACGACTCTGAAACACCTTTTTTTGACAAGCAATATTCCCTCACATCCTCGATATTCATAATTTCTTACAATCAGATTATTTAAGAACAAATGTATGCCATAAGAATAATATATGCAACAAAATATCCGGTAATTTGGCATCTAAAGATATTATTTTGCAATAAAACACATTATTCCTTTAACATTGGTTAACAAAAAAGTCGCCGAAGGCTCATAAAAAAAAGAATATCTTTGTGTGTTTTAATAAGGATTTTCATAAAATAATAAGGATATTCAACGACATGACAACACTACGGCAAAGAACAGAAGAACTCCGTCGCAGGATGCACGGCGCCTCGCGGGGCGGCGGAGAGGCAGCCATTGAAAAACAAAAAGCCACCGGAAAAATGACTGCCCGTGAACGGATTCTGGCAGTGCTTGATTCGGGATCTTTTCATGAATACGACCTCTTTGTGGAACACGCAGGGAAAGATTTTGATATGGACAAGAAATACTTTCCCGGCGATGGCGTAGTTACCGGAACCGGAACCATCAACGGGTTTCCGATATGCATCTATGCCCAGGATTTTACTGTTGCCGGCGGTTCGTTGGGCTATATGCACGCCAAAAAAATTACAAAAATCATGGATCACGCCATGAAACTTAAAGTGCCCTGTATTGGCATTAACGACAGCGGCGGAGCGCGCATTCAGGAAGGAGTGAATTCGCTGGCCGGTTATGGCGAAATTTTTTTCCGTAACACCCAGGCTTCAGGCGTCATTCCGCAAATTTCTGTCATCCTGGGGCCCTGTGCCGGCGGGGCGGTTTATTCTCCGGCACTTACCGACTTTGTTTTTGTGGTGGACAAAATTTCAAAAATGTTTATCACCGGCCCCGAAGTCATTAAAACGGTGCTGGGCGAAGAAATTTCTATGGAAGACCTGGGCGGAGCTGCTGTACATTCTGAAATAACCGGAAATGCTCATTTTTTTGCAACCAGCGAAAACGAATGTTTCGACCAGATAAAAAAACTTATGTCGTTCATTCCGTGGAATAACACCAAAAAAGCCGACCCCTTCCCGATAAAAAAACCAAAAAACAAAGTCTTTAAACTGACTGACATTTTCCCCACCGACTCGAAAAAACCTTACGATGTACGCCTTGTCATCAAGGCTATTTGTGATGACTCTGATTTTTTTGAAGTACACGAACGTTTTGCCGCAAACATTGTGGTAGGTTTTGCCAGGATGAATGGAGAATCGGTAGGCTTTGTCGCCAACCAGCCCATGGTGCTTGCCGGTGTGCTTGATGTGGATTCATCGGACAAAGCAGCCCGTTTCATCCGGTTTTGTGATGCTTTTAACATCCCGTTGGTTACCCTGGTTGACCTGCCGGGTTATCTTCCGGGCATCGACCAGGAACACGCCGGCGTGATCCGCCACGGCGCCAAAGTTCTTTACGCTTATTCTGAAGCCACCGTTCCCAAGATTACTGTGATACTCCGTAAGGCTTACGGCGGAGGATATATCGCCATGTGTTCAAACCACCTCAAAGCCGATTTTGTATTGGCATGGCCCACGGCTGAAATAGCCGTCATGGGGCCCGAAGGAGCCGCCAATATTATTTTCCGCAACGAAATTCAAAACGCCCCCAATCCCGAAGAGGCACGGAAGAAAAAAATTGAGGAATATAAGGAAAAATTCGCCAATCCCTATATTGCAGCGGCTTACGGATATGTTGATGCCGTCATTGAACCGCTCAAGACCAGGGAATTCATACTGCATGCGCTGGAAATATCGGCCCAGAAAAAAGAAGACCGGCCGTTAAAAAAACACGGTATTCCACCATTCTAATTCACCGAGATGAAAAATTCAAAAAAAAGCGAACCCGATTTTAAAAAACTTACTGTTCTGGGAGAAGAATATACTACCTTATATACCCGGAAATATGTTAATCGCAAACCGCATATACCCGCCGACCACAAAAAATTGCATTCTTTTATCCCAGGAAAAATAAAAGATGTATTTGTTGAAAAAGGAGCTGCCGTAAACCCCGGCGATAAACTACTGATACTGGAAGCCATGAAAATGGATAATGAAATAATTGCTCCGGTGGCTGGTACCGTTAAAAAGGTTTATGTTGTCTCAGGGCAAATGGTAGCTAAAAATGAGTTGCTGATAGAAATTTCCTGAAGTCTATATCCCTTGCAATTTCTGAGTTTCAAATGGATTCAGTCCATCCGGAAAATAAGTAATGTTTTACCGGTAAGCACGTAAGCTCTATCGTTATTCCAGAGGGTTTGCAGAGGCTCTTCATCACAGGGAATATCCAAGGCTGATTCTTCAAAAGTTTTCAGGTCGAACATCTTCAGTTTACGGCCTTCAGAAAAGATTATCCGGGGAGGAAACACCTGAAAGGTCTTGAGATTTTTTAAGGGCACCTGCCGCAAATACGTGCCGTAGCGGTCGAACAAAAAAATGCCCTGTTGCGGATCATTCAGATAGAGCACATTGTCGGCCTCCGTCATAAATACGGGGTTTATTTCAATCCCTGTGATATCGGCAATATTACCGCTATTATGACTGGCTCTTAAATACTTGTCGAAGCGGACTACCTGATTGGTCAGCGGGTCGAAAAGCCAGAACCCGTTTTCATAAGAACCCGCCACCAGTTCGGCATTGGGAAAAGAAAGATCGGACAACAAGATGAAATCTTTTTTAAGGGTAAGTTTATTGTCGAGGTATTTTATTTTCCCAAAATCAGCATTAAGTATCATGATTTTCAAGGGGTCGCTGACATCCACCTGCGAAATTTTCCCGTCGCTAAATTCGGTGTAGGTATAGAGCAGCAGGCCATCTCTGTCGAATTTCTTCAGCGTACTTTCATTTATCAGGTACACATAGCCAAGGTTGTCGACGGCGAGGTAGCTTCCGCTGGTTTCCACGGATGAAATTTGAATTAATTTTTCCTTCTGGGCATAGCTATCACATGAAAGAAACACGGCAATCAATGAAAATAATCCAATGACCTTTTTCATTTTTTCATAAGTTTCAATATTTCCGAAATATAAGTACGCTCATTGGCCAGCCTGGGAACTTTATGCTGACCGCCCAATTTATTTTTGCTTTTCAGCCACTGGTAGAAAGTGCCTCCCGGTGCCACATGAATAATTGGCTTATTTAAAATCATATCATGATACCTTTTTGCTTCGTAATCGGAATTGGCCGACTTGAGAGCATTATCAAAAACTTCACCAAAATATTCGATGTTGGCAGGAGGTAATTCAAATTCGATAATCCATTCGTGAGCGCCGTTGTTTTTGTCGCCAAAATATACCGGAGCCGCCGTATAATCTGAAATTACCGCACCGGACTTTTTACAGGCTATGGCTAAGGCTTTATCAGCATTGTCCACCATCAGTTCTTCACCAAAGGCGTTGATAAAATTCTTTGTCCGGCCGGTAATCCTGAAACGGTAAGGATCCCGGGAAGTAAACATAATTGTGTCGCCAATCAGATATCTCCACAATCCGGCATTGGTGGAAATTATCAATGCATAGTTTTTTCCTGTTTCCACTTCGGCCAGGGTTTTGGTGGCCGGATTTTCCTTGCCGAAATCTTCCATAGGTAAAAACTCATAATAAATCCCATAATCGAGCATCAGCAACATATCATCCGCCAGACTTCGGTCCTGTATGCCAAAAAAACCTTCAGAGGCGTTGTAGGTTTCCAGGTATTTCATTTTTTCGGATGGAATTATCTTGTTAAATTGCTCCTTATAGGGAACAAAACTGATGCCTCCATGAATAAATAATTCCAGGTTTTCCCACACCTCGTTGATATTGTTTTTTCCTGTGATATCCAGTATCCTCTTCAGCAAAAGCAATGTCCACGAAGGCACCCCTGAAATGCTGGTAACATTTTCCGAGGCAGTAACCCGGGCAATTTTGTCCAGCTTCTCTTCCCACTCATTCATCAAGGCAATTGGCAGTTCCGGGGTGCGGATAATCTGCGACCAAAAGGGCATGTTCTGTATCAATATCGCCGAAAGGTCGCCATAAACAGCATCATTGTCATATTCGCTGGCCACATGGCTCCCTCCCAGAGTGATGCCCTTCCCCGAAAACAAGAGCGTTTCCGGATTATTGTTACAATAAAAGGTGAGCACGTCCTTGCCTCCTTTAAAATGGCACTCCTCAATAGCGTCTTCGCTCATGGGGATAAATTTGCTCTTGTCGGAAGTTGTGCCCGAAGATTTGGCAAACCACTTGATTTCCTGAGGCCATAAGATGTTTTGCTCTCCCTTGCGCAGCCGGTCGATAAAAGGCCTGAGATCATCATAGGTATTGATAGGTACCCGTTCAGTAAACTGTTCCCTTGTTTCAATGGTTTTGTAATCGTACCTCGTGCCCCACTCCGTTTTTTTTGCCGACGACACCAGCCATTGCAGGCAGTCATGCTGCATTTCATTCGGGTATTTGAGGAACAACTCAATCTGGTGAATGCGTTGTTTCATGATCCACGATATCACGGAATTTAATAAGGCCATTACAGATCATTCTTGATACATCAAAATTAGTATTTATGTTGGAATTATACTTAAAAAATACCGCCATTAAATATAAAAATGAAATTTGTATTACTTTTGCACCATGGCAAACAACGAAGAATTATTTAAAAAAATTATTTCGCACGCAAAAGAATACGGTTTTGTTTTTCAGTCGAGCGAAATTTACGATGGCCTTAGTGCCGTGTACGATTACGGCCAGTATGGCACCGAATTAAAAAACAATATCCGTTCGTATTGGTGGAAATGGATGGTTCAATTCAATGAAAATATTGTCGGCATCGACTCGGCAATATTTATGCATCCCACGGTATGGAAGGCTTCGGGACATGTTGATGCGTTCAACGATCCGATGATTGACAATAAAGATTCAAAAAAACGCTACCGTGCCGATGTACTTGTTGAAGATTACATCGCTAAAATTGAAGATAAAATTGAAAAAGAAGTTACGAAAGCAACACAGCGCTTTGGTGAGAATTTTGATGAAAAACTTTACAGGGAAACCAATCCCCGAGTTACAGAATACCAGAAAAAAATTGACGATATCAAAAGCCGGTTTTATTCAATGCTTGATCAGAGTGATTTTACCGGGATAAAAACTTTGATTGAAGAACTTGCTATTGTTTGTCCTGTTTCGGGATCTAAAAACTGGACTGATGTCAGGCAATTCAACCTGATGTTTTCTACACAGATGGGATCAGTAAGCGAAGATTCGGGCACTTTGTATTTGAGGCCCGAAACCGCACAGGGAATTTTCGTCAACTTCCTGAATGTGCTGAAAAGCGGCCGCATGAAAGTCCCCTTTGGCATTGCACAAACCGGAAAGGCTTTCCGTAACGAAATTGTGGCCCGTCAGTTTATTTTCCGTATGCGCGAATTTGAACAGATGGAAATGCAGTTTTTTGTCCGTCCCGGCGAAGAACTCAAATGGTATGAATACTGGAAGGAGGAACGCATGAAATGGCATCTGTCGTTGGGCATCCCTGCCTCCAAATACCGTTTTCACAAGCACGAAAAACTGGCTCATTATGCCAATGCCGCCAGTGACATAGAATTTGAATTTCCTATCGGTTTCAAGGAACTGGAAGGAATACACTCACGCACGGATTTCGACCTGAACGCCCATCAGAAATTTTCAGGAAAAAAATTGCAGTATTTCGATCCGGAAACCAATGAAAGTTATACGCCTTATGTTGTAGAAACTTCTATAGGCCTGGACCGCATGTTTCTGGCCGTGCTGAGCAGCGCATATAAAGAAGAAACTCTTGAAGACGGCTCCGTTAGGGAAGTGCTGAATATCCCGCCCATACTCGCCCCCATCAAAATTGCCGTTCTTCCCTTAGTTAAAAAAGATGGATTGCCCGAAAAAGCACGCCAGATAATGGATGTACTCAAACCATCGTTTATGTGCCAATACGACGAAAAAGACGCTATCGGGCGAAGATACCGCCGCCAGGATGCCATTGGCACACCCTATTGCATCACTATAGACCACGAAACGCTACAAAACAACACCGTTACCATCCGTTACCGCGACACCATGGTGCAGGAACGAATCGCTTGTGACCAAATCTCAAGTTTCATTAATCAGAAATTTGCTTGAAAAAACTTCTTCAGCTAATAACAATAGGAATACTTCTCAGCGGATTTTCTTTTGCTCAGCATACGGTGTCTTATCAGGTTTCCGGACTAACCAACAGCAAGGCCTACCTGCTGTCGAAGTATGGCAGCACATACAAAACGGTGGATTCGTGTGTTGCCACTCAAGGTGCTATTGTATTTAACCACAGCTCCAGCCAGCCTGCCGGCGTGTACCGCATTGCCTTTGCCGATAGCCTGTTCACAGATATCATTCTCAACCACGAAAATGTGCGTTTGTCAAGTCGCATCGGAAACTTGTCAGATAGTTTGAAAATACTGGAGTCAACTGAAAATCAGGTTTATCATGAATACTGGATTATATCATCGCATATCCAGGACACCATTGACCTGATTTCCGTTGCCGGGAATAAGATTTATGAAGAAAACGGGCACAAGCTGACCCCCACCCTTGACAGCATGGCCCGTAAGACCTATCAACTCTCGGCGCAACTCGACCAAATAACCAATCAGCTTATCATCAAAAACCCCGGACTGTATGTTACAAAACTTTTAAAAGCCTATGTAACGCCCGACTGGCAGGCATATAAAAAAACACCCGGTGCAAAAATTTATAAAAATAAAAATGCGTTTCTAAAAGAACATTATTTTGACAATGTCGACTTTTCAGATTTCACCCTACTCTATTCCGAAGTTTTTTATGTTTTATGCAATGATTATCTTTCGGGGTTCGTTAACCCCGAAACCGACTCGGGATATATCGCTGCGGTAGATTTTATTCTGAGCAAAGCACAACCCGAATCGCCCGTGTACAGCTACCTGCTGAATCTTTTGGTCAACACCTTTGAAGATACCGAATGGGAAGAAACATTCATCCATTTGGTGGATAATTACCTGCTTAAAAACACCTGCACCCCAGATGAACACGACAAAAACATGACCGAAAGAGCCGCCGTCATGAAACAACTGAGACCGGGAAAACTGGCGCCTGCTATTATGCTGAATAATTCCGAAGGAAAACCAATAACCCTCTACGACCTGGACGCAAAAGTGATTTTACTTGTTTTTTGGTCATCGGTATGTGAACACTGCGAAAAAGCCATGCCACAGCTGCAGCAGATTTATGAAACCTATCATCCGCTGGGCCTCGAAATAATGGCTATTTCGGCTGATACCGACAAAAAATCATGGCTTGAGGCCATCAACCGCCAGGGGTTAAAATGGATAAATGTGGCCGATTTAAAAGGATTCGAAAGCCCGGTTATTAAGACATACAACGCCTACAGCACCCCGACCTTTTTCCTGCTTGACCATGAAAAGAAAATTATTTCGCATCCTTACTCTCCAAAAGCAATGATGGAGGGCTTGGAAAAAGCTTTTGGAAAATAAGCCGGAAAATAAACACAGGAAAATCTAATCTGTTTTGCGAACCTGATTTCGTCAGGATTTGATTATTTCGGCCACTTTGGCCATTATCATGGGGGTGGCGCCGGCATTTCGCAATACAAAACCCTTGCAAATTTCCGAACAGTTGTCCCTGAAAGTGGCATCATCAGTTAATTTCATGACAATGTTTTCAAGTTCACTGTAATTTTTCACAGGGTAGGCCCCACCAAGTTTTATCAGATCAATGGCTTCCTGAAACTTATGATAATTGGGCCCAAAAATTACGGGCACACCGAATGTAGCCGACTCCAGAATATTGTGGATATTTTTGCCGAATCCTCCACCTATGTATGCAAAGCGGGCGTATTGATAGATATGCAGTAACAGACCGATACTGTCGATAATAAGGACACGGGCCTCGGTAATATTTTGTTCAGTAGCTTCAGAATACTTCAGGGTACTTACATTTAGTTTTTGTCTGAAAACCCTGATTCGTTCTGGATGGATCTCGTGCGGGGCAATGATAAATTTTAATTTTCCTGAAAATTTATTGATGATATCCACCATCATCTCCTCGTCGGGAGGCCACGTACTCCCGGCTATCATCACCTCGGCCTGTTTCGCAAAGCGGGTAATCAGCGGCAGGTTTTTTTTTGCCAGAGACACACTCAGCACCCTGTCAAAACGGGTATCCCCCGATACCGAAGCATTGGTTA
>DAONFU010000016.1:0-2556 GCA_035403765.1 Bacteroidales bacterium
TTGGCATTGATGTAGTACAAGGTAGATATGGTGGCGTCAATCCTGTAAGGATCATGAATTATACCTTTTTTTACGACATTATGGTCAACTCTAACCAGAACAACTTTATCCTTCAGGTCGGCATTCTGAAGCAGGGGAAGATTAATGCTTTCTAAAATTTCATTCATAACTGTTATATTTTAAAATTTTATTTAATGGTTTTCTTGTTTTTTCTCTTATTCTGGATGGCGAATATCCCAGGGTTATCAACAGCCCAATACGTTTGTTTTTGGGAATATTCAGCATTTTCATTACGTTTTTTTCATTGAACCAGCCCAAAATACATGTTCCCAGGCCTTCTTCAGCCGCCTGCAGGCAAAAATGTTCGGCAACGATGCCGATGTCGAAAAGGTAAAAATCCTTGTTTCTTATGCGGCTGCCAAATTGAGACAACAACGATGGTTTTTCGGTTACTATGGCTACCAATACGGGCGCCTGCAGGGCAAACCTGTTGAAGGGAGCCACAGCGCTGAAAGTTTCGCCTGCTATTTTGTGCTTTAATTCCGGCTGGTCAGCAACCACAAAGGTCCATGGCTGCGAATTACATGCCGATGGAGCCATACGGGCGGCCTCCACACAGCGTGCAATCTTTTCCCGTTCCACGGGCCGGTCTTCGTATTTACGGCTGCTTTGCCGGATTTTGGTTAATTCCAGAAAATTCATTTTACTTCTTTGGTTTTAATTTTTTCACGTATCCATTGCTTCAGCTGTTCAAACTCTTCGTCCGAAAAATATTTTTTTGGAAATAAATTAAACCGGAACTTATTGGGATACACCATGATGATGTCGGGTGTTATCAGAGCCGACTGATAAAATTCCCACTTATTGGTATTGTTAATATTGTCAGAAGACACCTGTATCTGTTCCGGCGAAAAAATATAACTGAAGGGTTTGGTAAAATCAGGCATTTTGGAAAACATCCTTTTGCCCAGACTGCGTTGATTGTAGAAATATAAGCCCGCTATCGCCACCCCGTAAACAATAAGGAACCATGCGGCCCAGTTGGTGTAATCGGCACGGCCGTTCCGGTGTTCATAAAACAATAATATGCATCCGACAATAAACGAAACGGCAGCAATTACCAATAACATGCGGCTGCGTATGGGATACATTTTTTTTAGATGGGTAGCGTATGCCATTTGCAAGTCTTCGGGCGTATAGTGTATTTTTTTTTCTATTTGTTCCATAGTTTCAAATTAATAAAAAAGAGGCAGATCATTATGATCTACCTCTGCAAATATATAGATTTTGATTGAAGATTGCTATTTCTGTCTTTACTTTCAATAATCTTAAACAATTCATCCGGTTTCGGGTTCAGAAATACTATTCCATCCCCAATAAAAACTCTTCATAATTTTCTTTTGTAATAATACCATTTGTTCTTATTTTTTAGTCTACTCTAAAAAATAAGTTACAATGGTAATGCCGATGCTATCCCGCCGAAATCGAGGGACAGGCTATGAAAATAGCACAATAAGACGAAGTCGAAATTGGACAATCCGCCGTGGCGGATGAATGTGCTATCGGTATAAGCGTATCGGTGCTGCCGGGGTAAGCCTGCAAAAAAACGGCGGGAATTTTGTTTTTTCTATGATAATCGCCAAAAATCATAATATTCAGCGATCATGATCGCCAAAAATAGGTTTTTTATTGATTTTATAACAAACTTAAAGAAAATGCTGTCAGTTACTTTCAATTATCTTCAACAATTCATCCAATTTCGGGGTGAGGATGATTTCGGTGCGGCGGTTTTTGCTGCGCGCTTCTGAGGTATTGGTTTTGTCCACGGGAAAATATTCGCTGCGACCGGCTGCCGTGATGCGCACAGGGGCAATGCCTGAGTTGGAAAGCAGGATGCGGATTACGGTGGTAGCGCGTTTTACGCTGAGGTCCCAATTATCAAGAAGCTGGTCGGTGCCTTTGTAAGGGACATTGTCGGTGTGGCCTTCCACCATGATGTTGATATCCACATTGGATTCAAGCACTTTTGCCAGTTTTTTCAACGCATCAGCGCCTTTGGAAGCCACCTCGTACTTCCCTGAGGCAAAAAGCAAGGCTTCATCCATAGAAACATAAACCTTGCCGTTCATTTGCCTTACCGTCAAGCCGTTGTTTTCGTATCCCAGCAAGGCTTCCGAAACTTTGTTCTTCAGTGCTTTTACCGCAGAATCTTTTTTGTCAAGTATGTTTTGCAGTTCGTTAAGTTTTTGTTGTTTCTCGTCGAGCTTCAGTTGCATTTCGTTGAGGTTGGCGAGTTTGGTGTTTAATTCCAATTCCAGTTTTTTCAGGTCGTCTTCTTTCTTTTGTAATGTTTCTTTTGTTTTTTCCAGCTCCGAAATCAGTTTTTGCGTTTCAAATTTGTTGCCTTTCAGCAATTTCAGGTTGTTGTTTTGCAAGGTGTCATAGGCCATACTCAGGTCCTGATATTTACGGTTAATATCCCGTAGTTTCATGCCTTTGTTTATGGAATCGGCAACAAGGAATTCGTTTTGTTTTTTCAACTTATCCGCCGTGGCC
>DAONFU010000016.1:2656-5288 GCA_035403765.1 Bacteroidales bacterium
CTCGGACAGTGGTCGGAATGTTTGGCTTCCGGCAGAATTACCGCGCGTTTCATAAGGTGGCTGATGGGTTCGCTCACCATGTGGTAATCAATTCGCCAACCAAGATTTTTGGCCCGTGCATTCGCCCTGAAACTCCACCAGGTGTATTGTTTTGGCTCGCTGTTAAACGCCCTGAATCCATCTATAAAACCCGAATCAATGAATTTCGACATCCATTCGCGCTCTTCGGGCAAAAAACCGGAGCTATTGGCATTACTTATCGGATTATGGATGTCAATCGGCTTATGGCAAATATTGTAATCACCGCAAATAATCAGGTTCGGACGTGTTTTTTTTAATTCGTTGACCCATTGTAAAAAATCCTCCAGCCACACCATTTTAAAGGCCTGACGATCTTCGCCGCTGGAGCCGGAAGGATGATACACGCTAAGAACAGAAATGTCGCCATAATCAGCACGCAGCACGCGGCCTTCATCATCATATTTGGGAATACCCATGCCGTAAACCACATGGTCCGGTTCTTGTCGGGTAATAATTCCAACACCGCTGTATCCTTTCTTTTTTGCCGAAAACCAGTAACAATGGTATCCCAATGCATTAAACTCCAATGTTGGAATCTGTTCGGGCTGAGCCTTGGTTTCCTGAAAACAAACGATGTCCGGATTTACGGTAGTTATCCAATCCAGCAGTCCTTTTGAAAGCGCCGCACGTATTCCGTTTACATTATAGGTAACAATTTTTTTCATAAGAATACTATTTTGAGGCGAAACTACGTAATTTATTAATACTGATATTTCATCATAAAAAATTAAATTTGCATATCAATCACCTGAAAAATTGGCGCTATTTTTAAAAAAACGTGTTGTTGAAAAATCTGACCCACTGACAGATCAGGAGCTGATTGATTTGTTCCTCAAAACCGGTGAAACAGAATCTATTGGAGAGCTTTTCGAACGATATGCGCACCTTGTTTATGGTATTGCCCTGAAATATTTCGACCGCGAAGACGACCGCCGCGAAGCGGTAATGCAAGTGTTTGAAAAACTCTATGTAGTGCTGAAAGAACACAAAATAGACAATTTTAAGTGCTGGCTCTATAGTGTTGCCAAAAACCATTGCCTGATGATCTTACGCAAAGAAAACACGGTTTCTTTCAATGATCAGGTCCAGTTGAAAATTTTTCAGCAGGATTTTATGGATTTTGATGGTAATTTTTCTCTTAACCATGCTGAAGACGAAATTATTGACAAAAAATTGCCCGACGCTATCAAAAAACTGAGTGATGAACAACGCATCTGCATCGAATTGTTTTACCTGCATGAGAAATCGTATAAGGAAGTGGCTGAAACAACCCAATTCTCTATGAATCAGGTAAAAAGCTTTATACAAAACGGAAAAAGAAATTTAAAACTCATGCTCGAAAATACAAAATGAAACCTTCAGACAAACAGAACCGGATATTTGGTCCTTCGGGATGTATCAGCGAAGACGGGCTTTCCCGCTATCTGAAAAACCAGCTGCCGGCAAAAGAAAAAAATCTTTTGGAACAACACCTGGCCGGCTGTCTTTTATGCAATGAAGCGGTTTCGGCTTATGAAAATTTTCATGAACACGATAAGATTTCTGCTGAAATATCCTCAATAAAATCTTCACTAAAATCAACATACTCAAACAATAAGGCAAATAAAAGAACCAGTCAAAGGCCACTCATCACCACATTATCTATTGCCGCCAGTATCATTCTGATTTTTACAGGGTATTATTTTGTCAACCTGCAAACAAAAAACGAAAAAAAAGATATCAGTTATACGGCTCCGCAAAATATGGAGAAATCAATTGTGCTGGAAAATCAAAAAACTTCGAAGGAAATAACAAACCAAGCTACCGAAAAAACTTCGGCGAAGGAAGAAAAAGCGGAAAATACCCCCTCGCAGGTTTCGAAAAATACCGACATCCTATCTATGGCTCAAGCGGCTACTGACAGGGAAACAACTGCCGCAGGTACAGGAGCGGCAAATACTGTTGCGGACGAAGTCTCGGGTTATTTTGCCGAAACCCCGGATAAAAAAGAAGAGAAACTCAACGACATTTATGCCGGAGACTATGATCAAGGCCTTGTGCTCGGCGGTGCCGCACCTGTGGAAACAAAGGAAGACAAAAAAAATACAATTTCTGTGAACCAGGAAATAGCATTATCGTCTGTGCAAAAGGAGGCCGAACAAGCTTTTTCTGAAAATGACCTTCCGTTACAATCACATGAAAAAACCGTTGATCAAACGATGCTTTCAGCGAAAAAATCTAGCGGAAAAGTTGCGAGTAGTACTTCATCCCGAACACCTTATAATCCCGCATTATCACATTATTATTCAGGACAATACAAAAAAGCTATCCCGGAGTTCAATAAGCAGATTGCCAGGAACAGGCAGGATTTTGAATCCATTTATTACCTGGCATTGTCGTACTACTACGAGGGACAAAAAGATGCTGCCATACCCCATCTTGACACTATACTTAAAAAGAAAAGCAATCCATATTACGACCTGGCCTTATGGCAAAAAGCCATCATCCTAGCCGAAAAAAAGCAGACCACCGAAGCCCGCACCCTGCTAAACGAACTTGTTGACCGCGGAGG
>DAONFU010000016.1:5388-25221 GCA_035403765.1 Bacteroidales bacterium
AAAAGCAGACCACCGAAGCCCGCACCCTGCTAAACGAACTTGTTGACCGCGGAGGAAACCTTAAAAACAATGCGCTACAAAAATTGGAAGAACTCAATAAGGATTAAAAAGTTCTTCTTAAAAACCTTGTTTTAATTTTCTATTCTACAGGAAGCTATCACCAAAAAGGGATAGTTTCACATTGTCATTGTCATATAATATTGTATTTTTGCAGATAAATGCAACCTTTTGAACGATAATTTCGTCTAAATAGTCCAAAATGTTTTTATCAACCAAGTACTAAATAGAAAAAAAGCGTTTTATTAACAAAACTTGTTAATTATCAACACCTGATGAAAAAAACAAAAAGCTTCTTCCTGCTACTAATCATTATCTTATCGGGAAACTCAGTTTTCGGACAGCCGGGATGTACCGGGGTTACTATAAACACGAATAATGGTGCCGACATTACCTTACCTTGTAATCAACCTTGTGTAACATTAAATGCAACGGCCATTCAAACCAGTGGGCAAACGGCCACCTATACCGTAACATCAATACCTTATGCGCCCCCATTTCCTTTTACCGGTGGTACATCTATTCCTATTACTTCCGATGATGACTGGAGCAATGTGATTAATATCCCCAATTTTCACTTTTGTTTTTTTACCATACCTTATGACAACCTTATTATCGGTGATAACGGGGTGATATCTTTTGATGTGGGCGATGCAGGAGGATACTGTCCCTGGTCTTTTACCAGCGGCGTTCCTCACGATTATGGTTCCCCGATGAACATTTTTGGCGCTTTCCACGATACGTATCTTCCGGCCGGCGGGCAGATGTTTTATTCTGTAGAAGGCTCAACTCCATGCCGTTCGTTTGTTTTTAAATTTAACAACGTTTCTCAGTATTCCTGCAACAACCTACACACTACTCAACAAATTGTTTTGTATGAAACAACAAATGTGATAGATGTGTATATTAATTCAAAGCCTTTATGTTCAAGCTGGAATGGAGGCAATGCCGTGGTTGGCATTCAAAATATGGCACAAACCGTAGGTTATGCGGCACCGGGCCGAAACTCCGGACAATGGACAGGAACTAATGAAGCCTGGCGATTTACCCCGGTAGGCACTTCTTATGTTGAAATTTACTGGTTCGAAAACGGCACAGCAATAGGACAGGGAACCTCCATCAATGTATGTCCGACAGCAAATACAACATATACTGCCAGGGCAAGTTATTCCACTTGCTGGGGTTCAGTCATTACTGTTGAAGATGAGATCCATGTTATCCTTTCAGGGGGTAGCACGAGTTTATCCGGCGATACGGTCATCTGCGCAGGCGAATCAACCACCCTTACTGCCTCCGGATCCGACTCTTATGTGTGGGCACCAGGCACCGGACTTAATCAAACCACAGGAAGTTCCGTTGTTGCTTCGCCATCAAGCACTACAACCTATACTGTTACAGGTACTTCGGCCAACAACAACTGTACATCCAGCAATACTATCACCGTACACGTAAACCCACTGCCGGTGCTTTCAATTACTCCCAACGGCGGAAATATCTGTATTGGCGATTCTATGAATCTAACCGCCTCAGGGGCAAATACTTATGTATGGTCGCCCGACAGCACCCTTTCTTCCTCTGCCGGCGCTACCGTTTCGGCTTTCCCTCACGTAACGGCCACTTACACCATTACCGGAACAGACACCAACCAGTGTGTGAACTCAACCACAACCACCGTCATTGCATCCTTCGGGCCGGCGATAATTATTACTGCCACCCCAGAGCACATCTGCCCGGGCGACACCAGCCGCCTTTCTGTTTTTGGCGCTGCCCAAATTTATACCTGGTCGCCGGGTATTTCGTTGACAAACACGTCAGGACCAACAACTAATGCGTTCCCTCTTACCAGCACCACATATTCTATTGTGGCCGACAACAACGGTTGCATCAGCACCGCCGAGATTACTGTGGAAGTGGTTCCACTGCCCACTGTTGATTTTGCCGCCAGCGTCCGTGAAGGTTGTCAGGGCACGGTGGTTAGCTTTACCGACCTTACCACTCCCGCAGCAGCACAATGGCTATGGCATTTTGGCGACGTAATACCCTTTGGAAATACTTCTGCTCAACAGCATCCGGTGCACTATTACGAAGATGCCGGCTCCTTTGATGTGTCGCTTTCTGTTGTTACCACCGATGGCTGCAAAATGAAAATGACCTATCCCGATTTTATCGTTATGCATCCTAATCCATCGGCATATTTTGAAGTTAAACCCGATGTAACCAGCATACTCGACCCCCTGGTTTTCTTTCACGATTTGTCGCTATATGCCGACAGGTGGAATTGGTATTTCGGAGATGATGTAATCAACAATAATTCAAATCTGCAAAACCCCACCCATGTGTATGCCGATACAGGTACATACTACCCGACACTTATTGTCTTCACAAATTATGGCTGCACAGATACTATTACAGGTAAAATCATTATCCAACCATATTCCACTATTTATATTCCCAATGCTTTCACGCCAAATCAGGATGGGAAAAACCCAACGTTCAAGGCTTTTGGCGAAGGGATAGACCCCGAAAGGTTTTATATGAACATTTACGATCGCTGGGGAAAGCTGGTATTTAACACTACCGACATCGAAACAGGCTGGGATGGTACCGTTAACGGCAATGTTGCCACCGAAGGTTTGTACGTTTGGTATGTGTCCTATTATGATGCCCTCAAGCACCATCATGCCCTGAAAGGCAATGTGGTGCTGATAAAATAATTTTTTAAACCCCGTAACTATGTGCGGGCGGTTT
This sequence comes from Bacteroidales bacterium, assembly GCA_035403765.1. Lineage (GTDB taxonomy): Bacteria > Bacteroidota > Bacteroidia > Bacteroidales > CAIWKO01 > CAIWKO01. The sequence goes on from DAONFU010000016.1 coordinate 8,194, forward strand.
TCTTTTGCACCCGGCAAAAATATTATTGAAGAATATTTTGGTTTTGTCCCTGAGAATTACCAGGCCCGCTATAATTGTGCTCCTTCACAACCACTGGCAGTAATAAGCAATCAGGATACGGGTGGTTTTAGTTATTTTAAATGGGGTTTTGTACCTTTTTGGGCAAAAGACTTATCGGTAGGAAGCAAAATGATAAATGCCCGCACCGAAACCGTATCCTCGAAACCAGCGTTCCGACAAGCGTTGCAGACCCGGCGCTGCCTTGTGCCTGCCGATTCTTTTTACGAATGGTCGCATGATGCCGAAAAAACGCCCTTTCGTATTATGCTTCAAGACAGGCCGGTGTTTTCCATGGCCGGCATCTGGAGCGTGTGGACGGGCCCCCAAAATGAAATCATCACTACTTTTGCCATTCTTACCACCGGATCAAATACTTTGATACAGAAGCTACACCATCGCATGCCGGTAATATTTGATTCCAAAGAAGCCGAAAAGATATGGTTAACAAGCAACTTGGAGGGTGAACTGCAAAAATTGTGTTTACCCATTGCTGCTGAAAAAATGGATATGTATCCTGTTTCAAAAAAAGTGAACTCTCCCAAAAATGATGGCCCCGGCCTACATCAACAGGTAAATCAGACAGAGCTGTTTTGAGAAAAGAAAAAATAAAGCAGCAATAATTGTTATCAATTATTGCTGCTGGAGAATATTATCATTAATGCCCGAATGGGCATAAGTGAAACGAAAAATATTAGTCTTTGGTGCAGGTTGATTCTACACCATGACGTAAGGCATCGGCTTCCACCATGTCTTTATAATCGTTGATTTTCTTGCTACTGCCGCATTCCTGGGGGTACGAAACCACTTGTTTTTGTCCAAGATAATCGTATTCATAACTACAGGTAACACATTTTTTGCAGGAGGCAAAAGCAAATACAGAAAGCACCGCCACAGCTAATAAAAACATTTTTCTCATTGATCTTCGGTATTAAAATTTCCTTTGCAAATATATAAACTAATTTGGAAATAGCTGTTTTTTTATAAAATATAATTACACCAGCTGACTGCAGCCCCTGATATCGCTGTCGTCAAACCGGCCATGCACCTCAAAAGTCCCGTCGGCGTGCATAACCCCTACGTCTTTGGTTGAAATAAAGGAACAGGTATAAAGGTTGGCCAGGTCAATAATGTTTATTCCGCCGTTTTTTTCGTCGTCGGCGCAGGCAAAGGGGTCATTAAATTCGCGAATATAAATTTTCATCCAGGGAGGTGTTTTAAATAGCCCGTCACCTGTGGAATAGGCCTGCGACATAAGTTCACACATGCTGTATTCTGAAAACACTTCGGGTACATCCAGATTTTTTTTCAAAATTTCATGCAGTTCCCGGCGGGTGATTTCTTTTCGGCGGCCTTTCATGCCACCGGTTTCTATAACGAGTGTGTCTATCAGCTTGCAGGGATTTGTTTCCGCAAAGTCAAGCAGCGCCCAACTGATGCCGAAAAGGATTTTTTTCTCTCCCTGACGAGAGGTCAAAACCTTTTTTAACCCGTCAGCATTGTTCAGGTAAAACCCACTTTCCTTATGTCTGGATTTTTTAATAAGAAAATCCAGCATAAAAGCCAGCGACGACTGCGGTTCCTGTTGATAGTCAGGCGTCAACGCAAGTATTAAGGTTTCTTCCGGATTTTCTATCAGTGAGGTAAAACTTTTTTCAATACTTTTTTCGTATAGCGATTTTGAAAACACCAGATTTTTTCCGCGCTGGGCCGAACTTGTCCCGCTACTCTTAAAAACAAGTTCCGCGGGGGTGTCCGTACTTCGTATTTCGTGCGATTTAAAAAATTCAACTGGAAGACAGGGAATATCATAACACGAAGTAATCTTATTAACAGCTATTGGCAGCAAATTAACAAACTGCTGATAAACACTGTTTTGCTCATACTGAAAATGAAATATTTCCAACGCAAGATCATTAAATTCAGTGAACGAGGTAATGTTAAATATTTTAAATTTCAGTTCTTCAACATTCATCAGATCGGAAAATTTGTGTAATTTTATATTCAAAAATACTAAGAATATCCGGATGAAAGCCCGTTTCACAATAATAATCCTTCTCGCTGCCGCGATAGCTGCATTTGTTTCATGCAACAAAGAAGAGGATTTTCCCGAGGTGCCCTATCTCGAATACAGGGATTTTTCTGTTCTCCGGAATGCAAATAATATTGATGAAAAAGGCATATTGAAAGTTTATTTTACCGACGGAGATGGCGATATGGGCCTTGACAACGGCGATACCTTGCCGCCTTTTGACAAAAACAGCATATATTATTATAATTTTTTTATCACTTACTTCGAAAAGCAACATGGGCAGTTTGTCCCCGTAGAGCCTTCTGTAACCTTTAACTCCAGAATTCCCGTGTTGAAATCGTCAAGCAGCACGGGCGCCATCAAGGGAGAGATTGAGATTGAGATGTTTATCAACAATCCTTTTTCGGTTTATGATACCATCAAATTTGAGGCTTACCTTGTTGACAGGGCGTTGCAGGCAAGCAACATTATTTCCACCCCGGATATCATCGTAAAAAAACATTGAGTTGATTGCCGCCCACGAAAGGTATTGCCGTCACTCCCGAAAGGGGATTCTAAAGAAACTTGCTGAAAACACAAGGGATGCTTTCTAACCCGTTATGGAATAGATGGCTGGTGAATGAATCTGGCAGTCTTTCAGAGGAGAGCTGATGGTCTCCAATACTTCAAAAAAACTGTCATTCCACTTTTTCAGTCTTCCGAAAATTGTTTAACCATTTGCCGGTACTGCGAAAAGAAATTTGCCCGCGACACAAAGCCTATATATTTTCCGTCTTTTACCACGGGAAGGTTATAATTATCCGTTTTTTCGAATTTCAGGGCCACATCCTCCATCGATTCATCGGGGCTCACCAGGGGCGAAGGCATAAACATCAGGTTATGGACAAATAATTTGCCATACAAGGCCTGATTAAAAATAACACCGCGAATATCATTAAGAAAGATGATGCCCAGCAAATTATTTTCTTTATCAACCACCGGAAAAATGTTTCGTTCGGAACGCGCAATTACCTTTACGAGTTGCCCCAGATAATCATCGGGTGACACCGTGATAAAATTGGTTTCGATGAGTTTGTCAATTTTCATCAGGTTCAGCACCGATTTGTCTTTGTCATGGGTTATCAGCTCGCCTTTTTCGGCAAGTTCTATGGCATCCACCGAATAGGGGATAAAGGATCTTATGGTCAGGTATGAGATAGAGGCGGTGATAATCAGCGGAATTATCATCTGATATCCTCCGGTAATTTCCGCAATCAGAAATATGCCGGTTAGCGGCGCATGCATAACCCCTGCCAGCAAGCCGGTCATGCCGGCAAGGGCAAATTTGGTGGCGGGCAACTCTTTGATATCGAGAAAACTGACCAGTAAGGCAAATAAAAGGCCGGTGATTGCCCCCAAAAAAAGTGTAGGGCCAAAAATTCCGCCCACACCGCCGGCGCTGAATGTGAGCGAGGTGGCAATCACTTTAAAAACGATGATGGCCGCGAGCAAGATAATGGCCGCACCTACGCCGTTGCCTAAAAAGCTAAAAGGATTGTTACCGAACACAAAATCAAAATTTCCCTTCAGACATTGGTTGATCTGGTGATACCCTTCGCCATAGAGTGACGGCAACAACAAAATCAGGCCGCCAAGCAGGCCGCCCCCAACCAACATTCTGATATAGGTGTTTTTAATTTTATTGAAATACTTATCAAAAAACTTCAATACACGGGTAAAATACACCGAGATAAACCCGCAAAAAATCCCTAAAACAGCAAAATACAGGAGGTTGGTAAAATCGACCGGATCTAAAGGAGCAATATTATAAATATTGTTTTGTCCCAGAAAAAAATAGGAGGTGAGGGTTCCGGTAACCGCGGCGATGAGCAACGGTACCAGCGAGGCCAGCGACAGGTCAATCATAAGCACCTCCAGGGCAAGCACCACGCCAGCGATGGGGGCTTTAAACAAACCGGCGATGGCCGCTGACGATCCGCAGGCCATAAGCAACACAATGTGGTTATACTTCAACCCAAGCCAGCGACCTACATTGGAGCCTATGGCGCCTCCCATGTTTACTGACGGGCCTTCCATTCCCACCGATCCGCCAAAACCCAGGGTGATGGAACTGGCAACAGCCGGCGAATAGATACTTTTTGGCGACATATAGCCGCTTTCCCTTGAAATGGACCGCAGCACACCGGGTATGCCATAATTCAGCTGTTTTTTTACCACATACTTCTTAAACAAAATGGCAAGGAAAATACCAATCAGCGGGTAAAAAAAGTATTCATAATGAAGTTGCCCCGGGTTTTTATCAAAGAGGGTAAGGCTTTCGATAAAAAACACCAGGTTTTTGGTAAATACAGCAAAAACACCTGAGATAAAACCACATAAAACACTCAAAATCATAAGGAAATTTCGATCGCTGAGGTGTTTTAATCTCCAGACAAGCAGGCGTTCTATCGTTTTTTTACCTTTATTCATTGAAAAATTAATTCACAAAGAAAGGCAAAAATACATTTTTTACAATAAGAAATACATTTACGGTTTTGTATTTTCCGGAGGATTCAGCATGGAATATGCATTTTCGGCGCCGTTTTGCTCGGCTTCTTTGATGGAAAAGCCATAACCTTTTGCGAGCATTTTGTTGTCAAACACAACTTCCACCACATATTGCTTATAAAAACCCTTGCCGCTTTCCTGAACCACCTTGAAATCAAGCTGTTTTTTTTCTTTCTGGGCCAATTCAAGCAAGGCACTCTTATAGTTTAATTCGGTTTTTTCCAGGGTGTCAATATCTACCAGGCATTTGATAATCTGGTTAATGATAATTTTTGTTGTAAAAGTGTACCCTTTGTCGAGGTAGATGGCGCCTACCAGGGCTTCGAAAGCATCTCCGGTGATCGACTTGTACACACTGCCGCTGTCGTGTTCCGAAGTAATCAGTTTGTCGATGCCGAGTTTTTGCGAAAGTTTATTAAGCTGTGGCCTGCTGACAAGTTTTGAACGCATTTCGGTCAGAAACCCTTCATCTTTCAGAGGATATTTTCTGAAGAGAAAGTCGGCAATTATGGAGCTTAAGACGGCATCTCCCAAATATTCCAGACGTTCGTTGGAGCTTTTGTGACCACCAATAACTTCGGTGGCGGCCGAACGGTGCAAAAAAGCCAGTTGATACAAATTTATATTGCCGGGCTTAAACCCGAGAATATTTTGTATTGCCTTAGATAATTCTTTATCAGTAGTCGTGGCCAGAAGAGATTAACCGTTAAATTTCTTGAAAATCAATGAAGCGTTGTGTCCGCCAAAGCCAAAAGTATTGCAGAGTGCGGTATTTATTTCCCGGTTTTGGGCTTTGTTAAAGGTAAAATTTATGCGGTTGTCCACGTCGGGGTCGTCGGCAAAGTGGTTGATGGTTGGAGGAATAATACCATGATTTATGGCCATGATACAGGCAATGGATTCAACGGCGCCGGCGGCACCCAGCAAATGCCCGGTCATGGATTTTGTGGAGTTGACAATCATTTTGTAGGCATGATCGCCAAAAGCAGCCACAATAGCCTTTGATTCGGCAATATCGCCTAGTGGCGTGGAGGTGCCGTGGGTATTGACATGGTCGATGTCTTGAGGTTGCATGCCTGCATCCTGCAAAGCATTAAGCATCACCCTATAGGCGCCCTCGCCTTCGGGATGTGGCTGGGTGATATGGTAAGCATCGGCCGATAAGCCGCCACCCACTATTTCGCAATAGATTTTGGCGCCTCTATTCAGTGCATGATTTAATTCTTCCAATATCAGGGTGCCAGCTCCTTCGCCAAGCACAAAACCGTCTCTGTCTTTGTCAAAGGGACGCGAAGCCGTAGCGGGATCGTCGTTGCGAACCGAAATGGCGTGCATGGCATTAAAACCGCCAATACCGCCAACGCCAATGGCTGCTTCGGATCCGCCGGTGATCATGACGTCTTCTTTTCCCATCCGGATATAGGTAAAGGCATCGATGATGGCGTGTGTGGATGAGGCACAGGCTGCCACGGTGGAATAGTTGGTCCCCTTAAATCCGTATTTTATGGAAATATTCCCGCCGGCAATATCGGCTATCATTTTGGGAATAAAAAACGGATTAAAACGTGGAGTGCCGTCACCTTTGGCAAATTCCAGCATTTCATCGGTAAAAGTATCCAGCCCGCCAATTCCAGAGCCCCAGATTACTCCGGCCCGGTTTAAATTAATGGCCGTCAGGTCGAAAGCTGCATCGGCCATAGCCTCCTGGGCCGCCACCATAGCAAATTGCGCATACAAGTCAAGTTTTTTCGCTTCTTTGCGATCAAAATAATTACCAGCGTCGTAATTTTTTACTTCGCAGGCAATTTTTGTTTTAAACTTAGCAGTGTCAAAGCGTGTAATTGACGCGCATCCGCTAACCCCTCTGACTAACGCATCCCAATATTCATTAAGATTGTTGCCAATAGGGGTTATTGCGCCAAGCCCGGTAACAACAACCCGACGTAACTCCATTAAAAAAAGTCTTACTTCGTATTATTTTCGATATACTTAATGGCATCGCCAACCGTTCCGATTTTTTCAGCCTCTTCGTCGGGAATGGCTATGTTGAATTCTTTTTCAAATTCCATGATTAATTCAACAGTGTCAAGAGAATCCGCACCCAGGTCGTTGGTGAAACTTGCTTCGGGGGTTACTTCGTTTTCGTCTACGCCAAGCTTATCAACTATGATAGCTTTTACTCTTGCTGTAATGTCTGACATAATTATAATTTTTTATTAAACAAGTTGCAAAGGAAAATATTAATTCAGACATGGCAAAGGTTTTTTTTGCCACGGGAGATAGTTTTTTGTAATAATGAATTAAAATACAGGCACATATAGGCCTTTGGCGGAAAATTATTTTAACAAATTTTAAGAGAATTTGCCTTTCTATTTGTTGCCTGTATGGCCAAAACCTCCTGCTCCACGGTCAGATTTCTGCAGCCCATCCACTTCGATCCACGAAGCTGTTTCGTGCCGCGCAATTACCATCTGCGCCACCCTTTCGCCATCATTAATCACAAAATCTTCGGCAGAAAGATTAACCAAAATAACCATTACTTCTCCTCGGTAGTCGGAATCAATGGTGCCGGGCGTGTTAAGCACGGTAAGCCCTTTTTTTATGGCCAATCCGCTGCGGGGCCTAACCTGGGCTTCAAAACCTATGGGAATTTCGATAAATAGGCCGGTAGGCACAAGTACCCGCTGCATGGGCTTCAATAAAACAGGGTTGTCGAGGTTGGCCCTTAGGTCCATTCCGGCGGAAGCATCGGTTTCGTATTTTGGCAAAGGATGTTTTGAGTTGTTGACAATTTTTATGTTCATTATTTCCTGATTAGGTTTATTTTTTTTGATTTTTCAATAACAATAACCATCACAACAAAGCTTATCAGCAGTAATGTGTTTATAGTCCAATGGACCCATTGCATATCGGTTACAATATAAGTACTGCCGTAATATAATGCAACAGGCACCGATATGTAAAAAAGTATCCTCTTGACATTATAATTGACATGATAGTGTTTTTGCCCGATGAAGTATGAGGCCACCATCATGGAAGTGTAACAGAAAAATGTGGCCCAGGCCGAGCCCAGATAGCCCAAAATCGGTATAAGCAAATAATTTAGCACCAGGGTTATGACAGCACCCATGATGGAAAGGTAGGCGCCAAACCTTGTCTTGTCGGTGAGTTTGTACCATATGGAAAGATTATAAAATATTCCAAGAAACATATTGGCTAACAATAGTATTGGCACCACGACCAACCCTTCAAAATAATCTTTGCCGACAAAATATTTTACCACGTCGATATACATCATGATGGCGAGAAAAATAAAGGAACAAACAATTACAAAATACTTCATCACATCGGCGTACAACAGTTTGGCATTGGACTCTTTGGCCTGTGAAAAGAAAAATGGTTCGGCGGCATATTTAAAAGCCTGAATCACAATGGTCATCATGATGGAAATTTTGTAACAGGCTGAATAAATACCTACCTGCGACATAGCAATGTCGGCTGGTGATAAATATTTAAGCAGTATGCGGTCGATGGTTTCGTTTATTATTCCGGCCAGGCCAAATATCAGCAGGGGTATGGCATAGCGGATCATTTTTCTCCAGACTGCAGACTCCATGCGGAATTTGCTGATGGGGACAATGACATAAAGCATTACTAAAGTTATTCCGCTGGCAGCCAGGTTGGCAATAAATATATACCCGACACCAATTGAAGAGTCATATACCAGATTGGTCAGGCCGGTGAATAAGCCGTTTTTAAACAGGTAGGGGCACAGTAGCAAAAAGAACAGGTTGAGTGTTACATAAACCGAGATGTTGAAAATTTTTATAAAGGCAAACATTTTTGGCCGGTTTATGGCCCGGAGTTTGGCAAAAGGAATGGTGGACAGGGCATCAAAGGCAATAATGAGGGCAAACCACCGGACATATTCGCTGTGTTGAGGGTACCTGATCATATCGGCCAGCGGCTGGGCCACCAAGAAGATCAGCAGGATAAAAAACGCGGAACTTACTACCAGTGAAATGTTGGCGGCATTATAAACTCTTTCTTTATCGGGATTGTTTTTTTCGTAAAATCTGAAAAATGCCGTTTCCATGCCATAGGTAAGCAACACTATCAGCAACGAAACATAAGCGTACATTTCGCCCACTATGCCATAATCGGGAGGTGCAAATATGCGGGTATGTATAGGCACCATCAGGTAATTCATCAGGCGGGCAACTATGGTGCTCACGCCATAAATGGCCGTCTGTCCGGCTAATTTTCTGATTGGATTGGCCACTATATTTTTTTTTACAAATTTATAATTATAATGCTCATCAGTGATAAAAACATAAAATACAATTTTTTATTTTATCCCCGTTTTTTTGGTTAATAAGTATTATTTCCGATATTCTTACGTTAATAGTAATAATAGCTATGCAAGGCATGAAAAAAACATTTTTCCTTACCCTGTTAATTTTTTTTTGCACCTGCCGTGTTCAGGCACAGGAGATGCCGGAAACAAATAAAAAAATTATTGATTACGTGAATACTGTGATAGGGAAAAAAGTTGATTATGGTGAATGTTGGGATCTGGCTTACCGTGCGGTAACAAAAAATAATTGTGCATGGGATGGGAAATACAAGTGGGGACAAAGAATCAATCCGGCAACCGACAGCATTTTCCCTGGCGACATCCTGCAATTTTATAACGCAACATTGAAATATAAAGATGGCAATAAAATTTACAAAGAGGTATTCAAATTACACACCGCCATCATTTTCAGCATCAAAGGAAAAGGGATTTATGAAATTGCCCACCAGAACAATGCCTATTCGGGCCGTAAAGTTGGGTTGAGCGAGCTGGATTTAAGCAATAAAGTATCCGGCACCATTGAGTTTTACCGGCCTGTCCAAAAAAAACTAACTGATAAATAATTTCTGAAGAATTATGGAAACAATGAAAAGGCCGAGCATAATTTCGCCGAAAAGGTTTTTTTTCAGATTCAGGTAATAATAAGCGACAAGTACCGACAGCGGAAGAAGGGTATAAGAAAATTCGTACATCAGATTTTTTACAAGAAACAGCACGCTCAAGGCGTTGACGGCAAGGAGCCAGAATATTGCATATAAGCCTTTTCTAACGTGAATAACCTTTTCATGCGACAACACAAACATCTTTACCGTAGAAATCAAAAATAAGATCACTATCAGGGCGAAGGTTATATAATGATATACGGAAGGCGTGCGGAAATCCCCGCCAAAGTTCATGGCGGAAAAAACCCTCCGGTAATCAAACAATACCACCGACAATTGATCCTTCAGAAAGAAATAGGCAAACAAATACACATACACCGTGACTACTCCCAACAGGCTGATAAACCATTCCCGCCAGGTAAAAGACCGGTAAAGCAGAATAAATATCCATATTGTTATCAATAAGCCTACGGCCTTAAAATAAAACAGCGAACCAACGCCAGTTAGAATGCCGCACAAAAAAATCTCGCGGTAGCAGTCGTCTTTGTTTTTTATTTCAAGAAGCAGCATTAATACGGCAATGATAAAGGCGTTGACGATAAGAAAAGGATGCAGCGTAAGCAAATTGGGACTGCTGCTCATCAGTAAAATATATAAAAAGGCTGAAAGGTAAGAGTTTTTGGGCGAAATTTTAAATTCGGCAAGCATGGTATTCAGCACCAGGGCCTCGGCTAACAATAAAATAAAAGCCAACCCCATATATAGCCAGGGAATGCTGTATATTTTATAAAAAAGAATGTTGTATCCATAAGAAAGGTCGAAAGTACCCGTCATGGCGACGCCTTTAAAGAATGCCGGCAGCCATAACGCCAAAGCGACCAGCAGGATAAATACTATCTGAAAATTGGTGTGATATTTAAAAATTCGTGTAAACAAAATATTGCCTGTGTTACATCAAATCGTTGCCGATATCGTGTCTGTAGTACATTCCCTCAAAATCAATGACAGCCGTATTTTTGTACGATTTTTCCCTTGCCTCCGTCAGCGTGTCCCCAAAGGACATCACCCCCAATACCCGGCCTCCGTTTGTTATGATGTTTCCTTCTGCATCCACGGCTGTTCCGGCATGAAATACAATACTGCCGTCAAGGGTGTTCAGTCCGGCAATTTTCTTTCCTTTTTGGTAGCTTCCGGGGTATCCTTCCGAGACCATCATAACAGTAACAGTATAGCGATCATCTATTTTCATTTTTTTCGTATGCAGGGTTCCGCCTGCCGTTGCAAGCAACAGTTCCACCAGGTCGTTTTTTATGCGGGGCAACACGCTTTCTGTCTCAGGGTCGCCCATACGCACATTATATTCAATCACGTATGGATCGCCGCCTACATTCATCAGGCCCATAAAAATAAAACCCTTATACGTGATTTTTTCCTGTTGCAGGCCCTGGATGGTTGGCTTAATAATCCTTTCGTGCACTTTTTCCATGAAGGCATCATCGGCAAAGGGCACCCCGGAAACAGCGCCCATACCGCCGGTGTTCGGGCCTGTATCGCCTTCGCCGATTTTTTTATAATCTTTGGCAACGGGCAATACCTGATAATGTTGGCCGTCGGTAAGCACAAAAACAGAAAGCTCAATACCTTTAAGAAATTCCTCGATTACCACTTTTTCGCTTGCCTTGCCAAATTTTGAACCGGCCAGCATTTGTTCCAGTTCTGCCTTGGCATCACCGGTATTGTTTAAGATCGCCACGCCTTTTCCGGCTGCCAGCCCGTCGGCCTTTAAAACATAAGGAGGTTTTAATGTATCAATAAAAGAAAATCCTTCTTGCAGTGTTTCCCTGGTAAATGTCCGGTAGGCAGCGGTAGGGATATTGTATTTTTGCATAAATACCTTGGCGAAGTCCTTGCTTCCTTCGAGCTGCGCACCTTTTTGCGAAGGTCCTATCACGGGAATGTTTTTCAATTCTTCGTGTGCCTGAAAATAATCATAGATACCCTGCACCAGGGGATCTTCTGGCCCTACCAGCACCAGCCCGATTTGTTTTTCTTTAACGAACAGCTCAATTTTTTCGAAATCCAATGGGCTGCAATCAATGTTTTCGCCACAGGAGGCAGTACCGGCATTTCCGGGGGCAATGTAGAGCTTATCCAATAAGGGACTTTGCGAAAGTTTCCATGCAAAAGCATGTTCACGTCCGCCGGATCCCAGGAGTAAAATATTCATATATTGGTTTCTGTATTCAGACCCAAAATTATAACAAATTATCGAGGCGGAATGGAAACCTGCAGGATAAATTCACGAAATTATCTTGCAAGACCACCATCAACCATTCCTTCTACCTGTTTCGGTATAAGGCTCCCCGCATTTTTGCATAGTTAACTGATATCTCGAGGCCTCCCTTTAGTTTTGACGCCCGGGAAAAAGAAGAAATGTTGATATCGTATGACAACCCGATTCCAAAATCGTGTATTTCAAAATAAACCTGCGGAATAATGGCATCTTTATGCCGGTAATGAACCCCTACCGATAAGGCCGATTCGGTGGTGTATCCGGTATAGTTGGTAACGCTGTTGGTAAGAATCCGCACCAGCACGCCGGCTTCCAATTCGTACGAGGCTCCCTGAAACATAAAAAGCGCCGAGGGAATAATGCCCACCCTGGTATCCTCAAAATCATAACGGCCATCGGAATGAAAAACAATACGCGGATATTTGCGTTCATCGGTAATACTGAAAAACCTTTGTTTCGGCTTGGTGGCATGAAACAGGGCCGCCCCGAAATCAAAGGACGCAATGTGCCTGCCGCTGAACGAGTTTAATGGTTTTTGCCAGTGATATAAAATACCGGCAGCCAGATCATAAGATACATAGGAAGCTGTTTGTCCTGCCTCATAGGAGGGCAGATTAGGATCGTAACTCTGCCCGTTGTATTGGTTGGGCCATTGGATAGAAGAAAGGTCTATGGCGCTGTGCGTAACCCCGCCCAGGATGCCGGCGGATAATTTTTGGGATAGCCCTACAGGCACAATACACGATATGGCCGCACCAAAATGGGTGGTACTCAAATGAGAATCTCCGGCCTTATCAGTAAATAACAAAGCCCCCGCACCCAGATAGGCGGCACTTTTACTATTCTTTTTGATAAAGATGGGCATATCATACGACCCCATGAAGGTCCGGTAGGGCTTGCCCATTTCCACCCACTGGTTTTTAAAATTAATGATACCGCGGTAAAACCCATCGTAAGCACCGGTGCATGCCGGATTATAAAGTAACGGAGTCTGGCCGGTCTGCGAAAAATGGATATCTTGTGCCTTTAGCATGGGCAATCCTGTAAGAAAAAACACCGCTATCAGAAAATGTTTGTACCTCATCTTACCAGTGTTATATTGCCAGTCTTTTTTATTGTCTCTCCTTTGTAATCTGTTGCTGTGAGCTTATATGCATAAATCCCTGTTGGCGCCTCTTTGCCGTTATAAGGATAGGTGCCATCCCATCCTGCAGATTGGTCGCTGGTTTTAAAAATTTCATGTCCCCATCGGTCATAAATTACCAGTTCCATAGCTTCCAGGTCACCAAAAATCAGATAGATATCGTTATTTTGGTCACCGTTAGGGGAAAAACCGGTGGGGATATACAGATCGGGGCAGACCCCCGTAACATTAACGGTAAGCAGGTCGGAATCCTGGCACCCTGCACCGGGACCGTTGGATGCAACAATAGAGTAGGTGGTTGTTATTCCCGGTGATGCCACAGGATTGGAACAATTGACACAGCTCAGCCCGTCTGAAGGCGACCAGGAGTAGGTGGCCCCGCCGGAAGCCGTAAGCTGAACGCTGCTCCCCGGGCATATCGTAGCATCGCCGCTATGCGTAAGAACGGGCGGAGGCGCGATGGCAATGGTTATGCTGGCCGAACCATAACTGCAATCGCCGCTTACAGAAACGGTATAGGTGGTTGTATTGGCGGGTACCGCCATGGGGTTTTGACAGTCGGTACAACTCAATCCGCCGGCCGGACTCCAGGAATAGGTATTGGCGTTGCTGCAACTTAACAGGGTGGTATCGCCCAGGCACAAGGTTGTGTAAGTGGCGGAAACCGTTGGGTTTGACACACCATATTGTTCAACAGTAACGGTAACTGAAGCTGTGCCACTGCCGCAGGCACCAGACACTGCTACTGTATAAGTGGTTGTTACGCTTGGCGAGGCTATGGGGTTGGCACAGGTGGAACAGCTTAAGCCGGTAGCGGGGCTCCATAAAAATGAACTTCCCGAACTAACCTGCAGCACCGAGGAGTCGCCAACACAAATTGTTGATGGCGTGGCAACAGCGGCTGGAGCCGTGCTGCCCGAAAAATGTGCTATCACGGTATCGCCCGTGGTAAAAAGAAAGGAAATCGCAGTATCGTTAATGCCCGGCGTTGGGGTATGGTGCTGAAACTCCCAGTGATCAAAACAATAATTTGAAACCGGTATGGCCTTCATCAGGATGTTCATATTTCCCGGGTACTGACCTGACCAGATAAAGGTGGTTAATATCAGCGAATTGAGTTCGATAGTGCCCGCACCGGGGGGATCCACATCCACCACCAGCGGGAAGGGTCCTGTAACAGGCCAGCAGTGATCAAACAGTTGCACCACCATATTGCAGCGGTCCTGTATAAATGTCCTCAAAGTTTGATAATTTGTCCACCATTCGCTGTACGTGCCTCCCCAGCGGCTGATATGCTGTTGCATTTCGGGCTGAATGACATTAATCATGCTGTCGAGCAGGTTTATCATGCGGTTGCAGGTAAGCGGGCCGTTCAGTAAATCGAAATATCGCATGATATAGTACTGATAAAAATCTTGGTTCTGCAGTAGGGCATTGAGCACAGGAATATGTCCCTGTCCTCCGGGATTGCTCAGCGAATTGGGGTCGCAGGGATCGGCATCAATATTGGTGTTGGGTATTCCCGTGTAGTTGATGTAATGATTAAACGTGGCATCCTCGTCCCAGAGGCAGTAGCGCCATTTCTTTTTATCGGCATTTACATTAAGTCCCCGCCACCAGATGGTGTTCCAGTTCAGCCAATCGGAACATACGGCAAACGAGTTTAATATCACATAATCGGCAAGGCTTTTTATGCTGTACAAACTGTCCACATAATGATAGTTTGCCGGATCAGCCATGTTGTTGTTAATAATAAAGTTGCGGAGGTTGTCCCAGTCTGTCTGCGCCTGAGTCCCGCCGTATTCGCTCCAGGTGCCTCCCCAGGTTTTCAGCATTTGCAGTGAGTCCTCTTTGGTATCGTGATAATATTCCATAAAATCCTTATCATCCACCTTTTCGCGGGTATCGTAAACGCCCCAGTACTGGCCGTTGACATACATCACACAGGGCGCCCAAGTTCTTTCATCCATGTGGAGGTGGGCTTTTTGCGAAAGGGTGTGTACATAAGAGTCGCGTATGTGAGCCGATCCTGCTGTCGAAAATGGGTAGTTGTCATTCGCGGCAGCCTTGAACATGATATGCTGAAACTCGGTGCGCGGCTTGGAATTGAATAACTGCCCCAACAAAGCATAATTATAGCCATACTGGTCGTGGCTTACAAAGTCTATACCCCGCTGCGAATAGGCCCAGGAGTCGTTGCCGTGTTTATTGGTGTTGCCATAACTTTCGGTAACAAATTGTCCGTTGTGGTCGAAATATTCCACGCCAGTGTATGGTTCGCTCTGGGTGCCGTTCATCAGGGCCATCACTGCATCACCGAAAATAGAAACCACTTCTACCGTATGGCTGCTGTTGATAAAATATGTGTTGCTCTCCACAAAACTCGCAGGGACATTGGGTGAAGTACTGAATGCTTTGGCCCGCAACACTGTGGTGGCGGTAATGGCAATCGGGCTTGTATAGGCAGCAGATGAAGTTGTTGGAGTGCTTCCGTTTGTAGTGTAACGGATAGTTACGCCGGGGTCGGGTGATGAAATGGCAACATTTTGAGTCGCAGCATAAAAACCTGCAGCAACACTCATCACAGGACGCGTGGCATATTCTGCATAAGGGTTGGTGTTGCCGGCGTTGGGTGTGGGTGTTAAAAATACGCTCCAGGTGGCAGCCCCATTCGTGGTTCTTCCTCTTGAATGACCTTCCAAAGTGGGGTTAATGGTAACAGAATCTACAATATCTCCCGATGCATCAGCAATTACGATGGCTTCGGGCAGACATTGCGTGAGTTTAAAGCCTGCATGAAGCGTGCCTGTCTTAATATCCCTTCCTGAAGCCCAAATACGCAAAAATCCATGCGAAGGAATGGTGGCCGATGTTATCTTCCATTTCGTAGGGTTGTTTTTTTTATCGCTCAGATACCAGCCATCCAAACTAACAGCGATAGCCATGGGGTTATATACCTCGATCCAGTCTTCATATTGGCCAAAATTGTCCACAAATGAACTGACGTTGGCACAGGAATATTCGTTGATAACCACCTGTGCCTTGATGCCAGAAATTAAGCTGAAAAAACATGCAAAAAGAAGAAAAATCTTTTTTTTCATCCTTAAAATCTTAGAAAATCAATACGAATATACGAATTTTATCATGAATTTGCAAAAAACAAGTAATTTTGGACAAATAAGTTGATAATAGAGACCAGACGGGAAAAGATATTTACTAAACAATGACAAAAATGAAAAGACAAAAATTCAATATATTATATCTGGCAATTGTTGCAGGCCTGATATTGATGGTTTCGTGCAAAAAAACCTATACATGCAGTTGTCTGCAGACAGTAACCGTACCAGCCTATACGAATGGCGGAGAAAACTATCCGGAGCAAATAACAATGAACACCATTACCAATTCCTTTACGTCAACAAAAAAAGATTCTGAATCGGGATGTAAAATGGGCGAATCGGTGCGGTCTTACGCCTCGCCTTACGCAGAACAGGGACAGGGGCCCACCGTTGAAACAGTGACCTGTGAACTTAAATAATAAAATGCCGGGAAATTGCGAACCGGGAATGGTGTTTTCGCTTGATAGGATAGTTATGTACGGAAAGAATGCAGTCCGCTGAATCCTTTGAAAAGAAAGCATTTTTTAGTTACTGAGGCTGTCTCAAAAAACCTCCGTGTAACTCTGTGTTATTTTTTTATTTCACTGTTACACAGAGTCTCACAGAGAAGCCACAGAGAATCACTGAGAAAAAATCGTTTAAAATCCTCTTTTGAAACAGCCTCATTAATAAAAATCCCATAGGTAAAGCGGGGTTCAATTATTATCCATACTGTTTTTTCTTATCAATAAAATTAATGCTGAGAAATGCATCAGCACACCACACAAAAACACCCACCAGTTGAAATTTTCAGGCATATAGGTCGTGGCATAATCAAAAACAGTTTTCGTGTCCCCAAACCCCATCATTTGCCAAAAGGTAAATTTTTGTGCCATAA
>DAONFU010000017.1:0-5158 GCA_035403765.1 Bacteroidales bacterium
TTTTGGAAAAATGAACTTCCTGCGAAACTTGATAATTTTTGTCTTTTATTATTTTCCAATCAAAATTAGCCATTATTAATTAGAGGCCTCGATAGAAATCACTAATTTTGATGTTTAAAATTTTGTGATGCGGCTTCAGAAAAATTATTCGTCCAGACGGTATGTTATTTCAGGAATTTTTTTAGTGTTTGGCGTTATATTTATGATTCGGTTGTTTTATATGCAGGTCATTGATAACACATATCAGTCGTCGGCCCGCAACAATGCGTTTCGCTATATCACCGAGTATCCTGCGCGGGGCCTGGTGTATGACCGCAACGGAAAACTCTTGTTGTTCAATGAAGCCGCCTACGACCTGATGGCCATTCCGCGGCAGATACCCGGCACTTTTGATTCTGCGGGATTTTGCGCCCTCACGGGGATAGACAGGGCCGATTTAAGGAAAAAACTAAAAGCCGCCTATAAATATTCGCCTTATCTTCCTACAATTATCGAAGAAAAACTGCCCAAGGAAATCTATGCCATGCTTCAGGAAAAACTGCTGGAATATCCTGGATTTTATATACAGACTAGGACTATCCGTAACTACCCTCAGCCGCATGCCGCACAGATACTGGGTTATATCGGTGAAGCTACCCCTGAACTTATTGATACCAACGAGTATTACCGCCCTGGCGATTACATCGGTATCAGCGGCCTGGAAAAATCTTACGAAGAGGAATTGCGCGGGAAGAAAGGTTACCACATTATCATGGTGGACGTTCATGGACGGGATATGGGCAGTTATATGCAGGGAAAATACGACCTGAAAGCACGGGCAGGCCAAAAATTGTTTACCACACTGGATGTTGAGCTACAGTCGTATGCCGAAGAGCTACTGAAAGACAAACGCGGCAGCGTGGTGGCCATCGATCCCCAAACCGGCGGCATTATTGCTATTTCGTCGAGTCCCACTTACGATCCCAATATCCTGGTGGGCCGCGACCGTACCAAGAATTATCTGAAACTTATTTCGGACAAAAACCTGCCACTATTCAACCGGGCTTTGTCGGGGCGATATCCACCAGGTTCCACATTCAAGCCACTGATTGGACTTATTGCTTTGCAGGAGGGTGTGTTGAACACCACCGATGCCTATCCCTGCCATGGTGGGTTCCCGCTAACCCAGGGGAAAATGGTGAAATGTCACGGGCATTATTCCCCCATCGCTCTGCACGGCGCCATACAAACATCATGTAATGCTTATTTCTGTAAGGCATTTAAAAACATTCTTGAAAACAAGAAGTATAAAAATACTACCGAACGTTTCGATGCCTGGCGCAGCCATGTGCTGAGTTTTGGTGTGGGAAAACGACTGGGGGTGGACCTGCCGGGTGAGTCGGAGGGCAACATTCCCACCAGCAAGTATTACGATAAATATTTTGGAAAAAGCCGCTGGCGTGCGCTCACGGTGATATCCCTGGGTATCGGGCAGGGAGAAATACTGCTAACGCCCTTGCAGCTTGCCAATTTTGCAGCCGTTATTGCCAACAGGGGCTATTATTATACGCCGCATATCGTGAAAGCCATTGGCAAAGAGACTAATAATACTAAAAAATTCCTGAAAAAACACAAGGCCACCGTGGATCCCCACTATTTCGATTATATAGTAGAAGCAATGTATGCGGTGGTAGAAGGCGGTACGGCACATAATGTGCGGATGGACAGCATCAAAGTGTGCGGAAAGACGGGTACGGCTCAGAATGCCGGAAAAAATCACTCGATATTTATTGCTTTTGCCCCGAAAGATAATCCGCAGATTGCCATAGCCGCCGTGGTCGAAAATTCGGGATATGGTGCTACTTGGGCTGCGCCTGTGGTTAGCCTGATGATTGAAAAATATCTTACCCGCAAGGTAAAACGGCCCGACCTGGAAAAAGAAATTATGGAATCGAAACTTATTGACAACATCCAATGAGCACATCGCGAAATACCAAGGCCAATATCGATTGGGTGCTGATAGCGCTGTATGTGTTTTTTATTTTCGTGGGATTGCTTAATATCTATTCGGCCGGTTATTCTGAGGAGCATAAGGCGTTTTTTGATTTTTCGCAGGAACACGGAAAACAAATGATATGGATTGCCACAGCCCTGTTGGTGGCCTTATGCGTAATGGTAATCGATGCCAGGTTTTTTTCCACCTTTGCCTATATCATTTATGGGCTGGCCATACTCCTGCTCCTGGCAACCCTGTTTATCGGCAAAGAGATACATGGCTCCCGCTCGTGGATTGTCATCACCGAATCGGTTAGATTTCAGCCCCTGGAGCTAGCCAAATTTGCCACCAATCTGGTGCTGGCGAAATTTTTGAGCAGCATTGATATCCGGATACAGGATATGTCAACGCGTGTGAAAGCTTTTGCCATGCTGGCGGTGCCGGTAATCATCATCTTGTTGCAAAACGAAACGGGGTCGATGTTGGTTTTTGCCGCGTTTATTTTTGTGCTTTACCGCGAAGGATTATCGGGAAATGTCCTGATAATTGGTTTTGCCATGATATTTTTGTTTATCTTTTCATTGTTGATCAATAAGTTTATAGTCAGCGGTTTTATATTGGCTGTTGCTGTGTTGTTGTTCTTTTTTATCAGAAGGAACCGCAAAAACATCATGAATTATTCTTTGATTGTGGCCGGTGTCATTGCCTTTGTATTTAGTGTGAATCTTTTCTATGAACATGCTCTGCAGCCGCATCAGCAAAAACGTATCGATGTGTTGTTGGGCAAGATATCCGATGTGAAAGATGCCGGTTATAATGTGAATCAGTCGAAGATAGCCATTGGGTCGGGTGGTTTTTTGGGCAAAGGCTTTCTGCATGGCACCCAAACCAAATTCAAATTTGTGCCGGAACAAAACACTGATTTTATTTTTTGCACCATAGGAGAAGAATGGGGCTTTGTGGGAAGCCTGCTGGTTCTGGCTATGTTTGTCTTTTTTATCCTGCGCATACTATTCATTGCCGAGCGCCAGCGTTCGGTTTATAGCCGTATTTATGGGTATGGCCTGGCTTCGATAATATTTTTTCATGTGGTAATCAACATCGGCATGACCATCGGATTGGCCCCTGTTGTTGGAATACCATTGCCATTTATTAGCTATGGCGGTTCTTCGCTGCTGGCTTTTACCCTGCTGTTGTTCGTGTTTATTAAACAGGATGCCAGCAGAATGCAGGTGTTGTAAAAATTATCAGGGTTGATGGATACTTTACCTGAAAAAGCATGATAGCAGAAGGAAAACTCTAATAGTGCACCACCTTTTCAACCCACATATGATCGTCGTTTTCAAATTTTAGGGAGTACAGGCCTTCCGTAATATTAATCCCTCCTGTATGGATATCTATGCTGTGTTTGCCTGCTGCAAACACCTGGTCGGCCAGGAGAATGCTTCGACCAAGAAGGTCAACAAGAGAAATCTTTATATGCTGACTACCTGTTAATTCAAACGACACGGTAGTGTTGTCGCTGAACGGATTGGGAAAGACCCCAACAAGGGGATTGTGTTGGTTCTCTTCAATATCAGTTGGGTCCATAACTATCACCCCGTTTGAATTGCACACCGATATTATGCCGGCGCCGTTTTCGGTTTTAACACTGAAATAATAAGTCTGTCCGGCCGAAAGTGTCAATCCCGATTTGGTAACGCAGGTGTTTTGTCCGTTATCTGTCCACCCTGCCACATCCGTTCCTCCCTGTGTGGTGCCTATGGCATACCAATACCTGGCAATGTCCGAATTGGTGTCGGTGGAGGCCATCCAGTTTGCTGAAAGGGTGGAAAAAGAACTTGTCTCGATGATATCGCTTCCCGTACCGTCATTCACTGTGGTACAAAGAGGCGCCGTCCAATCGATATTTGCGTTTAAAACACCAGGGAAAGAAATATTCTTTATTTTATCAATGGCTAATGTATAAATGATGCATGAGGGTTGCGTGGTATCCGCATTTTCAAACATAACATCCTTGTTGACTCCTGCCCCCACAGTAATGAGTTGGGATGACCCTCGTGAACGATAAACCCTGAGATTGTCATAAACTGGATTGCAGTTGGCGCTGCGTAGTGAAATATAGGAACCGCTGGTAATGGGCGAAGGATCTGTCCAGTTGAGCATGAGGATATTATTCAGGTAAACAGTGATTAATCCAGAGGCGGGAGTGTATGTAACCTTAAAATCATAGGTAATTCCGGGGGTAAGGTCATAGGTAACGGTATCGACAAAGGCAAGCACGTTGTTTGTTCCTTTCTGAATTTCTATTTTGTTCTGGTCGAAACGGAAAAATGCAAGGTAAGAATTACCGCGGTTAGTTTGCGTGGGGTCATCAACAAAAAAGTGCAGTCCGAAACGTTTTAAGGTGGCATTGCTGCCTGTGGCAGTGCCGGTCCAATTATACAGATAGGTGTATCCGGAAGTTTGGTTTAAGGGGCTGTACAGATTGCTGTTGGTATTTGCCTCATCGGTCTGGTGGAGTTTGTCGCTTATGATTTCCCAGGTGCCGCCGCCGGCCTGGCTTTGCCAGATCGGGTTGATGGTGTTGTCAAAATCATCGCGGCAAAAACCATTAGCGCTATTGGCGCTCCATTCTGTGCCGTCAAAATAACTCACATTATAGAATTGTTCCTGAACACCCGACAGAGAGTCGGTATCAATAAATGAAGCGGTAAAATCGCCTGTTTGCCATGTTCCGGGTGTGTTAACGCTTGTTACAGGCCCTGTCCAGTCGATTTTTACATTTTTTACAGCCGGTGATGACCAGTTGCCGTGAGCGTCGTTTATGACGGTGTTTATCCTGCACGCTTCCATAGTGGAATCGGGGCTTTCGTAACGCACATCTTTGTTGTTATAAGGACCTACTGTAATAGTAGCGCTGCTGCCGCGGCTTTTGCGTACTTTTACATTATCGAAAAATCCGTCACAATTTCCGGTTCGCAAAGAGATATAGTTGCCTGAAGTAATGGGCGAGGGGTCGGTCCAAGAGGCGACCAGGGCAGAGTTTATCCATATTTTGATTTGTCCCGACGAAGGGCTGTAGGTAATTTTAAAGTCGTAGGCTGTTCCTGCGTTAAGGGTGCATGGATAAGTATTGATCAGCGACAGTGTGTTTGCCGACGATTTGTATATTTTACAGTT
>DAONFU010000017.1:5258-24941 GCA_035403765.1 Bacteroidales bacterium
GATAAGTATTGATCAGCGACAGTGTGTTTGCCGACGATTTGTATATTTTACAGTTTCCGAGATCGGCCTCAAACCATGCCAGATAAGAATTTCCGCGGTTTGAGGAGCTTGCTTCGCTGGCAAAAAAATGCAGGCCTGAGCGCCTGTCGGTACCTGTGCCGGTTATTATCCCGGTCCATTGGTACATATATTCATTTGCAGATGTTTGGGCTACTGCTGCCGAAAGTATCGTGTTGTTTATCGCTTCATTTGTTTGCTCCAGTTGTCCGCTGGTTACTGTCCAGTTTCCTGCACCGGAAGTGGTTTGCCATTCGGCATTTACCGCGCTGTTGAAATTATCATTGAAGTATCCGTTCATTCCGTTGGCGCGCCATTCGGTGCCGTTATAGTCCATTATCTGGTAATATTTTTTGCTTACGCCGCTCCCGCCAGTATTGTCGGTATCGGTAAATGAGGTGGTGAAATCTCTGGATTGCCACGCAGGTCCCGCCGCAACAACGGTGCTTGGCGCGGTAACATCGCAGGCGGTTTTTACAAAGGAAGGCCCGCTTATAATGTTTGATCCGGCTGTAATTCTCCAATAATAGGTTACTCCATCCTGAATGGTCCACGGCGTTACGCCGTCGGTATGATCCACAAAGCCCGTGGGGCCTGTGTATGTGTTTAGTCCCGAAACAAATTTCCACCAGTAAGTGGTGAAACTCGGGTTTGTCGAAACATCAATATGCCATCCTGTACCGGAATTTGCCCACGAAAAATTCACGGTGCCGGCGGGGCATTGCGCAAGTGTTACCGTGGGGCTTGCCGGCAGCGTTGTGCAGGTATGCATGGCGAAAGTCGGCCCGCTGACCGTGCTGCTGCCGGCGGTGATTCTCCAGTAATAGGTGGTGCCTTCCTGAAATACCAATGGCGTCACCCCGTCGGCGTGGTCAACAAAACCCGTGGGCCCCGTAAACGATGTCAGGCCCGACACGAATTTCCAGTAATAGGTCGAAAAGCTACTGCTGGTCGATACGTCAATATGCCAGCCGGTTCCTGAATTTGTCCATGAAAAGGTAACATTGTCATCAGGGCAGGCTGATTGTGAGCATGCCAGGTTTGTCGGTCCGCTTGGCGTTGTTCCGCTGCAGGAATTGAAATAACTTATCCAGGTGGTCCATGGCATGGCGCCGGGGCAGGATGTGTTGGTGCCGGGCATTTCCTGGTGTCCGCAGATACCCGGAGAACTGTGAAATGTGGCTGGAATATCATATAAGTCGGCAAAATGGCATACCATGGTGGCCGAGGCCTGCAGCATGGGTGTGCTATTCCACAGGCTGGGATTGGAGGCGGTGGCTTCGTGTTCAACACCAATCGAACGGCTATTGTTCAGCGGGTACCCGGTGGCACCACAATGCCATGCCTTGTTGGCTACGGCAACACATTGCGTTATCTGCCCATCGGACGAACGGATGACAAAATGAGCGCTGGCTTCAGCGCTGCAGTTGTGAAACCATGAGATAGCGCCGGCATAGGTGCCCACCCCCACATAATGATGTACCCAGGTGTCAATGTCCACGCCGCTTCTGCCGGTGGTGTAATTACAGGAAATAAAATCAGAAATGGCCGGACTGTAATCAGATGATTTGGGAAGCATGGTTTTTTTCGTAATCTTTGAGCCAATATTAATCTGTGGGTGGGCAGCAATAGTTATGGTCTCGTCCCATACGGTAGGAGCCTCAACACCATTTTTCAGTACCTCATAATAACGCTGAGCCTGCTGTTCGCGGAGGTCTTCATTGATGAGTCCGCTGAATTTTTTTACGGCATCAAACCAGTCTTCGGTTTTTTTGTGTTTTTTGTTCCCGCCATATTTTTTGATGAGCGCTGCCGCCCCGCGGATGTTTTGGCGGGCGTTGTCTTTTAATTGTTGCGGATCGAGAGTTAACAGGGTTGCCGCTTCATGGAGTGTGGAGCAGTAATCATTATCTACCAGATGCATGATACCCCAGCCCTGGTCAATGGATGGCCCCACCTGTGTCCAGTTGTTTTCCACTTGTCCAATGGCTTTGAGCAAATCTACAGGAACGCCGAATTCTTTGGCAGCGCTTTTAAAATACTTTTCCAGGGTGGCTACGTTGGGATGCGGCCGGTTAAAGTATGTTAACCATAAATGGTCTTCATTGCCGGCGTAAACATTTTTGTTCGTCTGGCTTGCGACAACACCAATGTACCGTGTCAGGTCGCGCTGGACAAAAACACCTTCCCTGGTTTTTGTGGTGGTGATTTTCGTGTTGAGAAATTCATGGGTGTTTAGCTGTGCAAAGGAAGTCAGGGAAGATAATCCCAAAAACAACATAATAAGTTTTTTCATGCTATGATAAAAATTTTACTTGAAAATCATGGGTTAATAATGGATTAAGTGTATGGATGATGAAAAGTCGGCAGTAAAAATTTTTAAAACATACATGCCTTTTGACAGATTGAGTTTTTCCGCATCAAGAGTTAATGTGTTTTTGCCGCCTGGAATAGTTTTTTCCAAAAAAAGAATTTCTCTCCCATACATATCGGTAAGCGTGATTTTTACTTCACGGGAGGATGTAGTAATATAGTTTATAGTGGTGTTGTCGTTAAAAGGATTAGGGGTGGCAGATACAATGCCTTCGGAGGTGTTTTCATCAATGCCGGTGGAAATAAACAATGTAGCGCCATCCGAGCTGCAGGAGCTTGTAAGGCCTGCCCCGTTTATAGTTTTTACGCTGAAATAGTAAGTTTGTCCATCACTGAGCGACAGACCGCTTTTCATCACGGAGGTATTCAACGCGTTGTCAGTCCACCCCGCCACCGACGTATCTCCAGGTGATGTACCAATGGCATACCAATATCCTGCAATACCCGAATGGGTGTCTGACGAGGCGTTCCAGTTGGCGGCAAGCGTATTAGGCGAGGTGATGGTGTCAATATCGCTGCCAATGCCATCGTTTATCGCACTGCAAACAGGGGATGTCCAGTCGATGTTCAGGTCGTAATAGTCGATTGCCGAAAGGTTTCCGGCAGTGTCGTTGACTATGGATTTAATTTTGGCCACGGGTGTGGCGGGGTCAGGGTTCTGATAGCGGATATCTTTGTCTGCAGCATTGCCGACAGTAACACTCACCGAATTGGACCTCGAACGGTAAATCTTAAGCTCATCCAGATACACTTTGCTGTTGCCGGTGCGGAAAGAGAAATATTTTCCTGCGGTGGTCAGCGGGCTGCTGTCGGTCCATGAACTTAACAGGGCATTGTCGCGGTAAACAGAAATTTTCCCGGTAATTCTGTCGTGGATAATCTTAATGTTATACCATTGTCCCAAATTGGTAGTAACATTGTTTACGACCTTGGTTTGGGTATAGACGTTGTTCACCACCCGGTAAAATTCGAGGGCCGAAGTTTCCTGCCTGAAAAATATAAAATACGAGTTTCCCCTGTTGCTGAGGCTGCCGCTGTCGCTGTAGAAATGAAATCCGAAACGGTGTTGACTAGTACTATGGGTGGCCGGGTCAATTTTTAGGTAGAAATCATAGAGATAACGGTTGGAAAGGCTTTGGTTTAACTTTGCATATATGTTGGTATTACTTACGGAAGTATCTGTCTGAATCAGTTTGCCGTTGTTAACCGTCCATGTACCGCTGCCGGCAGGTACCGACCATACGGGGGTGTTGTAGGTGTCGAAGTTGTCGCAAAAGAACCCCCTGAAGGCATTAGCATGCCATTCTATGCCGTCGAAATCTAGCACCTGGTAATAACTTTTTTCGATGCCGGAGCCGCCTGTGTTGTCGGTATCGGTGAAAGTTGCCGTAAAATTCTGTGTCTGCCAGGAGCCAGACACGTTTGTTGTGGTTACGGGGGCAACATTATCTGTTGTGCACTGCCAAACAGCGCGGAACCCGGGGTTTATGGTGCCGCCATCGGAATGCCATTTCAGGGTAAGAGAGTTTCCCGTGGAGGTTATCAGCCCGGGGCTTCCGGTGGTGTTGCAGAATCTGCCCAGATTTGGCGAAGCGGTGTTGGCCCCGTCGAATATTTCCAGGTAATCATTATCGCATACAGAACTGCTGCCGGCCTCCACATCAAAAGCCGAAAACTGCAGGTTTACGCCGTAAGCGCCTGTTGGGGCAATGGTATAGGTAAAATCTTCACCGTTGTAATAATTTCGTTCCGGGCCACCCATATCATAAATAGTGTCGGAACAGGGAACCGTGGCGCAGGTGGAGAATTTATCACTTATTTTATTCCAGTAGTTTAAATACCCGTTGTCATAACCCAATGCCCAGATGCCGATACCGCCGATGCCGCGCTGGTTGACCAGGTCGAAACGTTTTCCCAGGCTGTAGGTATCATCAATCCAACACTGATACCACTGGCTCCCTATCTGAAAAGTATAGTATGGAGTGTATGATGTGTTGTTCCATAACTTGTTGGAATAATAACCGTCTGCATTGGCCCTGACTACTTTATAGGTTGGTGAAGTGCCCGTGGCAGTGGTAGAAGCGTATATGGCATCCGAGGCGGTAGCCCATTGTTTGCCGTAATACGGAAGCCCCAGAATGATTTTTGACAGGGGAACGCCCTGATTTTGGTAATAAGTGATGGATTTTGTCAGCGTGTAATTATATCCCGTATTAAAATTGTAAAGGGGATCGGTGGGACCGGCCATGGCGCTACTTCCCCAATAATAGTCATACCCCATGATGATAAACATATCCACATAGTTTGCCAGCGCCCGGGCTGAATATTTATTGGAAGTCCATTCAACGGCTGGCAGGCAAAAGCTCACCTGAGAGCCCGGAATCGCTGTGTGCATCTGGTTACACAGCTCGATCATAAACGTTTTGAAATTGATGGAATCCGAACTGGCCATCCCTTCAAAATCTATATTCACGCCATTGGCTCCCCGCGAATTGATGAGGTTGATCAGGTTGGTAATCAGTGTTTGCCGTGCTGTATTGTTGGCCAGGAACGAGGTCAGGTTGGCCTGGTTCATCAGCGTCACACAAAGATCAACTTTCACTCCGTTGGCCAGCGCGGCATTGACAGCAGCATCTGTGGCCCAATTGTGGGTATTGTTTGCGTTACCTGTGGAATAATTTACCTCATACGAAAAGTGACACATGTGCGACAACAGGTTCCATTGGTAATTCAGATAGTCTGTGCCGGCCCAATATGGATTCCATCCATACACAACTTTGTTCAGAGTACAGGTGCGGCTTAGTTTTGGCAGCAGTGTTTGTGAAATTCCGGGGTTTTGAGCATAAAAAAGACTATCCCATTGTTCATTAGTCTGAAAATTATACTGACTGTATTTTGCGCATTCTTCCTGTACTATCGATTTGAAATTTTGCGGCATTGATTCCGGCTGTATTTCCTGATTTTGCATTGATGTTGTTGCCGGTGGAGATTTTTTTCCATTTACTGCATTCTGGAAATTTTCAGTCGGGAATTGCTGGTTATGACTCTGGCAAAAGACAGTAAGGTTTATGGATAACAACAGCAGGAGTATAGTTCTTTTCATGTCTGGAAAGCTGATAATAATAAAACAAAAATAAATAAAATCTAAAGCAAATGGTATTGACCTTCCGGTTAATTTTTTTATCACCCGGTTTTTTGTTAAGACGTATGCCTTATTTGGTTGTGCAAAAAATGTCAGGAGAAAAATCCGGAGTTGGTATTTGGGATAAAATTCACGTAATTAAAAGTTTCTCAACAACAGTTCTTTCGATAGCTGTTCGAGGTTTTTTTTGTCTTCTTCGGGAACTCTAATGCTTTTGAGATGGCTCAGCGCTTTTTCCGAGTATTCGTCTATCAGGGCTTCGGCGCATTTTTTTACGCCAAGTTTTTCATAGATAGCTGTTACAACCCTTACCTTAGTGTCGCGTTCTATAGCGGTATTAGTAAAATGATTGATGAGGGTTTTGCGCGTGTCTTCATTAGCCATTTCGAAAGCTTTCAGGAACATGTATGTTTTTTTTCCGGCCACAATATCGCCCCCCTTTTTTTTCCCGAATACTTTTTCGTCGCTGAATATGTCCAGAATATCATCTTTCAGTTGAAAGGCCATCCCGAGGTTTTCGCCGAAGAGGTATATGTCGTTGGTGTCCTGTTCTGTAGCGCCGGCCACAATCGCTCCGGCTTTCAGGCTTGAGGCGATAAGCACCGCGGTTTTCAGACGTATCATCACCAGATAATCAGCGATGCTAACATCCGTGCAGTGTTCGAAATTCATGTCGTATTGTTGCCCCTCACAAACTTCGATAGCCACTTTTGAAAGCAGGCGCACCAATGGGTTAAGGGTTTTTTCGCCGGAGCCTGCAATAATTTCGAAGGCCTTTGCAAACATGGCATCTCCGGAAAGAATTCCGATATTGGTATTCCATTTTTTATACACTGTTTGTTTTCCCCGCCGAAGGGGGGCAACATCCATAATGTCGTCGTGGACCAGCGTAAAATTATGAAATACTTCCAGGGCGAGCGCTGCAGGCAGAGCCTGTGGCACATTGCCCCGGAACATTTCGCAGGCCATAAGGGTCATCACCGGACGGAGACGTTTTCCGCCCATGGTCAACGCGTAGGCCATAGGTTCGTACAACTCTTTGGGCTCTTTGACCAAAGTTATTTCGTCAATTTTGTTATTCAGAAGCTTGAGATATGCCGCTGTTTTTTCCATCAATGGCTGATTGTTTTTATGGCTTCGTTGGCAATTACCAGCTCTTCGTTGGTGGTGATAACCATTACTTTAACTTTGGATTCTGGCTTGGTCAGCATAATGTCCTTGCCGCGAGAAACCTTGTTGAGTTCGTAATCGAAATCCACGCCAAGAAATTCGAGCCCCTGCATCACGCCTTCGCGGGTGTTGACTGCATTTTCGCCTATTCCTCCCGTAAAAATTATCAGGTCCACGCCTTCCATTCCTGCGGCATACGCCCCGATATATTTTTTTACCCGGTAGTTATACATTTTCAGGGCCAGCGCCGCGCGTTTGTTTCCTTTATTGGCGGCGTCTTCAATGTCGCGCATGTCGGAAGAAACACCGGTGATTCCTATCATGCCGCTTTTTTTGTTGATGAGGGCATTGGCTTGTTTGATGTCTAGTTTTTCTTTTTCCATCAGGAAAAGCAATGCGCCCAGGTCGAGGTCGCCGCAGCGGGTTCCCATGATGAGCCCTTCCACCGGGGTCAAACCCATGGAGGTGTCAAAGGATTTTCCATTTTTTATGGCTGCTATCGAAGCTCCGTTGCCGAGATGGCACGTGATGATTTTTGTTTCTTCAAATTTCAGCCCCAGCAATTTGCAGGCTTTTTGCGAAACAAAACCATGGCTGGTGCCGTGAAATCCGTAGCGGCGCACCTTGTATTTGTCGTAGAGTTCGTAAGGCAAGGCATATAAATAGGTGTGTTCGGGCATGGTCTGATGAAAGGCCGTGTCGAAAACGCCGCATTGCTTGATATCAGGCAAAAGTTTCTGAATGGCATAAATTCCTTTGAGGTTGGCGGGGTTGTGCAGGGGGGCCAGGTCGGAACATTCTTCCATTTTGTCGATTATTTCCTGTGTGATAAGTACGCTGCCGCTGAATTTTTCTCCGCCATGCACCACCCGGTGGCCTACTACGTCAATCTCGTGTTTGTCTTTGATAACGCCGTGTTCGGGATGTAGTAAGGCCTCAAGGATAAGGTTAATGCCATCGGTATGGTCGAGTATGGGCTGAACGCTGACGATGCGGTCTTTGCCCTTGGGCATGTGGGTGAGTTCGCTGTTGTCCATACCGACACGTTCCAGCAATCCTTTGGCCAGGAGGTCGGCCTCATCGTTCATCTTTATGAGTTGGTATTTAATTGATGAACTTCCGCAGTTTAATACAAGTACTTTCATTTTATTTTTTTATTAAATTTATATATTTGTTTTGTAAATTATTTTCCTGCCTGGCATGCGGTGATGGTTACTAAATTAACAATATCCATAACCGAACAGCCTCTCGATAAATCGTTAATCGGGGCAGCTAATCCCTGCAAAATGGGGCCAATAGCTTCGGCATCGCCCAGCCGTTCCACTAATTTGTAGCCGATATTTCCGGCCTGCAGGTCGGGGAATACCAGTACATTGGCCAGGCCGGCAACCGGTGAACCGGGAGATTTTTTTTGCCCCACGGATTCTATCAGTGCAGCATCGGCCTGCATTTCGCCATCAAAATTCATTTCGGGACGCATGGCTTTGGCTAAACTGGTGGCTTGTATCACCTTGTCGGCCAGTTCGTGTTTTGCCGAGCCCTTGGTGCTGAATGATAATAAGGCAATACGCGGATTGGCTATGCCGGCAATCTGCCGGGCAGTATCACCGCTGCACACGGCAATCTGGGCCAGCTCATCGGCGGTAGGGTTGGGGGTGATGGCCACATCGGCAAAAATAAACACCCCTTTTTCGCCCAGATTTTCTTTTTTGGTAACCATAACCATAGCGCCCGATACTACCGAAATGCCTGGGGCGGTTTTTACAATCTGCAAGGCAGGCCTGACGGTATCCGCTGTGGTGTGCTCGGCGCCGCTAACTTCGCCGTCGGCATCACCTATATATATCATCATAGGGCCGTAATAAATATCCTGCTCAATAAGGGCTACGGCTTCTTCGTAAGTGATGCCTTTGCTTTTACGCAATTCCATCAGTTTTTGTACGTAACGTTCCTTGTCAGGAGAAGTTTTCGGGTCAATCTTGCTTGCCTTCGAAAGGTCAAGATTGAATTTTTGTTCCAGGGAATTGATTTCTTCGATATTTCCCAAAAGAATTAATTGTGCATATCCTTCTTTTAATATGATGTTGGCTGCTTTCAGGGTGCGTTCCGAGGTGCCCTCGGGCAGCACGATGCGTTTGTTGAGTTGTTTGGCTTTTGCGCTGATGCTTTCAAGTAAATTCATAAAATGGTATTTTGTGGAATAAATATTTGATGTAAATTTTTTTTTTGACAAAAGAAAAAAAATTATTGATACCGAACTAATTTATTTTGATATTTCCAGTAAAAATCTGGAAACCAATATTCATCATATTTTGCTAATTTTGCACAAATTATGGTTGGGGACAGTCTTACATATAATGTCAATACGCTACCGCAGGAAAACGCCTCGTTTTTTAAGAATTTTGTCCGTTCGCAGGATGAGGTGTCCTTACCTTTTGCCAAGACCTGTTTTGTGGGCCATTCAAAGGATAATTTGCCGGCAGTTTACCTAAAACAAACTTCTGCCAAAACGGATACCGCGCATTGTACCTCGGTTTTTTATACCGGACAAGATAAGGTTTCACAGATTACCCCCAAAGAAATTCCTGTCAGGCACAGCGATTTGTTTTTTTATCTATTGCTGTTTTGTCTTGTTTTGGGAACAATAGTTTTTTTTGTAAAACACAAACGAATATCTCAACTTTTTAAGGCCTTTTACCTGCCGTATTTTACCAATCAACTTTCGCGGGAAGGACTGATACAACGTGAGTTTTTTTCTTTTCCCCTGCTAATGGTCTATTATATTTCACTGTCCATGTTTGTAGCACAGGGCCTGCATTTTTTTTATCAGATGGAAATGAATTTTTATTTTGTTTTGAAAATTTTGGGTGTTGCTGTTGTATTATTTTTATTCAGGAGTTTGCTGATTTCATTGATAAAAATCGCTTTCAAAACACCACACGAAACCGCGGAGTATAACACCAATAATTTTCTTTTTTCCATTATTACCGGCATATTTTTGACTCCCCTGGTTTTTATTATTCAGTATATGAATGCGCCGGGAGCCAAAATTCTTTTTTATTCAGTTTTATTTTTTACGGTTTTATTGTTTTTATACCGGCTTGTTCGAAGTTTTCTTATCGGGTTATCAAACGAAGGACAGCGTTTGTATTATTTTATTTTGTATCTTTGCACCATTGAAATTTTACCCCTGGTTATTTGCGTTAAATTGTTATTTAACCTTTATTTTAAAGGGGTTTTGATTGTCTGAGAAGATTATTTATTAACTTAAAAATTACTGTCTTGAAAGTTAAAAACGTAATAATTTCGCAACCGCAACCTCCCAATTACGAAAAATCTCCCTATTACGATTTGGCAAAAAAGTATAATCTGAATATTATATTCAAGAAATTTATATGTATAGAACCTGTTTCGGCCCAGGAATTCAGAAGAGAAAAAATCAATATTTTGGATCATACAGCCATCATTTTTACCTGCAACAATGCCGTGGACCATTTTTTCAGGCTGGCCAAAGAAATGCGCCTGACCATTCCTGATACCACCAAGTATTTTTGCGTTTCCGAAAAGACGGCTTTTTACCTTCAAAAATATGTGCAGTTTCGTAAGAGAAAAATTTTCAACGGCAAAGAAAAGCCCGAAGAGCTCATGACCATCATAAAAAAACACTTACAGGAAAAATTTCTTTTACCCTGCACGGAAGGCCACAAACAGGAAATCGTCAACCTGCTTCAGACCAACAAGATCCCTGTGCGTAAGGCCATGATTTACCGCACCATCCCCAATTTGGAAGTAAAACAGGATGTCAACATTTCCAAGACCGATATGCTGGTGTTTTTCAGCCCGTTTGGAATAAAAGCGCTTTTCGAAAACTTCCCGGATTTTAAACAAAACAAAATGGTAATCGCCACTTGGGGCAACACTACTTTTACTGCAGCCATGGAGGCTGGTCTGAACATAAGTGTTTTCGGGCCTTCACAAAGTTTTACCTCCATGCCGATGGCTATTGACGCCTTTCTCGAAAAGGTAAAAAAATAATCATAAACCTACCGACAATGCCCTCCTTTTGCAAAGATGAACGCTTGTGCGGAAAAAAAAGCATAAGCCTTCTGATGGCAGAAGGAAAAAAATATTTTCAGTATCCTTTTGCTGTTAAATGGATTGACCTGCCTGATGCTCAGCAGCCATACGTGCAGTTGCTGGTGGTGGTTGCCAAAAGACATTTCAAAAAAGCCGTTGACCGCAACAAAATAAAACGGTATGTCAGAGAGGCTTATCGCAATAATAAAGAGTTATTGTCCGTTCCTTTGAAAGAAAAAAACAAACATATCGCATTGATGCTTTCCTACAGCAGTGAAAAAACATCCGGCTATCCGCAAATTGAATCAAAAGTTCAGTTAATTTTACAGTACCTGGCACAAAACATATGAAAAAGATTATCGGAAAATTTTTTATTTTGTTGATAAAACTTTATCAATATGGCATTTCGCCCTATCTG
Organism: Bacteroidales bacterium; assembly: GCA_035403765.1. Classification (GTDB taxonomy): domain Bacteria; phylum Bacteroidota; class Bacteroidia; order Bacteroidales; family CAIWKO01; genus CAIWKO01. The sequence goes on from DAONFU010000017.1 coordinate 16,496, forward strand.
ATGCCTTCGTGCCGTTACACACCATCATGTTCTGTTTATGGAGTGGAAGCAATACAAAAATATGGGCCGTTTAAAGGCGGATGGCTCACGTTAAAAAGAATCCTTTCGTGTAACCCTTGGGGCGGCAGCGGCTATGACCCGGTCCCATAATTGTTTAAAATAAAATGAAGAAAATAAAAATACTTTTTTTAACGCTGACACTGCTATTGGTGTCTGCATTGGTGGGCCGGGCGCAGGATCAGGCTCAGAACGATTTTGAGATTTCCAAAAACATCGACATATTTGTCTCTCTTTATAAGCAACTCAACACCTATTATGTAGATGACCTGAATCCCGGACAGTTGATGAAAACAGCCATGGATGCTATGCTGAAATCCCTCGACCCTTACACGGTGTACATCCCCGAATCGGATATTGAAGATTACAAGTTTATGACCACCGGGCAGTATGGCGGCATTGGCGCCCTGATTCATAAACGGGGCAATTACGTGTATATCTCCGAACCTTATGAAAATTCCCCCGCCGACAAAGCCGGACTGAAAGCCGGAGATAAGATACTTGAAATCAACGGAAAAACTGCCCGCGGAAAAACCGTGGACGAAGTGAGCACCGCCCTGAAAGGCCAGCCGGGAACCAATGTTTCTTTGTTGCTCGAACGCGATTCTACACAGGCCGCTTTCACCAAAGAAATTACCAGGCAGGAAATAAAAATTGACAATGTCCCTTATTACGGAATTGTGGCCGACAGTATCGGGTACATTAACCTGAGCGAGTTCAAACAAAACGCCGGTAATGATGTAAAAAATGCTTTTGTAAAACTCAACGAGAACAAAAAACTCAAAGGCGTCATCATTGATTTGAGGGGCAATGGCGGCGGACTGCTCAACGAAGCCGTGAACATTGTCAATATTTTTATGGATAAGGGGCAGTTTGTTGTCAGCACCAAGGGAAGAATCAAAGACCAGAATCATATCCACAAAACCAGGGAAGCGCCCGTTGATTTGGAAATTCCGCTGGTTGTTCTGGTGGATGGCGGCTCGGCATCCGCCTCCGAAATACTTGCAGGATCCATACAGGATCTCGACAGGGGCGTTATTATTGGTCAACGGACATTCGGAAAGGGCCTGGTGCAAAATATCATCCCCCTGTCGTACAATTCGGAAATGAAAATTACCATTGCCAAGTATTATATTCCCAGCGGCCGCTGTGTTCAGGCGATGGACTATTTTCATAAAGACGAAGACGGGAACGCTCCTGTATTGCCCGATTCGCTGCGCAAAGCCTTCACTACAAAAAACGGCCGGACAGTGTTTGAAGGCAGCGGAATCGAACCGGATATTATTGAGGAAATTCCGGAATTAAGCAATATAGCCCTGGCTCTGATAGAAAAAAATCATTTTTTTGACTATGCCGTTTATTTTTACAGAAAAACGCCTGCCATTGCCCCGGCAGCCGAATTTGTGGTTACGGAAGAGATTTATAATGATTTTATCAGCTACCTGAAAAATAAAGATTATTCCTATTCCACCGAAAGCGAACTGGTGCTGGATGATCTTAAAAAAGCAGCCGAAACCGAAAAATATTATGATGCCCTAAAAAATGATTTTGATCTGCTGAAAGAAAAAATTGTCAAAGAAAAAAGCAAGGACCTGATTGCAAACAAGGAGCAGATAAAGCAAATGCTGAAAATGTATATCATCCCGCTGTATTATTATCAGAAAGGCCGTATTGAATCTTCACTGAAAGATGACCCCGACATTATGAAGTCCATCGAAATTCTAAAAGATACTTCCAAATATAAATCCATCCTGAATGGCACGCATAGCGAAACAGGGAAAAAAAATAAAAAATAGTAATAAAAGCTTTTCCGGCATAGGAATTTTTCTTTTGTGAGTTATGGGGCTATCGAGAACTGACATTCACAGGTATATTTACATTTTGGGGCTTATTGCCATGGCCATGTCGCTGACCTCGTCGCTTTTTGTCATGAGCGTTGCCCAGTTTGTGCTGCTGGCCAACTGGCTGGCCGAGGGAAGGATAGCTGCAAAATTCAAGGCTTTTTTCCACCACAAAGCCGCCCTGGTTTTTACTTCAATTTTTTTCCTGCACTTAGCCGGATTGTTTTGTACCAATGATTTTGAAACGGCTCTCGCGGAACTGCGCATCAAACTGCCTCTGCTGGCTCTGCCCGTAATTTTATCCACCAGCCCGGCCTTGTCGGGGAAAACGATAAACAATATTTTGCTTGCCCACATTGCCGGAACATTTGTTTCGGGAGCCTACAGTTTCTTTTTATTCCATTCCGGCCCCGTGCAGGATATCCGCGATATTTTCATAATTTCCCATATCCGGTATTCGCTCAATGTTTGTACCGACATTTTTATCCTCCTCTATTTTATTTTTTACAAAAACAATTACAAAACAGGGGTAAAAATATTTTTTTCGGTTCTGGCGGCCTGGTTTATTTATTTTCTTCTCTTTATGGAGTCGTTTACCGGGATAATACTGCTGATTACTACGCTGGCCCTTGTGCTGGTTTATTTTGTTTTCACAAAATCAAAGACTGTATATAAAATTTCCTTGATTATCTTTTTTATGGTCTTGGTTTCCGGCAGCGTTTTGTATGTTCACCACATTTATAAAAAGTATTTGAATATCGACCCGGTCAATCCCCAAAAACTTGAACAATTTACAAGGCTCGGCAATCCATACGTCCATGACTTGAAAAACCCTATGACCGACAATGGACATTATACCTGGATTTATGTGTGTGAATCCGAACTGAAAGAGGCCTGGAATAAACGAAGTAAAATAAAGTACGGAGAAAAGGATGCCGCTGATTCGCCAGTAAAATATACCCTGGTGCGCTACCTTACCTCCAAAGGGTTGAAGAAAGACAGCGACGGCGTTAACAGCCTTTCTGATGAAGAAATTACACTCATTGAAAATGGTGTGGCCAACATTGATGATGCACAAAAAAGTAACTTTGAGAATAGGCTGAAAAACTTGTTGTGGGAATTTGAAATATATAAGTTTACCCACGATCCGCGACAACAAACATTGATGCAGCGCGTGGAGTTGTGGAGCACTTCGGTGCGTCTTATTAAAGACCATTTTTGGCTTGGACTCGGCACCGGTGATGTAAAAAATGTGTTTGCCGCCAAACTCGAACTGGAAGATTCTTTGCTGAAAAATACAGGGCTTCGCCCTCATAATCAGTACCTTACTATCATGTTAGAGTTTGGTGTATTTGGTTTTTTGTTTTTTCTTTTTTGCTTGTTTTATCCGCCGGTCAGGCAAAAGAAATTCCTGGACTTCCTCTACCTGACCTTTTTTATTGTCATTGTATTTTCAATGCTCACCGAAGATACTTTTGAGACCCAGGCCGGCGTAACTTATTTTACCTATTTTAGTTGCCTGTTCCTTTTTGTGCAGAAAAATGCCCCGTCTGAAAATAAAACACTAATTTTGGAGTAAATTTCAGGAAACTTCCCATGAAAGAGCTTTCGATAAATATCAATTATAAGGAGTTAGCATCATCTGACGAGCTTGATGTGGCTGATGCTTATTTGTTGGCGAGGGCTAGCGAAGCCTGTAATAATGCCTATGCTCCGTATTCGTCATTTCAGGTGGGTGCGGCCCTGCTGCTCGAAAATGGCGAGATAGTTTGCGGCAACAACCAGGAAAATGCCGCCTACCCGTCGGGGTTGTGTGCCGAACGCGTAGCCATGTTTGCTGCCTCGGCCCAATTTCCGGAACAGGCGTTTACAGCCATAGCCATTACCGCAAAATCAAAAAACTTTGATATAAACTATCCTGTCTCGCCATGTGGCGCCTGCCGTCAGGTGATGGCCGAATACGAAAAAAAAGGAAAGAAACCACTGAGGGTAATCCTCAAAGGGGAAAAAGGGAAAATTATTTTGATTTCCGATATCGCAGGGCTGCTGCCCTTTGCTTTTGATTCTTCGGACCTGCATCCGTATCAAAAATAAATCAATTGGTTTTTATTTTAAATTTTATATATTTGTTTTCTCATAAATAGTAATTTGTTATGACAAAAACCCGTATTCTTATTATTCTTGTCAGTTTTTTTCTGCTCTCGATGACCGTGGATAAACCGGCATATCAGATTTATAATGTTACCGGAAAAAAAACTACCTACCAGAAAATGGTCAAAGATATCATGAGTTGTGAAGTGGTGCTTTTTGGCGAACTGCATAACAATCCTATCTCGCACTGGATGGAATTACAGCTGACAAAAGACCTTTTTAAAGAAAAAAAACAAGACCTTATTCTGGGTGCCGAAATGTTTGAAGCCGATATGCAGGAAACTTTAGACAAGTATCTGAAAGGGCAAATTACCGAAGACGAACTGAAAACACAAATAAAACTCTGGCCCAACTACGAAACCGACTACCGTCCCTTGCTGGAATTTGCACGAAACACCAACCTGAAATTTTTAGCCACCAACGCTCCCCGCAAATATGCTTCACTGGTGATGCACCAAGGATTTGAAAAGTTAAATACCCTTAGCGATGAGGAGAAAAAATTCCTGGCACCCCTTCCCATCGAATACGACCCCGAACTGGAACAATACAAAAAAATGATTGAAATGGATATGGCGGGACTTTCGTCTCCCAACCTGCCCAAGGCTCAGGCATTGAAAGATGCTACCATGGCGCACTTCATTTTTAGCAACGCCAAAGACGGCAAGCTCTTTCTGCATTATAACGGCTCTTATCATTCCGATTATTTCGAAGGAATAATGTGGTACCTGAAACGCAAAAATGCCGACCTGAAAATCCTTACCATTGCCACCGTGGAACAAAGTGACATTAGCAAACTTTCTCCCGAATATATTATGGTTGCCGATTATATTATTTGTGTCCCGGATGATATGACAAAAACCTATTAATATTGATAAAAAAAATATTTCCGGTTCTTTTTTCTTTCCTCTATTTTGTAAGCTTCGCGCAATCGTTTGAACAAACCGGTTACTGCACTTATTATGCCGATAAATTCAACGGGCGTAATACTTCCAGCGGCGAACCATATAATAATAAATTATTTACGGCAGCTCATCGAACACTGCCGTTTAACACCGTGGTGCTGGTTACCAATATCAGAAACCAAAAAAAAGTATTGGTAAAAATCAACGACCGTGGCCCTCATACCAAGGGGAGAATTTTGGATGTTTCCAAAGCGGCCGCCATCGAACTGGATATTATTCATTACGGGGTGGATAAGGTAAAACTTGAAGTAGTGGATGTGCCGCCCGGTTTTCTCAAACAGGATACTACCATGAATCTGGATTCGCTGATAACTGCCGCCCAACCTGTTGCCCTGAAAACCGATGGCAAAACCATCATCATGACCAGTGGCGATGCAAAAAAAACAGCCCCCGAAAAATGGGATGATATTTCCGTTTTGGAAACAAAAAGCACCCGGGATTTCCCTTGCGGATATGGCGTGCAGATGGGATACTTTGGCATATTGAAAAACTGCAAAAGCTTCTTGTTGACAATCCAGACTAAATATGATATCAAAGGATACATTTTTAAGGAAACAAAAAAGAACGGGGTTTTTTACAGATTGATTATGGGTGATTTTCCAAATAAAGAGCAAGCATTAAAAGCCCAAAATAAACTTAAAAACGAAGTTGCCGGATGTTATCTGGTCAATTGGAAACACCTTTAAACACTAAAACTGAAAAATTATGGATGCTATCGAAAATCTGCTAACCCGCCGCAGTATCCGTAAATTTGTGGATACACCCATTGATAATAAGCTGATTGATAAAATTTTGGAGGCAGCCATGTATGCCCCTTCGGCCCGTAATACCCAGGCCTGGAATTTTGTAGTAATCAATCAGCGCGCCTTGCTCGACAAATTATCGGTCATCCATCCTTATGCCCGTATGTTGAAAATGGCGCCTCTGGCAATCCTGGTATGCGGCGACAAAACCCTTGAGTCCAACGAGGCCTACCTTAGTGTTAACTGTTCGGCAGCCACGCAAAACATCCTGCTTGCCGCACATGCCATGGGACTGGGAAGCGTTTGGCTGGGTGTTTACCCGCGCACCGAGCGAATGGCCCCAATATGTGATTTGTTAAAACTGCCCGCAGACAATATGCCTGTGTCGCTCATTGCTATTGGCTGGCCCGACGAAAAAATTCAGCCCGTCGAAAGATATTCCAAAGAAAAAATCCATTACAACGATAGCTGGTAACCTAATAGGTCATGCTGATACCATAATCAAAATCGTTGTTCATCAATTCGTAGAGGGTATATTTCATTTTTATTGTCCGGCCGTCGTTTTCCCGCAACGCTTTAATATTACTGACATTTTTGGACTTCGCGGGAAGCTCAAAGGAAGATTCTATCTTGATAAGCTGGAACAGCATATCGCTAAACATGGATGAAGAAGTTTTCAGGAGGTATTTTTTCATTAAAGGCGCAAAATTCATTTGCCTCGTTTTGTGTTTTGTAACCTTGATAAAGTTGGGCTTGAAAACGAATTTCTTTTGTTTGAACAGTTGGTACAATGCCGTGTTCAGCGCTTTGGAGTTTTTAAAATCAAACCCCACGACATAGAGGCCTTTTTCGCTGCTGGTTTTCAGGCTGCTGATGCCGGGGCAGGTTTTCAGAATTGAATCGGCCCGGGCGGGAGCGTCCTGAATTTCTTTTACAAAAACCATATTTACCTGTTGATTTGCCTGGCCAAAAGAACTGCCCGCTTTCGACATGTCCACGGTCATTGTCAGGCTCCCCGACCCGTCGCTATTCACCTTGAGCACCTCCTTAATTTCAATACAAGAACTGAAAAGCAGCGAAAGAGTCAGGTAAAAAAGGACTTTTTTCATGTGGTTTTTATTGTTCTTTACAAAATTATAAATAAAGGCTGATGCAAGGCAATAAAAAATAAAAAACCCGCTACATGCGGGTTTTTTTGGGGTCAAACATAAAATCTAAAAACGGTCAGTTTGACATATATGATTTTTAGATAATCTCAAAGTCAAAACGGTAATAATAGGTTTTTCCTTTGTAGTTTTGTGGGTTGTCAATGTTGATTTCTTTCAGGTTTTTTTCAACGTAAAGCTGAAATTCAAGCGAACTGGCATTCATTTCGGTGATGGTAATCTTGCCTTTTTCGTCCACCACTAATGCAAGCACCACAAATCCGCCAATTTGATGTTCTTTAGCGTATTCGGGATAGCTTATCGAGGAGGAGATGACCGATTTTAAATCAGTGGCCGTTTTGCGGGGAGCCGCGGAGGCAACACTTACTGACAGTGTAAAGATCAGCATCACTAACAGCGAAAATGATTTCTTTAAGATTTTTGTTTTCATGGCGCAGGTTTTTAATGGGTTGACACTTAATTGTTGGTTGTCTATAGGATGCCACGTCATAAAAAAGGTTACAAAAATTTTTAAAAAATTGTAAGCTGTAATTCGAAATTATCGTTTTTATTTTTTCTTAAACCCGAGCGATACTGAATTTACGCAATATCTTTTTCCTGTCGGAGCCGGCCCGTCGTCGAATAAATGTCCGAGATGCCCGCCGCATTTTGCACAAATAATTTCAGTCCTTTCCATATTAAAACTTGTATCCTGCCGTGTTTCGATTTTGTCTTCGGCGATGGCATCGTAAAAACTCGGCCATCCGCAACCGGCGTCAAATTTTGTTTCGGAAGAAAATAATTCATTGCCACAAGCTGCACAGCAATAAATACCTTTATCATTTAGTTGATAATATTTACCCGAAAACGGTTTTTCGGTGGCTTTCAGTCGTAATACGCTGTATTGTTCTTCTGTCAGTTTTTCTTTCCATTCCGTTTCGCTTAAATTGATTTTTTCTGTTGGCGCCATACTTGTTGATTTTCGCAGTGTGGATGTGTTGCAGGCCGAAAATATTAGCAAAATAATGATCCACAGTTTTATGGATAAAAATAGTGATTTCATTTTTTCACTTTTAAATGATTAACCAGAGTTCGGGATAAATATTTAATTGTAATTTTTTTCAAAATACTAATTATTGATTTGTTACTATTTGCCGTAGGCAATTAATATCAATAGAAAAACCAAAATGTGTAGAATATTTTGTCCGTAGGACATATATATTATTAAAACGTTAATCTCCTAACGGAGAATAAATGTTTTTTGTATTTCTTTTCTATTGATATTTAACTCCTAACGGAGTACAAATACAAAATCCTTAACCCGAACTCAAGTTCTTAATATTCCCGAAACGCATCTTATTCAAACGGATTTGTCAGGTGCGACCCGTCGCAGAATGGTTTGTTCTTTGATTTGCCGCAACGGCAGATGGCAACAACTTCTTTTGTTTCGGATTCCTGCCCGTTTTTATCAACAATGGTGCATTTTCCTTTTACGATTGCTGGTCCGTTTTCAATGATTTCTATCTGTGTCTGGGGTGTTTTGTTTT
>DAONFU010000018.1:0-10453 GCA_035403765.1 Bacteroidales bacterium
TAAATATCAGGTTGTCGATGGTTTCGTCCTCGCTGTTTTCGGCATTTTTTGTGATGCCTTTGGCGTAAATATATCCATTGTAATATTCAAAAGGAATTTTAAGGTCTTTAATCAGGTCGAGGTTTTTATTGTATTTCAGTACATGAAATTCGCGTTGGTGTTTCATGGGGTCGGGGCCTTTTTTAACTTCACGGGCACCGCAGAGGATGTATAAATCGCCATTGGCATCGTCTTCAAAGTGGGTGTAATAGTAAAAACGGCTGCCTTCATCATTTTTTGGTTTTACCTTTTCAAGGATTTCCACTTTTTTGTCGTAGGCCAGGTTAAACCAGTTGTAGAAATAGGTTGTCCTTTTCTTTTTTATTACAAGAGTGCCAACCAGGTTGCCTTCCACGGTGTTGCCCTCAACAACGTACGAATCGGATTTAAAATTTACCCATGAAAAATCGAAAGGGTTTTGTGCCTTAAGTTCATTGAGTTTATTTACTTCAACAACCTGATCTTTCATGTCAATAAAGTTGAAATCTTTATCGAATGTATAAATCTGTAAGGTTATCGAAGTAACGCCAGATTTTATGGTGTAGTACAGTTTATATTGCCCGTCGGCTGCAATATACTTTACGTCAACCAGCGAGCCTCTTTTGGCCTTTCCGGTAATCTCATAGGTTTTTTCAATAAACCCAAACTGTTGGGCAAACAGCCCTGTGCAAGCAAAAAGAAGAAACAAGATAAGGATGTTTTTTTTCATAGTGTTTGTTTTGTTTAAAGTTAATAAATAGTTTATTTGTAAGATTCAATAATTTTTGCTGTTATTTTTTTTAAAATTGAGGGCTAAATTAATATATGCAACGCCATAAAACAAGTCTAATAAGAAATTTTTTTCAAAAATCTTTTAGCATGTAATAAACTGATAATCAGTAAAATAACAAATTGATACAAACAGAATTATGGCTTATCTTCCTTTCAAATTCCGTTTTCCAAATACAAAATTTGTAAAACACGACATTCAGGATGTAATTTTAACATGACAACTCGAGCAACACTACATTTTCAACATGGTGTGTATGAGGAAACATATCAACCGGTTGTACGGTTTTTAGCTGGTATTGTGTGCATAACGATGACAGGTCGCGGGCCTGGGTGGCAGGGTTGCAGCTCACATAAATGATACGTTCAGGTTTTATTTGCAAAAGCTGTTCAACCACGGCCGGATGCATTCCGTTTCTGGGCGGATCGGTGATGATAATATCGGGTTTGCCGTGCTGTTCAACAAATTCAGTATTCAAGATTTTTGCAATATCACCGGCGATAAAACAGGTGTTCGTGATATTATTGATTTCTGAATTTATTTTGGCGTCGTCGATGGCTGATTCAATATATTCTATTCCAATTACTTTGGAGGCATCCAAGGCTACAAAATTTGCTATGGTGCCCGTGCCGGTGTACAGGTCGTAGATGGTTTTTCCCCTGGTTTCTCCGGCAAATTCCTTTATGATATTATACATGTTGAGCGCCTGACGGCTGTTGGTCTGGAAAAAAGATACAGGCCCGATACGGAAGCGCAGGCTGCCCAGCACTTCTTCTATAAAGGGTTTCCCATGATAACATTGTATTTCCAGGTCGTTGATGATATCGTTATGTTTTGTATTTACCACAAACATCAGAGAAGTCAGCGCGGGATAAATTTCAAGCACATGATCCAGTACTTTCTTTTGATTGGCTTCGTGTTCTTCTCCAAAGACAACAATAGCCATGGTTTCATTCAGCGTTGTATTTCGTATCAGCAGGTTGCGCAGAAACCCTGTATGCCGGCGCGGGTTGTAGAAGGTGAATCCCTTGCTGGTACAAAATTCTTTAAGCCGGTTTCTTATCAGGTTTGTGGGTTCTTCCTGCAGGTAACAGGTGTCGATATCGAGCACGCGGTCGAAATGTTTGGGGATATGAAAACCCAGAGCGTTCATTTCCATAGTGTCGCGGCTGCCCGACTGCATATCTTCTTCGGTAAGCCAGCGGTAATCCGAAAACGTATATTCAAGCTTGTTTCGGTAGGCAATTTGCAGGGGAGAGGCAAGGATAGGACTTATTTCAGGCACAGCGATATGTCCGATACGCGTGAAATTATCGCTCACCTGCTTTTGTTTGTAAAATAACTGGTGTTCGTATTTCATGTGTTGCCACTTGCACCCACCGCAAATCCCGAAATGTCTGCAGAACGGTTCGGTGCGTTTTTCCGAAAAATGAAGAAAGTTAATGGCCATGCCTTCCGCAAACGACTTCTTTTTCCTGATAATTTGTATATCCACAATATCACCGGGTATGGCGTTGTCAACAAAAAGTACCAGGTTCTCGGTTTTGCCAATGGCTTTGCCTTCAGCCCCTGCATCGGTTATTTCTACTTCCTTCAACACCTGAGGTGTGAAATTTTTTTTTCCTTTTCTCACTAGTTACTGTTTAATGTTTGATTTGTAGGGTCATTTCATGAAATGACCCTACAAATTGATATTTTCTGATTTCTTTCATTTCCTCCACGCCTCCACCGCGCTGTACCACACATCTTTATATTCCGGACTGCGTTCCAGGGTATAGTCATTTTCGGTAAAAGGGTTTAAGGTCTTATTAAAATCAAATGTCATCGACAAAATGTTGCGGTCTTCGCCATAATTCCATGTTTCGAGATAGGGCGACCTGTACACGCTGTTAGGCTGTCCGAAAATGATATAAATCATGCCCCTGTCGGTTTTCCATCCTTCGGTGCCTGACGAAAAAAAACGGTTGGCGTCCTGAACCCTGTTATAAAAAATCCTGATTAGCTCTTTAGCCCTTTCAGCGTTGCCAGCCTTGTCGAGCCAAAAATTATCGATGGCCGATTTGGTGTTCTTCATCAGCAGCAGGTCATTAAACTCGGTTTTGGTAGTGATATAGCGCAATGGTCCGAGCATATCGCGGGCGCTGGCAATCTGAGGAAACTCTTCGGCGAACCTGAACAGTGTAAAGCCATCTTTAATGCTGGTATCTGTTTGAAAATGGTAAATACCTCTTTTTTTCAGGTTCAGGGGCAACGAAGAGCCATCGGTAATGTCTATAATAAAAACACTGTCGGCTTTAAACGACAATGGCTTAGCGTTGATAACAGTAAAGGGCGGGGCCGCGGCTTCGCCAATTGGGCGGTAATACCTCACAAACATTTTATAGACTTCTTTTTCCCTTAAAAAAATCCTAAAAGATTGCTTGCTACTGAGGTAATTTTCAAGGAGCGGGCGGTTGTTTTTGTCACGGATAAGAAAATTATTCCTGTTATAAATGTTGTTTTTGTATATGTTCAGATAATTGGTGGTGGAGAATTTTTTGTTGATATCGGCAAGGGTGAGCGAAAGAATATAGTTGTCAGGTTCTTTTATCAGGAGTGTCAGACTATCGGTTATGTTGACGTTTTTGGAGTAATTCAACGAGTCGGTAAAAACATACGATGCGGAATCGATTACTTTTTTAATGTCGTTGGTATTGTACAGTTTGTAATTTATCAGGTAGTTGGCATAAAAATGGTTTTTCTTCATGTCTTTTTGAAAAAACAAGCCTTCGGTGTTGAACTGATAATAAATCCGGGTGCTGTCGGTGTTGATGTGGTATGTGCAGAGGTTCACATTGAGTTTCCTTGATTCATCCTGGTAATTGGCTGTAATATTGGTAGAACTCATGTTGGAAGGGCTGTAGCATCCGATAAAGAAGCCGGCGATCAAAGAAATGAATATAAGACAATAAATCTTTTTCATATTGATTCGGAATTTTCGGTTTGTTCATTGTCCGCATTAAATAATATGGGAAGGTTTTTTGTGTTTTTGGCACCCAGTTGTCTTAATTTGTCCACTTTGCCGATAAGATTTCCGCTACCGGTGTGTAGTTTTTTGTTTGCTTCCAGAAACGTCTTTTGAACAGTATCAATCTGTGCACCCAGTTTTTTCAGATCTTCCACAAGCCCGACAAATTTGTCGTACAGTTTTCCTCCTTCAGTGGCAATTTCTATGGCATTCTGGGTCTGTTTTTCATGCTTCCAGATAGATTCTATGGTTCTCAGCGTGGCGAGCAGGGTAGAGGGACTTACCATAACCACTCTTTTGTCCCATGCATAATTAAAGAGTTCGATATCATGCTGAATGGCCATGCTGAATGAAGATTCGATGGGCAAAAACATGAGGACGAAATCCGGCGAATTCAAGTCGCTGGAATGAGAATAGCTCTTATCGCTCAAGCCTTTGATGTGATTTTTTATAGACTCGATATGCTGTTTTGCATAACGGTCTTTTTCATCGGTAGTATCGGCGTTCACAAAATTCTCATATGCGATCAGCGAAACTTTTGAGTCAATAATAATGTGTTTATTATCAGGCAATTTCACAAGGACATCGGGCCTTATTATTTCACCATGATCATTGCGTGCAGTAAACTGGGTTTCGTATTCTTCACCTTTTACAAGCCCCGAACGTTCGAGGATACGTTCAAGAACAATTTCGCCCCAGTTACCTTGTTTTTTGGTGTCGCCTTTCAGGGCCTTGGTAAGGTTGCGGGCTTCTTCCGAAATATTGACATTCAAATCCTGCAGTTTTTTTAGCTCGGCTTTCAGGTCCGTCTGGTCGCGGAGGGTGTTCTTATACGTTTCATCCACCTGCTTCTCAAAAGTGATAAGTTTTTCTTTCAGCGGGTTTAGGATGTCGGCAATATTTTTTTGATTGGTGGCCGAAAATTCTATAGTGTTTTTTGTGAGGATTTTTGTGGCGAGATTTTCAAAGGCATCGGTAAACTTATTTTGTAACTCTTCCAATTCCGATTTTTGCGATGTTAATTTTTCATGAAGTGTTTTGATTTGTTCTTCCGACCGGGAAACTTGTGCAGTCAGGCTTAGTTTGCCGGCGCGTTCTTCGGCAAGTTCCTTTGCCGCTTTGTCCAGGTTTTTGGTAAAGCCCAAAATATTTTCTTCCAACCGGCTCTCAACACTGGCGCGTTCAGCTTCTTTTTTAATTAACGCGGTTTCCATGGCGGCATTTTCTTGTTTTGTTCTGGCATATTTTGGGTTAAAAATCAGCCAGGCAAGGCCAAGTCCGGCAATAAATGCCAGAGTTAAAGAAAGTATAAAGGTGGCCGTCATGCTTAAAAAATATTTACTTTGTAAATTTACTGAATATTTTTTTTACACCACTTACATGGTGCTTATTTTGTGCAATGCAACACTATGTCGGTTATCTCGGGCCGGCTGCCTATCCTCCCATGAAAACCGCTGTACCCCAAACCAGGGTTCACATATAATTTCTGCTCATCGGCTCCGTAGGCGCCATACCAGTATTTATTGATAAACTGGCTGGGGCTGAAACGGAAATATTTAGTAACAATCGCCATTTGCATGGCATGGGTATGGCCCGATAAGGTCATCTGGATGTTTGTTTTATCCCGGACCTCCATAGCCCAATGGTTGGGATCGTGTGTCAGCAAAATCTTAAAATCAGCCGGATTGGTATAGGACATGGCTTTTTTCAGGTTGCCGGTTTTTTTAAAAGGAAACATACCGAAATTATTGACTCCGATTAGTGCAATAGAGTCGCCATCTTTGTAAATATGACAAGCTGAATCAATAAGCACCTTGAACCCTGTTTCCCTTTCTCTCCTGATTAGGTTCGCGGTGATGGCTTCGAGCTTGGGAGGATTTTTCATTTTAAAATAATCTCCTATATCATGATTGCCCAATATGGAATATTTACCAAAGGGTGGATTAATGGCCTTAAAATCTTCCTGATAGGGTGCAAATTCGGTATCGCTTACATTAATCATATCGCCGGTAATCACCAGCATATCCGGCTCAAGTTCACCGATAGTTTTCAGGTATTCCTTCACGATGGCAACATCAGTGAATGTGCCCAGGTGCAAATCCGATATTTGTATGATTCGAAATCCTTCAAAACCTGCTGGCAACTGACTGAAATAGAATTCCTCTCTCTGAATCTTTACCTTGGTTTTGCCAAAAGTGAAACCATAAATGCAAAAACCCAGCACTATCATCAGCACGAGCAATGCGGCGACATATATCGAGCGGCCTTGTCTTTTTGGCTTGTGCCTTGCTTTTTTCCGGAGGAGAAAAAATACGGAAAACCGGACAATATCATAAGCCATCAGCACAAGTGCCGCAGCGGCCTTGGGTATATATACCAGAATAAATGCACTCAACGGTAAAAAAAGCTGACGGTATTTTGCAGAATCATCCAGCGGAGCTCCAACAAGCAAATAGCACCCGCCTTCAAACAAGATAAATAGTATGGCAAAGCCGATAACAATAAATTTCAGGACATTCTTATTCTTTTCATTTTTAAAAAAAAGGTTTTTCAGTAGCCTGTAAAAATATAATTCAGCAACGAGAATTATCAGGCTAACAACTAATACTCTGATTAATAAATTCATAAAAAAAGCAGTTACTTAAGGTAACTGCTTTTCAAATGTAAGAAAATTTTCTTATTTATTCAGAATAATTTTTCTTGTAATGGTATTATCGTTGCTGTGCAACCTGACAAAATAAATACCGTTTTCTTTATCACGCAGGTTGAGCGTGTACAGGTTGTTCCCGGCTTTTAATGAGATGATATCAGCGAATATTTCCTGACCAACCATATTTACTACGCTTAGGTTAATCGTATTATCCGATGTCATAGGAATTACCATATTCACTTTGCCAGTGCTCGAAGGATTGGGATAGATGCTCACATTTCCGATGGACGCAGCCTGGTCGATGCCTGAGAGGTCTTTGGTAGTGAATTTAAAAGCCGGACTCCAGGAACTGGTGTCCACAGAGGTGAGGGCGCGCATACTCCAGTAATAAGTAGTATTTTGTTGTAAGGGATTGAACATGGTATCGGCATAATGCACAACGACAGGGTTATTATTTATTGTGTCATCTGGCATATAGTTCCCATTATATGAAAAGAATACAGAGTTTGAGAATGAGGAATCGGTAGCTAATCTCATTTCATAACGTTCGATATATGTTATTTTTTTCCACTTGAAAATGGTCATTACATCGACGTTCATGGCATTGTTGGCAGGAGCAGCCAGCACTACATTATCCACTGTATTAAAATTCCATATATCTGACCACTGTGAGGCTCCGAAATTGTTGACACCTCTTACTTTCCAGAAATATTCCTGGCCAAATTTCAGCGTGTCGGGAGCTTTTCTAATCAAAGTATCATAAGGCGAAATCACTTTAATAGTATTGTATGCAGAGTCAATCACTGTATAAACAACGTCAGAAAACAACGAGTTGGTTGCTATGGCGTATTCATATTGTTTTGAACCGACACTTTGCCATTGCAGAAAGCTAACGGGAGATAAATCAACGGATGCTGTAGCGGGGGAGTGCAGGCCGATACTGTCAACGGTGCTGAAATTCCGAATCAATGACCAATCGGAGGTATCTGACTGATGAATGGCCCTCATTCTCATGTGATAATTGTGGCCAAAGGCAAGTTCTTTAGTATAAGCTTTTACTTTGTTGCTGGCAACTGTTCCCGTAACAAATAACGGACTGTTAAATGCCAGTGTCGTGTCAATTTCGTATTCATAAGCTGTAATTCCCGTTATGGCATTCCATTCAAAATACAATTCCACGTTTCGGTAAGCAATATTATTAGTTGGTTTGGTGATAGTAACAGTTTTTATTACATTGAATTTATTAATGTTTGACCATCCCGATGAATCTGTCATACTATAATTAAATGCCTTAACTCTCCAATAATACCTGGTGCCAAAGTACAGTTGGTCGGCATTGACGGCTGACAGATTGGAAGTGTATGTTTTAACAGTACTAAAAATACTATCTGTGCTCACCTGTACTTTGTAATGAAAACCTGCAGGAACTGCTGTCCAAGATAACAGTACATTGGGCATTTTGGAGCTGCTGTTATTGGCAGGATCGGTGAGGGTTGGCGCAAACATGTTGGTTAAATCAACATAAACGGTTGCCGTTGAGGTTTCTCCATCAATGTCTGAAATAGTGTAAGTAAAACTATCCGGCCCGGAATAGGATGCGCCAGGGGTATATACGATTTTGTCATCAGCAGGGTTGGTGGCTGTTCCGTTATTGTTTACCGATGTTGTTCCATGTGAACCATTGGTAGCAGTAATAGCGCAGGTGCAGGGTACATCTCCAAAATTGTCGTTGTATAACACATTAATGGTTACAGCAGTGTATGACGTGGTGTAAGCGTAATCATTGTTTGCCATAGGAAGACCGGCATCATTTACTGGGGTAATGGTAATATAAACAGAAGCTGTTTTGGTAGCTGATGGTAGCGGGGTGCCATCGTCGCCAATGAGGTATGTAAAGGAATCGTTTCCGTAATAGTTTGCATTGGGAGTGTAAGTAATTATTCCTGTAAGCGTGTCAACCGTGGTGGTACCATGTAAGGCGGGGTTTACAACAGCAAGTGTGGACAGGTCGAGGTTGCCGTCAATGTCGGTATCATTGGATGTAACATCAATGGCAACGGGTGTGTCTTCAACCACAGTAACGCTGTCGGCCAAAGCCACCGGCTGGTCGTTAACCGCATTCACTACAATATATACAAATGCTGTATCACAATCGCCGTCAATATCGCACAACTGGTAGCTGAGGGTATCTGCGCCTGAGAATTCGGGGTTCGGGGTATAATGCAGCGTGCCGTTGGAATCCAAGGTGCATATCCCGTTTGTTGGAGCATTCACAAGGCTCCAGAAATTTCCGCCGTCAGCACTGATACTATCATTGGTTCCGACAGAAACATTCAGTACGGTATCTTCGTTTACAGTAAATGAATCGTCAAATGCCTGCGGGGAGTCATTTAACAGCGTAACAGCAATGTGTTTTGTAGCAGTTTGATAAATGGCTGCAGCCGTAAAAACACTTATTATACACAGGATGGAGGCAATGGTAAAAAATCCCTTTTTCATTGTTATTTATTTTTTATTTGTAAATATGAATGGTTTAACAAAAAGCCCTGGATCTTACGATCCAAGGCTTTCATACTTTATTTTGTAACGATAAATTTGGCTGTTCTGCTGCTGTTTCCGGCCAGGAGCTGAACAATATAAGTTCCTTTTCCGAAATTGCTGCAATCAATGTTTTCTAATTGATTTCCGCTAGCTTTGGCGCCGAGATTCATTAGTTTAACCAGTTTGCCGTTCAGGTCATAGATTTTTATGGTTACCGCCGATTTGACAGGCAGTGAATAGGAAATATTGACATGGTCAATTGCAGGATTGGGATAAATACTCAGGTTTCCTGATACATTTTCTTTAGCGTTTTGGTTGTCGTTGATGCCAAGATATTGGGTGTTTTTGAAAAAGCCTTTACCATGGGTTCCAATGGCTATGGCACCATAGTTAGATACGCCGGGATAGTTATATACTTGCTGCCTGATAGCAAATACAGGAACTTTTGCCATGCCGTCATTTTCTTCGGTCCACTCAATAAGGGCAGCAGTTTTTGTAATATCCTGTGTGGCAAACATTCCATATTCTGTTCCGATAATAACCATGTTGGGATGGTTCATTTCAAAAATGGCGCTATAAACCGGCATGGCAGGTAGTTTTTTTCCGTTGGTGGTGCCTTGTTTGGAAACAAAGGTAGGAGCTACATGCAGCGCATTTTCGCAGTAATACACATAGTTGGTGTTTCCGTAATTACCCAGGGTTACGAGCAGCCTTTGCGGATTGTTCGGATCTACTGCAATGCTGGTAACTGCCTGGCCAAAATTGTTGATCATGGCGCGTTCCACCACACAGTAGGCACTGTTATACCATCCGCTGAGCGAATCGGAAATAGCTAAAATATTGGAAATACGATATAAGGCTCCTGAAATGGTACCCACAAACAAATAGTTCCCGTCTTTTGAAATCGAGAAGGTGTGCGGATTGGCAATATTGGCAATATTGTACCATCTAGGTGTTTCACCAAAGTTCAGGGCACCGCGTGTGTACCAAACTCCGGATGCAGTACCTACAAAGAAGTGTGAGCTGATAATATCCTGAACCCATAAGGTGTCACCGGCGCTTAAATTGCCGTCGGCAGGAGTAATAACATAATCGAAAGGATAACGGTTATTCTGACTTTTAACGGTAATGTGATCTCCTACTGCGTGATCCAAAGTATCGATATACCAGGTTTGGTCAGCGCTGAAAGTATTATTAAAACTTTCCCAATGCAGCATGGGAGTAATAAAAGGCCCTGCTCCATCCTGGCCCGGAGTGGTGGAACCAATCATGGTGCGACTCATAAATTCACTCTTGGAAGCTTCCTGATAGGTAACGCCACGGTCGGGTGAACGCCAGAGACCGGCATATTGCGAGGTGCCAAAAAATACATCGGGATTGATGAACGAAAATGCTGACCAGCCGCCGTCGCCGCCATAAAGCACCCTGGCTTTTTTGGGGTACAGGC
>DAONFU010000018.1:10553-15229 GCA_035403765.1 Bacteroidales bacterium
GCTGACCAGCCGCCGTCGCCGCCATAAAGCACCCTGGCTTTTTTGGGGTACAGGCCGGTGCCGCTAACATAAGGACTGCTATTATCCTGTGTGCCCGACATAATTCCTGTATTGCCATCCATGGCAACAGAATAAAACTGGGTAACATTGTAATTTTTGTTAATGGTCTGGAATGTCTGGCCGTTGTTAGTGGTTTTTGCCACACCGCCATCGGAACCTAAATAAAAGGTACCCGGATTTCTTTTGTCAAAAACAATGGCATGCATATCCACATGGGCATCATATTCTTCAGCACCTAAGGTTATTTGTGTAAACTGACTGCCAAGGTGCCATTCCCAAACCCTGATACCGCCCACGAAAACCTGGTTGGCATTGAATGGATTCACTGCTATGACATTATCATAACCTCCCTGTCCGTAAGTGGGGTTGGCAGCGTCGTTGCCAAACAAAAAGAAAGAGGTGGAGCCTCCCGGTCCTATTACTGTCCAATTTTCGCCTTTGTCGGTGGTGCGGTAAACTCCTTTTAAAGCTCCAGCTGATGTTGCAATACAAGTATAGATAATATTCGGGTCAGAAGGTGCTATGGAAATTTCGGTTCTTCCTGCACCTGCAACAGGGCTTATTTCAGTGAAAGTATGAGGTTCGCCGTTTCCTGTGCCTCCCTGTGAAATCCATACCTTGTTGCCGATGGCTACCACAACGGAACGGTCGCTGGCCACTTCAACACAATTGGCATTGGCAGCATTCAGCAGGGTGGGAGTGAGATAAAGAGGGTTAACCCAGGTGCTTGAACCCATATCACAATATTTTAAGCCTTTGTTTGTAGCGGCATAAATTCTGCCGTTTACCGGATCAATAGCGATATCGTTAACAAAAGCCCATTCGGCGCCGATACTATTTTGAGCGGTGGGAAAAGCATTGGGATACTGATGCCAGGTTTCGCCGCCATCGGTTGATTCGTACAATCCGCTGCCAACAAATCCGGGAGTGCCGCTGATGCCGTCAACATTGGCAAAAGATTCGCCGGTGCCGATGTAGTAATATCCGTTAATTGGGTTTTGTGCAATACAGCAAATGTTAACTTCGGGCATGCCGGGTACAGGAACCCAGGAAGTACCGCCGGTGGTGGATTTAAACAATCCACCGGCAACGCCGCCTGCAAATATCAGGTTGCTGTTGTCTTTGTCAATCAATATTCCGCGGGTACGGCCACCAACATTGTCAGGACCAGCATCTACCCACTGAAGGCCTAAGGATTTGGCATGGCTTAATTCAGCAATTTCTTTACGGACTTTCACAATGTCGTTCATGCTGATTTCGCCGGTAACCTGGTTTGATCTAATAGAGGCAAGCCATTTGTAAGCACCGGCAAATTCCTGATAAAAGACTGATTTCTTTGGATTATACTTTCTTTCAGCATTGCTGTTGACCATTGTTACAACAACAAAAGCTGCCACTATGCTTAACAATCCGATTCCTAATAGTAGTTTTTTGCTTTTCATGAGTCTATCTTGTTTATTATTAATTAATTAGTTTTTTTTATTATTTGAATTTTCAAAAAACGGTGCAAGATACTGCTTTTTATCATACCGACAATGAAGTTTTTTCCAAAAAAATCATAGATAAATTTTATATTATGATTATCAAAATTAGGGATAAATATTGAATTTTTCAACATCAAATCAGAATTCGGATGTTTTTTGTCAGTTATCGGTTTTGATATGCTTGCTTGCATGATATGATGAGCGCACCAGCGGACCGGATTCTGCAAATACAAAACCTTTTTTCAGCGCTGTTTTTTTAAATTGTTCAAATTCGGCAGGGGAATAGTATTTTTTTACGGGGTAATGCTTTTTCGAGGGTTGAAGATATTGCCCGATGGTGATGATTCGGCAGTGAACATTTAGCAAGTCGTCCATGGTTTGACAAATCTCTTCAGGGGTTTCTCCCAGTCCGAGCATGATGCCTGATTTTGTAGTTATTCCTTGGCCGGCCAGGTAGTGCAGTGCGTCAAGGCTGAGTGTGTACCTGGCTTTGATGCGAATCTCAGGGGTTAGTCTGCTGACGGTTTCGAGGTTGTGCGAGATGATGTCGGGTTGTGCTTTTACCAGCAGGTCCAGGTCGCGGTGCTTGCCGTTGAAATCGGGTATTAATGCCTCAATGGTGATGCCTGGGTTCGTTTGTTTTATGGCGATAATGGCGTCGTGCCATATACCGGCACCGCCATCGGCCAGGTCGTCGCGGGTAACAGAGGTAATCACGCAATGTTTTAAGCCTATTCCTTTTATGGCTTCTGCCAGTTTCTGTGGCTCCTCAGGGTCGGGAGCCAGGGGTTGCGATTTGCTGACGGCACAAAAACGGCAGGCACGTGTACAGGTATTCCCCAGAATCATAAAAGAGGCTGTTTTTTGTTCCCAGCATTCGGCCATATTGGGACATTTGCCGCTTTCGCATATGGTATGAAGATGAAACTCAGCCAAATAATTTTTGATGTAGGAATAATCGCTGACACCAGGCAGTTTAATTCTGAGCCAGTCGGGTTTTCTTTCGGGCTTCACAGGTTTTGTTTCCATTGAAATTTAGTTTTTTCGCACTCCAAAATGCAGACTCAGATAAACATTGGCAAATAAGAACTGATTTTTCTGAAAGGCCATAATTGGTACATTTTTATAAAAACAATCCGCAAAAATGCCGCATTCGAGTGCCTTTAAAAAAGTATCTTCCGCACCGTATTCAAAACTCAATCCAAGCTTGGCATAGATTCCCGGATAAACGCTTATTTTGTTAAATCCTTTGAAAAAAGATGCCTTGCCATAGATGTCATAAACACTGTGAATAGTGGGATCAAAGCGTTCCAGAGAAAGGTAGGACTGGCCTGTAAGCTCGTCGAATTTCACTATGTTCAGGTAAATGGGCTTGGCGATCCCGAGCGAAAGGCCGCCAAAATAAAATAGCCTGACTTCGATACCACCCCAGTATGGCTTGCCGTTCAAAATGTGCTGCTGTCCTACACCGCCACGGACAGCAAAAAAACTGTTGAGCTTCCCGTAAATAAAATTCTTTGAGTTTTCGTAGTACGATTGTGTTTTATGTTCTTTGGGATGCTTGAGGTTAAGGCCTTCTACTTCCCACATAAATTTTCGGAAATAGGTTTTGTGTTTGCCTGAACGGTAACCCAGTCCAAATCCTCCGGAATGCACCATAATAAAACCGGAACGTTCCTTACGGAACAGAATTTTATTGTCAATATTGGATTCGGATTGTGCAAAAACGACAGGCCCGGATAAAATCAAAAAAGAAAGAAGCAATATTTTCCGGGAAAAAGTCATACAATAAATTGTTTTGAATAGAGCCGCTTATAAGATAGCCGGAAATACTAATGCTGCTTTAGACTCTTTTTTCTGTGGCCGGTTTTTTAATTTCTTTACTGTAGGCGGGGCAAAGTTCTCTGGTGGCACAGGATGATATAACCATTGCTACGGCTACTAATAAAAGTATTACAGACAGTGTTTTTTTCATTTTGATTAGTATTTTGAATGAAATCTGTGTGATTTATAGGCATCGCAGTGTACCTGGGTGCGGCACGAGGAAATAACAAGAATAATTGTTATTATCAGAATACATACTGCAATTATCTTTTTCATTAATAAATGAAGCTTATATTATGTAGCAAAAATACTCATTTTTTTCCACATGACGAAATCTGTTTTCTGACTTATTAACAATTTTATGTTGAACAATATTATTATCTTCCTTAATAACGTTATTTTTACTGAAAAATTTTTTAGATGGCTGCTATAAATCCGCAAATTGAAGAAAGCTGGAAATCCCGGCTAATGCAGGAGTTTACTGCTGAGTATTTTGGAAAACTAAAGGAACAACTGACAGAAGAAAAAAAACACTATGTCATATATCCTCCCGGATCTCTTATATTTTCGGCTTTCGATCATACTCCTTTCGATGCGGTGAAAGTGGTTATTATCGGGCAGGATCCCTACCATGGAGCGGGACAGGCCAACGGATTGTGCTTTTCGGTTTCCAATGGTATTCCTAAACCGCCTTCGCTTGAAAATATTTTTAAAGAACTTAAAACTGACCTCGGCATGCCTGTCCCTGCGACGGGAAATCTCGAAAAATGGGCCGATCAGGGCGTGCTGCTGTTAAATGCTTCACTCACCGTCAGGGCCAATACGGCCAATTCGCACCAACATTTTGGTTGGCATACTTTTACCGATGCCGTCATCAGGATACTCTCCGACCAGAAACATGGTCTGGTTTTTCTTTTGTGGGGGAGGTTTGCTCAGGGGAAAGAGGCGCTTATTGATACCAACAAACACCATATCTTGAAAGCCGCTCATCCTTCGCCTTTGTCGGCATATAATGGCTTTTTCGGATGCCGGCATTTTTCAAAAACCAATGAGTTACTACGTATGCAAGGCATGAAAGAGATTGACTGGGCTATAGAATAATTTTCGTAAATTTGAGTTTTTACTTATCATGCCGAAAGCCCTTTTGCGATATGGTTTGCTGCTGTTACTTTTATCTGTCTTGCTCGGAAACATTAACTTGCAGGCTCAGAAGAACTACGCCCTGACTATTGTTTCTTCCGACAGCGCAGCCAAAGTGTTGAAGAAATTCCATACGGGGAAGTCGTTTGTTACTAAAGAAGATGCCGT
>DAONFU010000018.1:15329-24562 GCA_035403765.1 Bacteroidales bacterium
AAGTGTTGAAGAAATTCCATACGGGGAAGTCGTTTGTTACTAAAGAAGATGCCGTTGATGCAGTAAAAGATCTGATGGCATCGCTTTTTATGCAGGGATTTCTGGAGGCCAGCACCGACAGTATGTCGGCTGACTCGGTCAGACTTATCGCTTATGTTACCCTGGGAAAAAAATATTCATATCGCACGCTGCGTCAGGGAAATCTGGATAAAAACCTGCGAAATGAGATCAATTTTAAGGAACAATATTTTGCAGGAAAACCCTTCAGGTATGAAACGGTGATAAAAATTTCTGAAAAATTGCTGGAATATGCCGAGAATAGCGGCTATCCCTTTGCGGAATTTACATTAGACAGCATACTAATTGACGATGGCACTATTGATGCCAGTATCAATTTTCAACGAAACAATAAAGTGCTTATCGACAGCGTGATTGTAAAGGGCAGCGCGAAAATGGCCAAAGGTTATCTGCATAGTTATCTTTCGGTAAAACCGGGCAATCTTTACAACGAATCGCTCATCCGAAAGGTGGACCAGAAGTTGAGGGAGCTTCCTTTTGTGAATGTGAGCAGGCCCATGGAAATATTATTCACCGAGGATAAAGCCAGGATTTATATTTATCCCGACAAGAAAAAAGCCAGCACCTTTTATGGCATTCTGGGCGTGTTGCCCAGCAGCCAGACCACCGGCAAGCTGATGATAAACGGCGAAGTGAAACTGTCGCTGCTAAATTCTTTTGGAAGGGGAGAGCTCATCGATCTTAACTGGCGCAGTATTTCAAAAGGTACCCAGGATTTGAAAATTAATCTGGCTTATCCATACATGTTTTCAACCCCTTTCGGTATCCATTATAAGTTTATGCTCTATAAGCAGGATACAAGCTACCTGACCTTAACACATAATATCGGCCTGCAGTATTATTTTTCAGGCAACAATTATATAAAGGTCTTTGCAGATATTTATAAGTCGGACCTGCTGAATGTGGCCGGATTGGAGACAGCCACGGTGCTGCCCGATTATGCCGATGTTTCGGCCAACCTTTTCGGTCTGGAGTTTACGCGCGAAACTTATGATTACCGCAACAACCCACGAAAAGGTTACCTGGTGCATTTTTCGTTTGCCGGAGGACTGAAAAAAATCAGAGAGAACGCTTCGGTAAACAGCGCCTTATACGACAGCCTCAAACTAAAATCATCCCAATACCGGTTTGTTGTCAATGGCCGCCTGTTTGTTCCCTTATTCCGTAGGATGACTTTGTTGTTTGCCTCCGAAAACGGTTACCTGATTAATAGTTTCATTTTTGAAAACGAGTTGTTTAAACTTGGAGGTCTGAATTCGATACGTGGCTTCGACGAGGAATCATTACGTGCATCCTTTTTCAATATTCTTGCTGCAGAATTCCGGTTTTTATTCGAACGAAATTCATTTGTTGCGCTTTTTGCAAATGCCGCGTATTATGAGAAAAATACCCGCAATGCTTTCGTTCATGATATTCCTTATGGCTTTGGCGCCGGCGTTTCTTTCGATACGAAAATTGGAATGTTTTCACTGTATTATGCGCTGGGAAGCCAATTTGGGCAAGCCATTGCCTTCAAGCAGTCGAAAATTCACTTTGGGTACAACGCCAGTTTTTAACTTCTTAAGTAGGAGGCTCCGTTGATATCTACGATGCCGCCTGTCAAAAAATCGGTATGGTCTGAAGCGAGCAGCACTATGGTGTTGGCTACTTCTTCGGGTTTTGCTACGCGGTTCAGCGGGCTTTGTTTTTTTATTTCTGCTCCTCTTTTTCCTTCCAGGGCGTTTTTCGACATTTCTGTTTCTACAAAACCCGGCGCCACCACATACACCATCACATTATCCGGCGCCATCAGGTAAGCCAGCGACTGGCTCAACTGGTTGAGGGCGGCCTTGCTGGCGCCATAGGCAGGAGCCAGGGGCTCGCCTCTGAAGGCGCCCCGCGATGATACATTGATTATTTTGCCTCCACCGCGGGCCGCCATGTGCCTGGCTGCAAAATACGACAGATAGGCCGGTGCATAGAGGTTTGTGCGGAAAGTATCGTCGAGGTTTTTTTGCCATTCGGTAAAAGAACATTCCCTGAGGTTGCACTCCTTATAAATCCCTGCATTGTTGACAAGCACATCAATTTTTCCGGCCTTTCTGAAGGATTTGGTAAGGAGGTTTTCGACTTGTGCCGGATCGGTAAGGTCGGCTTTCATCAAAAAGTGTTTGCCTTCGGCCATGAGCGACAGCGTTTTCAGTGCGCCGCCGCCGAAGTCTTTATAATGGATAATTACAGTAGCGCCGCATTCGGCAAATCTCACCGCAGTGGCCCTGCCTATGCCTCGTGAGGCACCCGTAACCAAAACCGTTTTGCCGCTAAAATCAATTTTCATGCTATTATCGTAACGCCTGTATTAGAGGTAGTGGTTTTTATCACCCTGTCGAAATTGGGATTCTGTCCCAGTCCTTTTTCCATGATGCCGGCAATTTTATCCTGCAGGTCGGTTTCGCATACGGCGAAAACCGATGAGCCTCCGCCGCTGACATTGGTGCCATAGGCTCCAGCTTTGAGGATGGCTTCCCTGGTCTCATAATAGTTCATGATAGTGGCAGCCCTGACGGGTTCTGCAATATGATCCACAGAAATTGCCTTGCCGAATTCTTTCAGGTCTTTGGTCATGATGCTGTGGATAACGCTGCAACAGTGTGCCATCTGGTCTTTGAGTTTTTCCTGACCGATTTCATAGGTGATTAAACCGCGTGTGGTACCTTGTTTTTTTTGTATTACGGCCAGCACCACAGGAAATTCGGGCATTTCAAGTTTTACCACTTCGAGAGGGTTGTAATTTTTTACGAGCACAAAGCCCCCGAGCAGGGCAGCGGCCACGTTGTCGGCATGGGGGGCGCCTCCGGAAGCCACTTCGCCAAAACGGGCAATGTCCACCATTTCGTTCGGGGACAAATTCAGGTTCAGCAGTTTGTTCATCCCGTACACTGCTGCTGCCGACGATGCACCGGTGGTGCCAAGGCCTCCTCCCGAGGTCATAAGTTTTGATATGGTAACTTTTACGCCGAAATCTATATGGTACCTTTTTTTAATTTCAAGTATGGCCAGTCCGGCGGTGTTTTTTTCGGGGGTTAGCGGAACTATCTGCTGTGGGTTGTTTTCTACAGCAATGGTTATTTCATGGTCATCAGTAAGTTCGAGTGTTACTTCATCGTGGGGCTCTTTCAGGGCCATGGCAAAGATATCATAGCCCGGCCCTACATTGGCTGTGGTGGCCGGGCCTCTCAACCTGATTTTTTTCATAGCAGGCCTTTTTTCTGCATAAACATTTTGAGTTTAGCCGTTTTTTCTTCGCTCAGGGGGGTGAGTGGACAACGGTGTCCGCCGGCAGGAAGCCCCATCAAATTGAGGGCCATTTTGGCAGCCATTGGGTTAGACTCATATCGGAAGGCTTCAAACAGGTCGTAGTAACCGTAGTGCAGTTCGGCGGCTTCTTTCATGTTGCCGGCCAGGGCATGTTCAGTTAACTTTTTCATCACTTCGGGAATCACGTTGCCGGCCACGGTAAAGGTTCCTGCTCCGCCAAACGAAATCAAGGGATAGGCCGTGGTGTCTTTTCCGGTAAACACACAGAAATCTTCCTGTCGGGTGAGGTGCAGGATTTTGGCCAGGTGGTCGAGTTTTTTGTTGCCATCCTTGATGCCTATAATGTTCGGGTGCTTGGCAAGTAAGCCCGTGGTTTCGGGCAGCAGGTCCACTCCGGTTCTTTCCGGCGCATTGTGCAGCAAGATAGGAACCGGCGAGAAATCAGCCAGTTTGGTATAAAATTCTATGAGGCCTTCCTGTTTGGGCAACACAAAATAAGGTGTGAAAACACAAATATAATCAGCGCCAAGGTCAACAAAACGTTGCAGGCGTTCTTTGGCTTCCCATAAACTGGTACTGCAAATGTCAGGGGCTATCATGGCTTTTCCTTTGGCCTCCTGGGCAACAATTTCTACCACACGATATACTTCTTCGTTGGTCATCAGGGTGTTTTCTCCGGTTACACCCAGGGGAGCGATGCCTTGTATGCCCGAGGCTACCTGTCGCTGAACAAGTACTCTTAATCCTTCTTCATCCAGTGTGAGATCTGCCCTGAACGGGGTAATCAATAATGTATAAGCGCCTTTAATCATCATAAAATTAGGTTTTAATAATATTATTTTGCAAACATAGCGAAAATGAACGTTCTTAAAATCTCCGGAGAATTTTTTTCTCACATTCTTTTTAACAAACAATGATTATTTTTGCCGTTCACTTATGAAAAAATACAGCCATTTACTGTTTGATCTGGATAAAACCCTCTGGGATTTTGCTAAAAATTCAGAAGAAACTATCCGGGAACTTTTTGACGACTTTAAGTTGAAATGTCGTGGCGTCAGTGATTTTGGTGCTTTTTTCCGTGACTATGAAAAGATTAATCTGGATTTGTGGGATTGTTACCGCCGAAACGAAATTGGTAAGTCCGACCTGATGTATGTGCGTTTTTATAAGGCATTTTTGTTATTTGGTATTGATGATATAGCCCTGTCGAAAGACTTTTCTGAGCATTATCTGCAGGTGTTGCCAACCAAAAACAAAGTGTTTCCGGGAACCTATGAAACGCTGGATTATCTTGGGGGCAGATATACGCTTCATATTGTTACCAACGGTTTTGAAGAGGTTCAGTACCGAAAAATACATTATGCGGGCCTAAAGAAATATTTTGACAAGGTGATTACCTCCGAAAAAGCCGGACGTAAAAAACCCGACCGGATGTTTTTTGAATACACCCTGAAAGAAATCAATGCCGCGGCCAAAGATTGTCTGATGATAGGCGATGATATGGAAGTGGACCTGACAGGTTCGCGCCGTGCAGGTATAGATCAGGTGTTCTGTAACTATGAAAACATAAGCCACAACGAAAGTTTTACCTTTGAAATAACGCAGATAAACGACCTGAAAACTTTCTTATAATCCCCGGTACAAGATGCTTGTCAGGCCTCTTTGCAGTCCGAACTGTCTTTGCGTTTTACTATCAGGTGCCAGAAGTATTTCCAATGCCATAGAATATGAACTATAGATATGGCAGCCATGCTGATGCCAAATTCCACGTGCCAGAATAGCAGTTTCGAAAACCAGTCGAATAATACAAGGTAATTAATCTGTATCACAAGGAAAAGGCCGGTAAGACCGGTATTCAAAAAGGTTATCAACAAAATGGTGTTCCAGAATTTTTTGTGGGTACTTTTTTTCCAAACATTTCTTTTGGATAGTATCCAGGATATCAGGTAACACAAAATGCTTAATCCGAAGATAAGAAAGATGTCGTATTTTTTTACTTTAAAATTCTTGTTTTCTCCCTCATTTTGCAGCTGTAGCCCTTTATCAGTGTTGGCTACATTGGTTTGCGCAACCTGATTTTTTTCACATTCAGGAGTGTTGGCAAAAGGGCAGTTGTGTTCGGTGACAGGTTCGGACAATTTTTTGTCATCGGTATTTTTCTGCGTTGCAACATTGTTGGTGTTTATTTTATTTGGCGCCTGAGGCAGGCTGTCCGTAATATTTGGAGTCTTCTGATTCAGGGTGCTTTCGATGGAATCTTTTTTGTGCATACTTTTTTTGACAATAGCATCGCTGAAGGCTGTGAGGTCGCAGTAGCCGTCGTTGTCAGCATCGGTGAACCAGCCGCAGGCGCCTTTGCAGTCAAGTAAATTTCGTGGACAATGTTGTGCTTCTACGAAAGATAACAAAATGGATGTCAATAATATGCTTAGAATAATGCGTTTCATTGTGTTGGATGGGAGGTTTTTAGTTTTTTACAAAGAGGCATCAGTATTTCCTTTTTTGAACTTTTTGAATTCGGGTGCAAAAATACGAAATTATCTGCCATGATGATACTGATAACGGTCAATTCTTAATTTTTCCAGCTGTAATCTGGTTGGCAATAAATGACAAGATACTTTCCTGGTCTTCGGGTGAAAACCAATGAATATCTTTATCGCGGGCAAACCAGGTCATTTGTTTTTTTGCGTACCTGCGGGTATTAGTTTTGATTTTCTCAATAGCCTTTTCCATGGAATAGTTGCCATCAAAATATTCAAATAATTCTCTGTATCCCACTGTCTGCAGGCTGTTGTAATTCCGGTATTGGTAAAGACTCCGTGCTTCTTCTGCCAGCCCCTTGGCTATCATCTCATCCACTCGGTGGTTGATCCTGTCGTATAATTCTTTGCGTTCGCGTTTCAGACCTACTTTAATGATATTGAAAGGGCGATGCGGGCTTACATTATGTAAAAATGAAGAGTAGGTTCTTCCCGTAGTTAAACATACTTCCAATGCCCTGATTATTCTCATGGGATTGGCAAGGTCAATATTTTGGTATGCCTGGCTATCAAGCAGTTTGAGCCGGTCGCGTAGGGGTTGTATGCCCTGGTGGAGCAGGATATTGTTGAGGTCGTTGCGCAAATCCTCATCAGTGTCGGGAATGTGGTCAATGCCATTGCATATAGCATCGATATACAGGCCTGACCCGCCGGCCATGATGACTACGTGGTGCGTGGAGAAAAGGTTTTTCAAAAGACTTATCACCTCTGTTTCGAAGCGGAAAACATTGTAGTAATCCGAAATGGAGAGCATGCCTATCAGGTGATGTGTCGCCTGTGCCAGTTCTTCGGGCGAAGGCCTGGCAGTGCCAATAGTTATTTCGCGATAAAACTGCCGCGAATCGGCTGATACAATTTCTGTTTTGAAATGTTTTGCCAGGTTGATGGCAAGAGAGGTTTTTCCCACGGCGGTGGGTCCCAGTATGATGATCAGGTGTTTTTGGCCGGGAGAATGCTGTTGAATACCCATCAATTATTTAAAGGTATTTTGAATCGTCGAACCCGTCGTTGAGGTCGAAACTGCCATCATCAGATGGGAGGTCGTCATCAAAGAAATTGTCGGTATCATCGTCAATTATGTCTTCTTCTTTTTCAATAATATCAACAGCTTTGGGCGGTGTCTTTTTTAATTGGACAATGTCGCCAGCCGATTTTGTGCAACGGGGATAGGTGTTTTTGGCGTCACCTTCGGTAATTTTCGACAACTCGATATAGAAGATATGCATTTTCAGAAAGTCGTAAACATAGATCAGGCGTTGATGAGGGTCGATGATGCTTTCTTTAAGTTTTACATCCGCCATTAATTTTACAGGTTTTGCATCGCTTTCAGGGTCTTTTTCGCTATCATCCTCGTCGTTCATATTCAGAAGTGATATTTCCTGAAGCTTGTTCCACCTGCTGTCGCAAATGTAAAATGAGGACATTTCTCCAGGTGTTAGCTTTATGCATTCTAACAAAATGTCGTGAAAATCCTCGAAGGTATTGCCGGGTTTTATTTCTATCTCCCTGTAAAAATCATCAATCTCATCGTTGATTATTTTAAACTTATATATCAGCATCTTATTATTTCTTTTTTATTTATTTACCTTTAGGATGATACTACAAAATTATATAAAATGCAATATAAAAATTGATTTTTCCCAAAAAAAAAGAGGCTGTTATTTTGAAACAACCTCTTAAAATCCTGACGAAATAAAATCTTATCTGATGAATTTTCCGGTAATAATATTATTTTTGGTATCCATCGTTCTGATGAAATATATACCAGTTTTCAGATGGCTTACATCAATAGCGATATTTCTTGTTTCTTCGGTCAATGAGGTGTTGAATACTTCCTGGCCTGAACCTGAATAAATCCGAATGATGCTTTGTGCCGGCATGAAATCACCGAAATCGATGTTCAGCCAATCGCTAACAGGATTAGGGTACAGGTTCAGCTTTTGTTGCTGGCTGTTATTTTCAAAACCTAAGGTCTGGTTGATATAAATATAGCCCATATAAGTAGTCAGCTCTTTTTGACCGCTGTCGCAATTCACAGATAATACTACAATCTGAGCCCCAGTAAATGTATAATTATAAGTAGCATAAACTAAGGTGTTTGCACTGTCACCAACAAATAACCAAACAACAGTTATTATGTTGCTTCCCGAAATATATAAACTGTCAATGTAAAAACTATCAACAACATTCCCAAAACAGGTGTCGATGACATTAGTGTACAATGTATCAATTATGATATTTGTCGAGTCGTAAGGTTCAACTATCTGAGCTGTGAAAGTAACTGCCGGACATGTGGTATCTGCACTGGCAATACTAACGGTATAAACCCCGCTTGACAGATTGTAAATAGTTGGTGTGTTTAGTCCAAGATTCATCCAGTTATAAGTGTAAGGCGGTGTTCCGCCTGTAACGGTTAGTTCAATATACCCATCGCTACCACCCGGGAATGAAACATGCCCGATATTGGCGCTTATATTTAACTGGCAATAGGAGCTGTTGCTGTCTTGTACATATACATAATCACAGTTGGTTGATTGGCAACCACTATCAGTAGTAATAGTAAGACATACTTGATAAATGCCGCTCCCAGGGAAAGAAAATGTTGGGTTTTGAATGTTACTGGTAGCTAAAATATTGCTGTTATTATCGTAAACTATCCACAGCCATGAAATAGTATTGTTGAAGGGGTAGAAAGTATAGGAAGAATCAATAAAGTTATAATTATTTGTTGACGAATCAATCAAATAATAAAATAGCGCATTACAGGATGATGGATTGAAAAGGTTAATTGTATCGCAAAAAATACTACTGCAGCCGTTAATTGTGTTAATTGTCAGACAAACATCTACAGTTCCTGGATAATAATTAAATTGAATAACCGGGTTTTGAATATTGTACGTATACGAAAAACCGTCATACTGAACAGTCCATAACCAGGAAGTAACATTAATTTGTGTTGAATCAATGTTGTATGAGCTATCTTGCAAATTAATGGTGGTGGTGGCTGGATTATATATGGAACTGAAGTAAGCCTGGCAATTCTGCTGTGAAAATGCATTTGTTGTCATTACAACAAAAAACAAAATGGGTAATAGCTTCTTCATAATAATGGTTTTATTGGTACACTGTGAATATGGACACTTGTTTTTAATTTTTGGTTGCACGAAAAGTCTAATTATTTTAGAATTTAAGAAAAGACAAACGGAAATGTTCATTTTTTCTTAAGATTCAGTTTTTCGCCCTGCTGAAGCATAAATTGGTATGCTTCGTCGTAGTTGTTACCAATGGTACCATCCAGTATGGCTTCGCGTATGGCCG
>DAONFU010000019.1:0-15330 GCA_035403765.1 Bacteroidales bacterium
AATTCTGCCTTCTGACTTCCTAATCCGATAGCTATCGGATCTGCCTTTCCAAAAACTGCCGTAGTGTCCAGAAATGCTATGCCTTTGAATAGTCTGAACAGTTCCTTTAAATTTTCCCTGTTGTTGGCTATGTGCCAGTTCTCTAAAGTGCTGCTAAACGTGGCGCCTTCCACTTTTTTTAAAAGTGCGATAAGCTCATTGTCGTAAGGAAACTGAACAATCAGCCGCTCCGCCCCGCGATGATTAACCGGTTTTAATATAATTGTCTTCATGCTAAATATGACTTACAAACCTAAATAATATTTCCATATGAACAGATTCTTTTTAATAATTTATTTATAAAATTAACATTTTGTTTCTCACTACCGGCTGAGTCTCCCGGTCCGACGGCTTAGCGAAGTTGATGCCTCCGTTCATTTTTATCCCCTATGGGAAATTGGTAGTATTCAGCAAGTGTTTTTGCAAAATTTAACCGCTTCGCGCTATGGAGGCTGTCTCGCAACCTGTGCAATGAAGCTCAAAACCATAAGGACTAATTCCACTTGCCTTTAGGGCCTAAAGTATTGTAAAAAACAAGAACCCGTTTAATGTCATTACTCCTTAAGGGTCACACTCATAGGGCAAGGCACCCATGTCACTTCCCGGTCCCTAAATATTTTTAATTTTTTTAACAATCTTTAATATATTTGTCTGAACAAAAAAAAGCGCCCCTATGAAAAGGATTATACTGTTAACCCTGGCATTTATTCCCGTAATGATTTTTGCACAGGAAAATACCGATAAATTCGGCATACATTTTTCCGGCTATGTGAAAAATGATTTCTTTTATGATTCGCGCAAATCCGTTGGTATTCGCGAAGGACATTTCCACCTCTTTCCCGAAAATATCCGTTACGATGCCGACAGTGTGGATATCAACGCCAAAACCACCTTCAATATTCTTTCCATCCAGAGCCGGCTGCGCGGCGACATCACAGGCCCCGAGGCTTTCGGCGCCAAAACCTCCGGCGTTATCGAAGGCGAGTTTTATGGCACCACCGATGCCAGCATCAATTGTTTCAGGCTGCGACATGCCTTCGCCAAACTTTCGTGGGCCTCCACCGACCTTACCGTGGGCCAAACCTGGCACGGAATGTTTTTTGAAGAATGTTTCCCCGAAATCATGGATGTAAACACCGGTTGTCCGTTTCAGCCCTTTTCGCGTAACCCGCAGATCAAAGTTACCCAGCACTGGAAAGACTTTAAGTTTATTTTGTCGGTCATGTCGCAGCGCGATTTTTCCGAATGGGCCGGCCCCGAAATCTTGCGCAACGCGGCTTTGCCCGAACTGAACCTCCGCATTTCATACCAGCACTTCAACGAGGATAAAACCCGCGAGGTATTTGTTGGCGGAAGCGCCGATTACAAGGTGGTGGTGCCACGCATTGTTACCGACAGCAACTACGCCACCAACACCAGCCTGAATGCCTATGCCTTTTCCCTGGTTTTTAAATACCGTTGCCCGAAGGTAACTTTTAAAATTTCAGGGGTGTACGGACAAGACCTTTACAACCTCACCATGCTTGGCGGCTATGCCTATCAGCATACTACCGACAGCCTTACCATTGCCCGCGGCGATTTTAGCTATACCCCGCTAAACACCCTGGCTGCATGGTTTGATGTAACCACCAATGGTTCGAAATTCAAATTTGGCATCCTGGGAGGGTTCACCAAAAATCTGGGCTCATATAACAATATCCTCGATTGGAAAGATGCTGGTTCGTATTTTGCGAGAGGATGGAATATTTCCTATGTCTATCGTATCTCGCCGCGTTTTGTATTTCAGTCGGGCAAAATAAAAATGGGCCTCGAAGGCGATTATTCGGTGGCCGGTTATGGCAGCAAAATCAATAGTCTGGGCGAGGTGAGTGCGGTGAAACCTGTTGGTGGCATCCGGCTCACCTATTCATTATTTTATTATTTCTGAGTTTCCGATCCGGCATTAAAATTCCATTCGGCAAAAAATTCTGCTAAAAATGTTTCCAGAAAAGCATGCCTTTCTGCCGCCATGGCTTTGGCGGTGTCGGTGTTGAGCCGGTCCTTCAGCAGCAGCAATTTTTCATAGAAATGATTGATGGTATGGCTCTGGTTTTTTTTGTATGCATCAAAATTCGCGTGCAGCAGCGGCGGACAGTGTGGATTATAGATTTCCCGGCCATGGCTGCCGCCAAAGGCAAAAGTGCGGGCAATGCCTATGGCGCCGATAGCGTCCAGCCGGTCGGCATCCTGAACCACTTGTGCTTCGATAGTTGTGGCCTGATTGGGTTCGCCGGCCCCCTTGTATGAAACCGTATCGATCACCTCAACAATCTGCTGTATGATGTTTTCTGGCAGGCCGCACTGTGTAAGCCATGCATGGGCCTTACACGAACCTTGGGCATTAAATTTCCAGTCGTCAATGTCGTGCAGCAACGCCGCCAGTTCCACAACAAAAAGTTCAGCCCTTTCTTTGCGGGCAAGGTACACTGCCATATTGTGTACGCGGTAAATGTGCCACCAGTCGTGACCTGACGCTTCGCCCACGGACGAAGACTTTACAAAATCAAGTGTTTTTTTAATGATGTCGTCAGGGTATGCAGCCACTACTAGTGATTTAACAGGCCGGCAACTTTTTGATAAAGGTCTTCTCCCCGCAGATTTTTTGCGATGATCTTACCTTCTTTGTCGAGCAACACAGTATAAGGAATCGCCTTTACACTATATAGTGCTCCCACCTCCGATTGCCAGAATTTCAGATCGCTGACATTGGGCCATGTCATACCTTCCGATCTGATAGCGCCCACCCATTTATCCCTTGTTTTATCAAGTGACACGCCTAAAATCACAAATCCCTTATTTTTAAAATCGTTATACAACTTTAGCATATTAGGCATTTCGCGCCGGCAGGGGCCGCACCATGCCGCCCAGAAATCAATGAGCACGTATTTTCCTTTGAAGGAGCTTAGTGCGATTTGGGTTCCTGTGGTGTCCGGCAGCGAAAAATCAGGCGCCAGGGTGCCTATGGCGGTCTTTTTGCTGTCGGTGATTTGCATGTGCAGGTTTTGCACATAAACATTGTCGGGATGTTTGGCCATCAACGCAGCATCAGCCAGCAGGTAGTCATCTATATGGTTATCCACGGGCAATACTTCCGGTAAAAACAGGATAGCCAGCGATTCCGGTTTTTTTTGAATGTAGGCCTTTAAGTTATTATCCAGTGATGTTTTCATTTTTTCTGTTTCGGCACGGAAAACCTTTGAAATAGAATCATATTTTGGACTCGCTGCCGCTGTTCGCGAAAGGTTATTTATGCTGTCGATACTGGCCTTGTACGAAGTAATCAAATTTTGATTACGGTAGATATCCGCTGAAGTTTCAGAACCTTTGATCTGGATTTTCTTCAAAAAATCGTTGGCATCAACAGAGATATCAATTTTTTCGCCGGGTTGCAGCACCAGGATAACAAAATTATTGTTGGTAAATTGCAGTTTATACAGGTCTGTTTTGTCCACATTGCACGCCAGCGCAAAGGTATTGTCGGCAGCAATGGCCGTATCGGTGATTATCTTGTTTTCGCGGCTCATCTGGTACAAGGCAACATTGGTAAACGGGTTGTTTTTTATAACCCCGTTGATGTGTACCTGGTTTTTCCCTTGTGCCTGCACCCGTATGGAGCTGCAGAAAACGACAATCACCAGAGCGGACAATAATAAGGAGCTGAAATGTTTCATAATATTTAATATTGTTTAAAGAACAAAAACAGCGGTAATAAACAAAAAAAATCAAAAACCCAGGCTTGAGTTTTTGATTTTTTATTAGGTCATCAATGATCTATTTAAGATTGAGTTCGGCTTTTACCATGGGCAAAATATCTTCGGTAGGGTCCGAATAGAGAAGGATGCCTATTCCGGCATCAAAAATATAGGTGTATTGGTTGTCTTTTCCTACTTTTTCGATAGCAGCTTTTGCTTTGTCAATGATGGGTTTAAGCAGTTCGTTCTGTTTCTTTTCGAGGTCGTCCTGTGCTGAAGCCTGAAACGCTTCGATACGTGCCTGAATGTCCTGAAGTTCTTTTTGTTGGGTTTGTTTTATCAGGTCGGTATAGTTGGCTTCGTTGGTGAGATAAGTCTGGTATTTGGTCTCGAGTTCGCTTTGCATTCCCTTGAGTTGGTTTTCGAGGGTGGTAGCATAATTCTTGATTTTAATTTCTGCAGAGTCGCGTCCGGGCATGAGTTTCAGCAGTTCATTGGAGTCGATATGACCGAATTTTTGCTTTTTCTGGGCAAAAGAGACCGTAGTCAGCCCTGCAAGGAAAATAATCAGGACAATTTTTGTTAAATTTTTCATATTTACGATTAATTAATATTTTTTACTTGGGTGCAAAGATACAATTTTTTATTCTTCGTTATCCTGATTTTTGCCGCCGGTATTTGTTTTGATGGCACCCGGTTTATAGCCGAGTTTTTCCAGCACATCGTCGCTGCGGTCATTCTTTGAGTTGGCATATAACATAGTGGTGCTTCCCGATTTGTCGAAAACAACAGCATATCCACTGGCGTTGGCAATGCTTTCAACGGCGTCGTACACCTTATCCTGTATGGGTTTTATGATTTCCTGGCGTTTTTTATACAAATCGCCGTCCTTGCCAAATCTTTTTTTCTGAAGATCTTTGGCTTCTTTTTCCTTGGCGATAATCTCGTCCTGACGTTTTTTCTTGATGTCTTCGGGCAACAAAACCGCTTCGGCCTGGTAATCTTTGTACATTTTATCTATGGCGGCAAATTTCGCTTCTATTTCTTTTTGCCAATCCAGAGAAAGTTTGTCGAGCAATTCCTGTGCGTCGCGGTATTCTGACATATTTTCAAGAATATATTCAGAATCTACATAGGCAAATTTCTGTGCATTGGAATTCAGCGTAAAAGCTGCAAATGCAAATAATAAAACTAATAACTTTTTCATACGGACCTCCTGTTTAATAATATGGTTAATCAATTGATTGGTTGATCGAAAAATGGAACTGGCTCCCTCCTTTACCCACACCCGGAATATTATCAAAGCCATAGCCCCAGTCTAATCCCAAAATTCCGAACATGGGCAAAAACACCCTGACACCTATTCCCGCCGACCTGTACACATCAAACGGTTTGAAATCTTTCCATTTGTCCCAGGCATTACCGCCTTCGGCAAAACCAAGTACGTAAACGGTTGCCATAGGATTCAGCGAGATAGGGTATCGTAGTTCAATGGTAAATTTGTCAAAGATCGCGCCGCCAACATAGCCGTTGCTATTGCGGGGAGTGAGTGAATTATTGGTGTATCCTCTCAAAGCTATGAGTTCTCTGCCATCAAGCGAGAAGCCCGACAATCCGTCACCACCTAAATAAAACCTTTCAAAGGGCGGGATTCCGAGTTCTTTTTTGTTATAGGAACCAAGAAATCCAAATTTCGTTCGCACACTCAATACCAAATTCCCTGCCAATTTTGTATAAACCGAGGCAGATAGTTTCCATTTATGATATTCTATCCATTGATATTTGTCTTTTTCGGGCATTTTTGAGTAATCTTTGCCATTTAATAATGAAAAAGGCGGCGTTAATTGTGCCATCAGCGAAACTTCCGAGCCGGACCGGGGATAAATGGGGGCATCGATAGAGTTGCGCGACAGGGTTACGGTGTAGTTGAGGTTGTTGGAAGTGCCATCGGTAAAATCAAAAGTGGAATAATAATTTTTTAATTTGTAGTTGCGGTAACTTATCTCGTGATATAGGGTAAAGTAGTCGTCGGGCCATTTGAGGCGCGAACCTAACCCTAGCGAAGCGCCGGCAATACCAATGGCCTGCCTGTTCGAATCGCTCTTGGCCAGTCCGTTGGTTTGCGAAGAGTAATATACCGAAACGCTTAATGCCAAAGGCTTGTGACCGCCCAGCCAGGGTTCAGTAAATGAGGCATTATAGGCCTGGTAGTATTTCCCATTGGTTTGTGCCCTGATACTTAATTTTTGTCCGTCGCCGGAGGGCAGTGGCGACCATGCGGATTTCTTGAAAAAGTTTTTGGTGGAAAAATTGTTGAACGATACTCCTAGGGTGCCTATCAACCGGCCCATGCCCCATCCCCCGGAGAGTTCCAGCTGGTCAGACGAGGTTTCTTCCACCGAATATTCAATGTCCACCGTGCCGTCGGCAGGGTTGGGGATGATGTCGGGGATAATTTTTTCCGCATTAAAATACTTTAACTGGGCCAGCTCACGCGTGGTGCGGATGATGTCGGAACGGTTGAACAACTGTCCGGGTTTTGAACGTATTTCCCTGATGACCACATGGTCTTTTGTTTTGGTGTTGCCACGAATGGAAACCTTGTTGATGTATGCCTGCTTGCCTTCAATAACGCGTATTTCCATATCGATAGAGTCGTTTTCAACGGCTGTTTCGACGGGGGTGGCGCTGAAAAACAGGTACCCGTTGTCCATATATAGCGAAGAAACATCGTAGCCTTCGGGGTTATAACTCAAGTTGGTTTCCAGTTGTTTCTGGTTGTAAATGTCTCCTTTTTTGACTTTCAGAATGGCGTTCAGTTCGCGTTCCGAGTAAATGGTATTGCCTATCCAGATAATTTTCCGGAAAAAGTACTGCCGGCCTTCTTTGATGTTGATGTTGATATCCACCGTATTTTCGCCCGAGCGGACAATGGTGTCGGTAATAATTTTCGAATCGCGGTAGCCCAATTCATTGTATTTGTCAATGATGGCCAGTTTTTCCTTGTTGTATGTGTCTTTCAGGAATTTGGCCGATTTGAATATTCTGAGATTGATTCTTTCATTGACATAATTGAGAAAATTGTCTTCAATGCTGATGCTGTCGCGGACAAATAATTTTTTTACCGATTGAAATAGCAGGGTGTCGCAGCCCATAAATGGGTTGAACACTGTTTTTTCTTTGGTTTTTTTCAGCAGTCGCTTCAGGCGAAAGTCCGATACATGATCGTTGCCCGTGATATTGATTTTGCGGACCTTGACTTTTTTGTTTCTGGTAATGTCAATATTTAATTTGGTGGAATATTTTCCGGAGGCAGTATCGACTATTTCTTTGATTTTTATTTCGGCGTTATAGTAGCCTTTGTCGTGATAATAAGTTTTTATGGCATTTTGCGAACGTTGAATTACATTAGGTGTGATGATATCGCCTTTGGTCAGGTTGATTTTTTCGCGCAGGTCATCCACTTCCGATTTTTTAACGTTGGAAGAGAACAGCGGCTGTGCGGCCAGACGGGGATGTTCTTTGAGTTCTATTTCGAGCCAGATTTTGTTTTCTTCCACCCGCGTGGCAAACAATCTGACTTTATCAAACAATCCCTGATTCCACAAGTTGGTAATGGCCGTAGAAGTTTTTTCGCCGGGTATTGTAATTTTTTGTCCTTCATACAGGCCGGTGAGCAATTTGCAGATATTGGTATCGGTGTATTGAACGCCCGAAAAAGTAATTTTTTGTATTTCATATTCTTTAGGCGTGGCATAGTCGATGTTGCCTTTATCGTCTAAAGAAATCTGCGCCTGTAATGGTATGCTGAAAAAAAGAAGTATTAATAGTTTGAAGGTGTTTTTTAGCATCTTGTTATGTTATTTGCTCGCTAGTCATACCAAATCTTCGTTCTCTCTTCTGAAAATCTATGATAGCATTATATAAATCGTTCTTTCTGAAATCGGGCCATAAAACCGGGGAGAAGTACAGTTCGGTATAGGCCAGTTGCCAAAGCAAAAAGTTGCTGATACGGTATTCGCCGCTGGTTCTTATCAGCAGGGAGGGGTCGGGGATACCTTTTGTGGAGAGTGCCGAGGAAATGGTGTGCTGATTGATATCGTTGACATCCAGTTGATTTTGTTTTACCTGTTGTGCAATCTGCTTTACGGCCTCGGTAATTTCCCAGCGGGCACTGTAACTCAGGGCGAGTATCAGTGTCATCCGGCTGTTGGCTGACGTGATGTTAATGGTGTTCATCAGTTCGTTGTAGCAGTCTTTTTGCAGGCTTTTTAAATCGCCAATGGCAATTAAACGGATATTATTCTTAATTAGTGTTTTGGTTTCATTATTTATTGTTTTCACCAAAAGGTTCATCAGGGCATCCACTTCGGTTTTTGGCCTGTTCCAGTTTTCGGTGGAAAAAGTGTAGAGGGTGAGGAACTTAATGCCCAGTTCGGCGGCTGCTTCCACGGTTTCTCTGACGGCGGTTACGGCATTTTCGTGGCCGAAAATACGCATGGCGCCTCTTTTTTTAGCCCAGCGCCCATTTCCGTCCATAATAACCGCAATATGTTCGGGCAATTTTTTAGGATTAATTTTTTCTTTCATGCAAATTCCTCGGGCGAGAATAAATTACTCCTTGTATTTGATTTTGATTTTGGGATGCTGCTTGTAGGCATCGCAACGGGCTTTTTTGGCCCTGATATGCACCGTAACGGTAAGGCCGGTAAACACATACCAGTCTTTTGTTTTGGCGTTGCCTCGTTTCAGTCCTGTATAGTCGTGTCCTTCCACTGTATTGGAGAGGGAGGGGTCGGCCAGGGCGGCAGCCACGGCGCCGTTTTCAGCGGCCAAAATCACGGGGTTAGCATATACGGTGCTTACATCATCGATATAATCGGTAAATGTTTTTCTTATGCCGTATTCCAGCCCCAGACTAATCCATTTGTAAGGAGAATATTTTACCCCCAGGCCGAAGGGCAGGGCAAAGGTGGTGAGCGAATAGGGTTTTTTTACGCCTTCGATAGTGGTTCCCTGACCTTCGGTGCCGAGCGAATGCAGGGAGTACCAGCTGCCCTCATATTGAGCTTTCGGACTGAAATTAAATACCGAAGCCCCGACAAAAATATAGGGTGAGATGAAGTGTTTTTTATTTCCGGGAATGTATTGGAGAAAGTTAAATTCTATTTGTGTTGAAAAATCAAAAATCATTGATTTAAAGCTAAGGTTGCGGTCAATATTTGCTTTGGAGACCGCGTCGCTGGCTTCCAGGCCGCCGAGCAGGGCATTGACTTTTAAGGCCCATCGGGGAGTGATATTATAGCGATAGATGACGCCCCCGGCAAATTTGGTCTGTAAAAAATGTTTCGAAGGGTTAAGGTCGCCGAGATAATACGAACCGCCTAAAAACAGTCCGACTTCGGAACGGTAAAATTCCTGGCCTCTGAGTCCGCACGTAAGGAAAGGCAATAAAAAAACAAGCAGGAGACTTTTTTTCATAAAACATCAAAATCTTAGTTTAGGGGTATATCCCTCTGTTATTGAGTAGCATACTGTAAAGAACAATCCTATCATGTGGTCATTATCCCTGGGGTCGCCTCTTTGTTGTCCCGGCCTGGTGCTGGGGTACAGGGGCATGCCTACCTGATCATCAATTGCCGGATTGGCCATATCAACAGCTATTTGTCCTTTATGCTGGAATAACGCATTTTCATCAAAATATGTTGTACTGCAATCGTCAATATAGTCGGTAAATGTTATCCACTGGCTGTATTCAAGACCTATTTCCCATGCTTTGGCGATTTTGATTCTGAACCCTACGCCCAGGGGAACGGCAAACTGAATGGAAGAATATTTTTTTCTGGTGGGGACCAGTGTCTGGCCTTCGGTGCATAAGGGTTTGAGGGCATGCCATTCGCCGTCGTATTTTCCTTTGGAATTAAAATAAAAACCGCCTACACCAGCCTGTATATAAGGTGTGTACACCATTTCCCTGAATCCGCTGCGGGCGCGTGATTTGGTGCGGTGCAAACCGGAGAACCTGGTTTTCTGCCTGAAGTCATAAAGAAAAACGATAGAGGATGACAGTCCGTAGGTTGCTGTACGGAAGTTCAGGTTGCGGTTGCGGCGGAAGGTTTCTTTTGTCCATTTGTCGTTGCCGCTCAACCAGATATAATCAAAGGAAGAGCGTGAGGCAAAAAACTTAGAAAAACGATAAATATAACCTATCTGCACCGCAGGACGGACAGCCTGAATGTCGAAATCCCGTAAACTGAAGGTTTCCGAACCTATCTTATTCAAACCGCCAAAGTCGCCGTAAAATTCCGAGGCTCCCAGGGCAAGATAGACTTTGTGGCGTTCTTTGCGCCAATCATTTTTGCCGAATACTCTTCTTTGCTGGGCCATGGCAGAACCAACAAACAAGACGATTAACAACAGGACGGTGATTGTTTTTTTCATTATTTTACAATAATTTATTCTACACTGAATTTACAAAAGTATAAAAATTTCAAACAACACCAAAATTATCAAGTTTTTAAAGAAATGATTAATTTCTTTTGTCCCAGCCCCACATTAGTTTTTCTCTGATAGTTGAAAAAAATGATTTTGAGTTGAGCTGAACCAGGTTTATTCCAAAGTTTTCTTTTTTTATCACCAGTTCAATGGCATTGCTGATTACTGCGTTGTTTGAGTCAAGAGTTACCAGAAAGTTGTTGGTACGGCCCTCTACTTTTAGTTTTATCACCGCACTGTCGGGAATTACTATAGGCCTAACCGTAAGGTTGTGAGTGGCCACCGGTGTCAGGATAAAGTTTTTGGCATCCGGGGCTATAATGGGGCCTCCGCAGCTCATGGAATAGGCGGTGGAGCCGGTGGGTGTAGAAACTATCAGGCCGTCGGCCCAGTAGGAATTCAGAAAAACATCGTTAACAAAGGCCTGGATGGTAATCATGGACGAAGAGTCTTTCTTGTGGATGGTTATTTCGTTAAGGCCAAAATTGTTTGCGCCAAAAAGGTTTTCCGGTTGTTCCAACCGTATCAGCGCCCTTTTTTCGATATGATATTTGTTTTCTTTCAGACTTTCTATGGCCTCACTGATCTCATCCCTGGAAATTGCCGACAAAAAACCAAGCCGGCCGGTGTTAAAACCTAAAATGGGAATCCCTGAATCCCGCACCAGAAATAAGGTTTTCAGCATGGTGCCGTCGCCACCCACACTGAAAAGAAAATCTGTCTTTGCTTTTAAATCGTCGTAACAACAAAAAGTGCTTATATCCGCATTTATCAGGTGGTTGGCCAGCAGGGCTTTATGCAAGGGTTCGTATATGGTAATATTAAATTTATTGTACCTTAAATTTCCGAGAAATTCGATATAAAAGGGCTCCTGTTCTGCTGAATAATTGGTGGCAAAAAGTGCTATCCTCATATAAATATATATTTAAATATTCAGATAATTCATCAGTGAATCATAGCGGTCCTGCAGGTCATTTTTGTATTCGGCTTCGGTAAAACTGGCCAACACCACATATCCGTATCTTTCGAAAGTTTGCAAAATGGGAAAGATATTCATTTTGTTGATTTTCAGGGTAACTTCCAGTTTCATGGAGTCGGGAAATGTACTGACAAAGCAATTCAGCACTTTTGCGTCGTTGGCTTCCACGATTCTGGCAATTTCTTCGAGCGAATAATTATTATGGTTCCGTTCCACAATGATGATGCCTCCCGGGTTTTGAATGGAGGCGGTTTGTGAAAATTTTTCCAGCAGGTTGGGCAGGGTAATGGAGCCCAGGTAGCGCATTTTGTTGTCCACTACCGGCACGATAGACAGGTTTAGTTCGCCGGCCAGTGAAATTACCTCATAGATGTGCTGGTACTGGTACACGAACGCGTTGGTTGCCGAAAGGGGATGGCTGCCGATGGATTCTTCGGGTTTGTTTAAGGCGTAAATGTCGTTTTCGGAAATTAATCCCAGAAATTCCACATTATTCACTATGGGAAGATGGCAGATTTTCTGGTCTTCCATGAGTTTCAGCGCATAGTTGGCTGTATCGGAAGTGAGCACAGGAATTACAGCGTCGGTATAAAG
This sequence comes from Bacteroidales bacterium, assembly GCA_035403765.1. GTDB lineage: Bacteria > Bacteroidota > Bacteroidia > Bacteroidales > CAIWKO01 > CAIWKO01. The sequence continues at coordinate 11,839 of DAONFU010000019.1, forward strand.
TTCATTGGCAAGCATATAACTTTCCGTGAAAATAATTTTTTACAAACATACTAATTTTTACCTTTGGCATAAAAATATCTGTGATGACCAAACTGAGTGTAAATATAAACAAAATTGCCACGCTTCGCAATGCCCGGGGCGGAAATTTGCCTGATTTGCTGCAAGTGGCTTTGGATTGTGAACGTTTCGGGGCCGAAGGGATTACCGTGCATCCCCGTCCCGACCAGCGGCACATTAGGTTTGCCGATGTGTATGAACTTAAAAAAAATATTACCACCGAATTTAATATCGAGGGCTATCCATCGGAAGCATTTATCCGCCTGGTGTCGGAGGTGCACCCGGCACAGGTTACTCTCGTCCCTGATGCGCCCGATGCTATTACCTCAAACGCTGGTTGGGACACCATAAAAAATGCCGCTTTTTTAAAAGACATTGTCGCCAGCTTTAAACAAGAGGGAATCAGAACTTCTATCTTTATCGACCCCGATGAAACCATGATAGCACATGCTGTGGAAACAGGCACTGACCGCATTGAGTTGTACACCGAAGATTATGCCAAAAATTATTTTTCCGACAGGGACAAGGCTATTTTACCTTATAAAAAAGCTGCAGAAAAAGCCATGGATCTTGGCCTGGGAATAAATGCCGGCCACGACCTCAACCTGCACAACCTGGCGTGTTTTTCAAAGACCATTCCGGGCCTGATGGAAGTTTCTATAGGCCATGCGTTGATTTGTGATGCCTTGTATTATGGATTAGAAAATACCATTCAACTGTATTTGCGTTGTTTGCAAGCTACTGCTGACTAAGCGCCGCCGATTCTTCGTACAGCACTGTCAGCAAGGTTTGCCCAACTGCCTTCAGTGTGGTTTTATCCACATTTTCGATATTGTCGCTGGTGGTATGCCAGAATTTGTAAAATCCGCTTCGAGTCTGGCTGTCGTGATGGATGATGTCGATGGTGGGGATGCCGGAAATTTTGTTTATATAATAGTGATCGTCGGTAATCGGATTAGTTTGTTCGGCTGAAAAATAGGACACATAGCCTATGCGCGAGGCGGCATCCCACACCCTGGCTACTACATCGGGTGCGTATTGCATGGAAAAACCTTCTTTGGTGAAATTTGCATTTTCCACACCCACCATGTCGAGGAGTATCCCGTAGTTGGCTTTATAATTAGGCACATGGGGGTTTTTCGACCAATATTGTGAGCCCAGTCCCCAGTTGTCTTCGCGGTATTCATTGTTGTCGTCCTGCGGTTCGCCATAATCTTCGGTATCGAACAAAACAATGTCCACACCGCTGTTTATCTTGTTTACGCTTATGATTCTTGCCACCTCGAGGAGCACTCCCACGCCGCTGGCGCCGTCGTTGGCCCCGTCGATGGGGGTGCGGTGTTTGCTTTTGTCTTCGTCCCAGTCAGCATAAGGGCGTGAATCCCAATGTGAACATAGCAGGATTCTTCCCTGTGCATCAGGATTGAAAGAAGCGATGATGTTTTTCATGTTCAGCAAGGCGCCGTCGTAGGCACGTACCCTGGCCTGTTGCACCACTACGTGCCCGGTATATTTTTTTAATGTTCCTTCAAGCCAGGCGGCGCACTGTGTGTGGGCTGCCGTATTGGGAACCCGGGGGCCGAAATCGGTTTGCATTTTTACAAAGAAAAAGGCCGTGTCTTCGTTAAAAACGGGTACGCTGACGGAAGTACCCGTGGGCTGCCCGGCATTATTTTTTTCTGTTTTGTTTTTGTCCGGATTGTTGCATGCGGAAAACAAGGCGCACAAAGCAACTGCCGCGATAAATAATCTAAACGGGTTTTTCATGATTTTTTTTCTGACAAAAATTATTAAACTTATAAACATTAATTAATGAGTCGCTGATAGGGTCGTAATCAAAACCAATGGCGTCTTTTAGTTTTTTGTTGGAATACAACGAGGTAGTTTGGGATATTTCGGCGGTAATTTCATTAAATCCAGAATCGCTGCGGGTAAGCCAATCTTTCAATACAAAAATCCGCCAGGCAATCCCGCTCAGGAAACGGCCGGCGCACCAACGCGGGGCGGGTTTGCCTGCGATGTGGGCCATCATGCTGATGATTTCGCGGTAGGTCATGTTTTCGGCCGAGACAATGAAACTGTCGTTTTTCACTGTACTGTCGCTTAGGGTTATCATGGCGCGGGCCACATCGTTCACATCCACATAGGCCGTACTTCCCGGGGTATAAAACTTCAATCCTTTTTCTATTTCCCGGAACAGCACCCCGATACCTCCCTGTTGTTTCCATGGGCCGATAATTACCGAAGGCCGCACCACCACAATATCCAGTCCCTCGGCTACTCCGCGCCACACTTCCTGTTCGGCTTTATATTTGCTTTCGGCATAGGCCGAATGTTTTTCTCCTGCATCCCAAAAGGTATCATCCGTAATGAGCGCCTCTTTCCCTAAAACAGCTATAGAGCTGACATGACACATTTTTTTTATGCCTGTTTCGAGGGAGGCATTTACCACATTTTGTGTTCCCTGGATATTAGTTTTTGTCAGCGTGGCGGTATCTTTGTTTGAAAAGCCTACGCTGGCGGCACAATGATAAAGTTGTTCACAGTCTTTCATGGCCGGCAGGAGGGAGTGAATATCCAGAATGTCTCCTTCAATCCATTCAATACAATCGAAAAGATGTTCTTTGTGATAAAAAGAAAACAAGGTCTGCACAAAGGCGGTGTCGGACTCCGGCCTTTTCAGCGCCCTGACTTTTTTTCCCTGTTCGCTTAGCTGCATGAGCAGGTGCGAACCTAGAAATCCTGTGCCACCGGTAACTAGTATCATAATGTTTTATCTCTTTACAAAAGTAGTATTTATCTTAGAAAAGTTAGAATCTTCGAACAGAATTACTTCGCAAGCTTCAGTTCCCTGTTCATTTTTGGGTCAAACAATTCAAGCTCGGGCAATTTCTTTTTGCGTTTTTTCTTATGAAAACTCTGGTTCATATCCCACCAGATGCTATCGCGCTTTTTGACCCGTTTTTGCTTTTTGCTGAAGACATATTGTCTGGAAAAGTTGGCGTTTTTCCTTCCGTGTCCGAACGATCCGGCATCTGTGTCTTTGTGGCGTTTCAACGAGACTATGGGAGATACCCGTTTTTTTTCTGCATTAAACCCGAAGACTCTGGGATGCCTTTTGACACGCACATTGAAACTTTCTGATGACCTCAGGCGTTTTGCCCCGCTGAAAACCATACGTTTTTTTGATACCATGCGTTTGTGCCCGCTGCCGAACTGCCCTGAACCCTTTTTCTGTTTTGCCCCGAAGGAGCCGCTCTCGTTGATGCGTTTATGGTTGCCGAACACAAGGAATTTTTGTTTGCTAACGATGCTGTTTTTTGTCTTGCTGAAACGAAACATCCCGGAAACTTTCTTATGTTTCAGGCTGTAGCTGTCTTTTTTGCCTCCCCGTTTCGACAAAAAGCGTGGCGAAGCTTTTCCGAAGCGGCTTTT
>DAONFU010000019.1:15430-24450 GCA_035403765.1 Bacteroidales bacterium
GACGAGAAAGAATCTTTGCCAAAACCGCCGCCGGTTTTTTTGGAGGGCTTAAACGAAAAAGAGTCTTTGCCGCCTCCACCTTTGCCGCCGCCTCGTTTGGCAGAACCAAAAGAATCTTTAAACCCTCCCTTGCTGCGTGCAAAACTGCTGTGTTTTTCTACGGTTCGGTTTTTCCGGGTGCTGAATTTAAACTGTGTGTCGAATTTTTTGTCCTTGGGTATAAAGGGGTCGGACAGGTCGCGGTGACAGGAGCTGAACAGTATTAATACCAACCCTAAAAAATATTTATACCATTTTTTTTTCATTCAGTGGTGCTTCAGTAATAAATTAACGGCAGCGTTTGTCAAAAAAATCCTTTATTTTGTATCCGTAACTTCAAACTATTAAATACGACAAAATTATGAAAAAGTTGTTCTTTCTTTGTCTGCTTGCTTTTTTGTGTGGTCAAAATGCCGGCCGTGCCGACGAAGGTATGTGGCTGCCTATGTTCATCGACAGACTTAATTATGCGGACATGCAGAAAATGGGCTTGAAACTCACGCCAGAAGAGATATATAGTGTGAACAATGCCAGCCTGAAAGACGCCATTATACTTTTTGGCAGGGGCTGTACAGGCGAAATCATCTCGTCGCAGGGATTGATACTTACTAATCACCATTGCGGTTATGGCGCCATTCAGTCGAAAAGCACCGTGGAAAAAGATTACCTGACGGATGGTTTTTGGGCGATGAATATGAAAGAAGAATTACCCATCGGCGACCTGTCGGTGAAATTTCTTATCCGCATCGAAGATGTTACCCAAAAGGTATTATCAGGGCTTCAGGCCAAGCTCACCGAAAAACAACGGTTGGCAAAAGTGGAGGAGTTGTGTGCTAAAATTGAGAAAGAGGCCACCAAAGACAATGGGTATGATGCTGTGGTAAAGAGTTTTTTTGAAGGGAATGAATATTATCTGATTGTTTATCAAACCTATTCCGACGTGCGTTTGGTTGGCGCCCCGCCTTCATCACTGGGCAGGTATGGTGCCGATACCGACAATTGGATGTGGCCCCGCCATAAAGCCGATTTTTGTTTGTTTCGCGTTTATACGGCCCCCGACGGCTCGCCGGCAACTTATTCGGACAAAAATATCCCGATGAAGCCCAAACATTCGTTACCGGTTTCGATAAAAGGAGTGAAAAATGGCGATTTTACTATGATCATGGGCTATCCGGGCACCACCGAACGCTATCTTACCTCTTATGGTATTGAAATGTATGCCAATCAGTCCTATCCTGCCCGAATCAAAGCCCGCGAAATGAAACTGGCCATTATGCGCGAAGATATGGAGGCCAGCCCCGAAGTGCGCATCAAATATTCTTCAAAATATGCTTCTATATCCAATTACTGGAAAAATTTTATTGGCACCGTTAAGGCCTTGAACAAGCTGAAAGTGGCCGATAAGAAACGGCATCTGGAATCTCAGTTTGAAGCATGGATTATGGCCAATAACGAGCGTAAGGAAAAATATGGCTCGGTGCTTATCACGATAAAAGAGGCTTATGCCGAATTACGTAAAACCAACCTGGCGCGTACCTATTTTTCTGAATCCATCATGGGATGCGAGGCTTTGGTGTTCTCTCGAAGGTTTACTAGTCTGCAAACCCTGCTTAAGGAAAAACCGCTGAATGCTGACGGCTTGAAAGCAAAAACCGCCGAATTGAGGGATGCCGCCGAAAAGTTTTATAAGGACTATAGCAAACCAACGGATATGAAGCTTACGGCTGCTATGCTGAAAATGTTCTACGAAGAGGTGCCCAAAAACCAGCAAGCGCCTTATTTTCTGAAATTGGCCGCAAAATATAAATACGATTTTAATAAATTGAGTGCCTATTTGTTTTCCAAAAGTATTTTTGGCGACCTGAATACGGTGAACAGCTTTTTGGATGCTCCCAAAGCCAAGACACTGGAATCCGATGCCCTACTGATTTTGATAAACGCATTTGTTCAACAAAATAATGTTGTTTCCGAAACATGGGCCGTTCAAAATGAAAAACTGTCGCTAGGAAAACGCTTGCTGGTGGCGGGTATTCATGAGATGCTCCCCGACCAGAAATTTTATCCCGATGCCAATCAAACTATGCGCCTCACCTATGGAAAGGTTCAGGATTATTATCCGGCCAATGCCGTACATTATAATTATTATACTACCCTGGAAGGCGTCATGCAAAAAGAAGACCCCGATAATTGGGAGTTCACAGTCCCCGGACGGATGAAAGAGTTATACAACAGCAAAGACTATGGCGTGTATGGTTCAAATGGCGAGATGATAGTCAATTTTATCAGCAATACAGATATTACAGGAGGTAACTCGGGCAGTCCGGTGCTTGACGCGCGGGGCAACCTTATCGGCCTGGCTTTCGACGGCAACTGGGAGGCCATGAGCGGAAACATTCTTTTTGAGCCCGAATTGCAGCGAACCATCAATGTCGATATCCGGTATGTGTTATTCATAATAGATAAGTTTGCCGGAGCTAAAAACCTGATTGCCGAAATGCAAATAATTCAATAAATTAACCTAAATCCAAAAAAACCATGATTGATTTAACCCACTTCCACCCAATGATTGTGCACTTTCCGGTAGCACTCATTATGATCGGTTTTCTGGCCGATGTGTTTAGTCTTTTCTTTAACAAAAAAGAACCCTGTCTGTCAAAGCTTGGGTTCTATCTGATGATTCTGGGAACATTAGGCGCCTGTGCAGCCTATTTTACAGGTGAGTTTTTCACACGTGAACTTACCGGCGAGGCGGGTGCGTTAAAAGAACGGCATGAACTTTTTGCGAAGATCACTATGTTTGTTATGCTCGCAGCCAGTCTTGTGCGTATCTATATGGTATGGAAAAAGAAAAGCAACAGCGGCCTTAAATGGCTTGTGTTTTTTCTGTACCTGATTGCTACATGCACCGTAGGTTTTACCGGACTTTTGGGAGGGACCCTGGTTTACAATCACATGATTGGGTTAGAATCCGCTTCTGTTGAACAAACTGTTGCCGTATCAAATAAAACTGTTGACAACCTGAAAACTGCCCTGCAGGGAGAAACCACGGCTTCGGCCAAATATGCCGCTTTCGCACAAAAAGCCGACGAAGAAGGTCTTCCGCAGATTGCAGCACTGTTCAGTGCGGCATCAAAAGCAGAAAGCATACATGCAGGGAATCACCGAAATGTCCTGGGAATGCTCGGGCACAAAGTTGATGTGCAGCCCGAATCGTTTAAAGTAAATAATACGCTGGAAAACCTCCAGGCGGCATACGAAGGGGAAAAACACGAAACGGAAGCAATGTACCCGGGATTTATTCAACAGGCACAAACAGATAATAGTAATGATGCAGTTAAATCATTCGGCTGGGCAATGGATACGGAGACCAAACACATGGAGCTTTACCAGGCGGCTGCCGACGCCATGAAATCAAAAAAAGAAAAATCATTGCCTGGCGAATACTATGTCTGTCCCAAATGCGGGTTTACATATTCCAATGAAGATATTGAAGACTATTGCGGCTTGTGTGGAACAGAAAAAATAAAATTTTTCGACTTTGGAAAATAAATCGCTGTCGACCCTCCAACCACTTGCCCCCAAGGAAACCTTACACATAATCAAATTCGGATAGATGGAGCAGCAGGCAGAAAAAAAATCAGGGTTCAGGAGTTTCCCAAAAAATTTCTGGACGGTCATCACCATGGAGTTTTTTGAGCGGGGCTCGTATTATGGCGTGATGTCAATACTATCGGTATATCTGGTTATGAGCAAGCACGACGGCGGACTGGGGTTTTCAAAAGAGAGCGTCGGAGTTATAAAAAGCACCATCACACCTTTATTATACCTGCTGCCTATTATTTCGGGCGCCATAGCCGACCGTTACGGCTACCGGAAAACCTTGTTTTTTGCCTTTATCGTGATGAGCTGTGGATATTTTCTGACGAGCCAGTTTACCGACTATCCGCTGGTGTTTGCCAGCCTCTTGCTCATGGTGCTGGGAGCGGGATTTTTTAAACCCATCATTTCAGGAACCATAGCCAGGTCGACAGACGAAAAAAATTCTTCGCTGGGTTTTGGCATCTTTTACTGGTCGATAAACCTGGGGGCATTTCTTTTTCCGCTGATTTTAATACCTTATTTAAAAAGCTATTCTTACAGCTATATTTTTATCATGGCTTCGGTGATTACGGGCTCACTGGTGTTACTCAACCTGTTTGTTTACCGCGAACCGGCCAGGCCGGCAAGTTCCAAAAGTCTGATTACCATACTCAAAGACGCGATTCTGGTATTAAAAGATTACCGTTTCATTCTGATGATTCTGATTTATTCAGGTTTCTGGATTTTATATTTTCAGATGTTCGACACCGTATTGTGGTATCTGAGCGAACACATGGATATGACCCCGGTGAACGGTTTTGTTAATTCGGTATTATCATTGTTTGTTGCCAATCCTCAATGGAAATTTGAAGCAGAACATGTTACTGTGATCAATGCGGGGACTATCATTCTGCTGCAGATATTGATATCAAACATTGTTAAACATACCAAAGCCCTGCCGACTATGATTGTGGGAATCTCGTTGGGTACGGTGGGCATGGCCATCTTAGGGCTTTCATCCAATGCCTGGGTGTTTATTTCGGGAATGATCGTGTTTTCGTTGGGAGAAATGACGGCGCATCCGAAATTTATTTCCTACGTAGGTTTGATAGCTCCTTCCGATAAAAAAGCCCTGTATCTGGGGTATTCCTTTTTATACGGTGTGATAGGCAGCGGCATTGGCGGGGTGCTGGGAGCGAATTTGTATGTGTATTATATTGATAAACTAAATAATCCATCGGCTTTGTGGTTCACATTCAGTCTGATAGGGGTGGTAACCATAATCGGACTGTTATTGTATAACAGGTTCCTGGCCCCGAGAAAAGTATAAGGCGGAAAGTATATGCTGAAATCGTATTTCAGGAAAAACACCATAGAAGCCGGTTGCGATGAGGCCGGACGTGGATGCCTGGCCGGACCGGTATTTGCGGCTGCCGTTATTCTTCCAAAAGATTATAAAAACAAGATATTAAACGATTCGAAACAACTGAGCGAAAAACAAAGGGAGATATTACGTGTTGAAATTGAAAAAGAAGCGGTGGCGTGGGCTGTGGCTCAGCTTGATAACGAACGCATTGATGAGATAAATATCCTCAATGCCTCTATCATGGCCATGCAACTCGCCATAAAGGAGCTTCGCAAGATACCGGAATTGTTGCTGATTGATGGAAACCGCTTCAAACCGTACGAAAAAATTCCTCATGAATGTATCGTAAAAGGTGACGGAAAATATTTGTCTATTGCCGCTGCCTCGGTATTGGCAAAAACACAGCGTGACGAATATATGATAACACTGCACAAGGAATTTCCGCAATACAACTGGGCTCATAACAAAGGTTATCCTACCCGCGACCATAAGGATGCTATTAATCTCTACGGAATCACGCCATATCACCGGAAAAGCTTTAACCTGAATGAACAGTTAAAACTCCATTTTTGAAACGGTCAGTTTTTGTCAGAAAAGTTTTTGTTGTACTTTTACGATTTTAAGTTATGAAATACCAAAGGAGCGACAGGCGGATAAAAACAAGAAGGTACCTCATTACAGGGGCAGCGGTACTGGCACTTGCTGCTTTGTTGGTTGCGGGATATTCTTATTTGAAACGACTGAAAGACCCTGTAACGCCAGCCATTAAAGCTATCCCTGAAAGTACGGTGTGCCTCATGGAGTTTAAAAATACCTTGTCGCTCTGGGACCGGCTCCGCGAAAAGAATAATCTCTGGAAAGAACTGCAATGCCTGAGTTTTGTGAATGACCTGAACAAGGGCCTGCAGCAACTCGACTCCCTGGCAAATACTAACGACGATGTAGCCGGTATCCTTTCGCAAAACCCTCTTTACATAGCCTGGGTCCCCGACAGGGCGGTGTACCGCTATTTGTTTGCCCTTAACCTCAACGGGCCGCACCGCGAAAAGTTGGTGGACGAATTTATGCGTTCGCACTTTTCGCAAGGCAACACTATTTTGTCGCACCAGTTTCTGAAAAATGAGATTTTCGAAATCTTTAAAGCAGGCAAATTAACCTGTGCCTATACGGTATATCAGGGAATATTTATCATTGGGGAAACCTCGGGCGTGGTCGAATCGTCGCTGAGCACGCTGCTGACCAAAATCAGTATGGAAAACGATGCGGACTATATTAGGCTCAACGCGGCCGCTGGCAAAAATGTTGATGCCAATATTTACCTCCGTAACACTTATTTCGACAACCTGATATCGGGATATTTTACCGGAATGCAATTCCGCAATATCAAGTTTCTCTCGCTTACGGGCGATATGGTAGGGTTAGATCTGACCGTAAAAAATGACGAGTTGCTTTTTGCCGGCTATGCCCTGTCGGGCAAAAAAGACCAGTTGCTCAACCGGGTATTTAGCGGACAGTCTCCGCAACCCATCGAACTCACGGCCATCTGTCCGGCCAACACCGCAGTACTCACTTTCTGGGGTGTGGGCAACGCCTATGGCTATGTGCAGAACTATACCGATTTTGTTAAATCCCATTTTCACCGGCATTCTTTCAACGAACTGAAGGCCTATTACGATACTACTTACGAAATCAACATATCCGAAAAATTCCTGAAACAGATTGGTAATCAGTTTGCCTGTGTTGTTACCGAAAACCCCACTATTGAAAATCCCTATAGCTATTACGGGGTTTTTAAGGCCCGGAAAATGGAAAACTTTAAAAAATCCCTGATAGAATTGTCAGTTGTTCCCGAAGAACAATCCCTGGCACGCCGCGACTCTTTTGCTATACGGAAGTTTTTACCAGTCAACTTTTTAAAGGATTTTTTTGGCACCATGTTCGACCCGCTTGATACCGCCTATTATACCACCATCGGGGATTATGTTGTCATCGGGCAATCTCCGCTGTTGCTCGATCTGTTTGTTTCGGGTTACCTCGCAGGTAAGACCCTGCAAAAAAATATCAATTATATCGATTTTTCCGACAACGTGTCCGACGCGGCCAATTTCTGCCTTTACACTAATATTCGCAAGAGTTTTGGAATATGGCTTCCGTTGTTTAACAAAAAACTACAGGCCGATTTTTTGCGAAACGAAACAGCTATGAAAAATTTTCAGGCGCTGGCCTTGCAGTTTACCTCCGATAATAGCAAGTTTTATCTCAATGCTTACATCAAACATAATAGCGATTACGTGGAAGAAAACCCTGCCGTTTGGGAATATCATGCCGATACCAGCATCAGCGGCAAAATTTCGGTGATTAACGACCCCCGCGACAGCACCAAAAAAATAGTTTTTTTCGACGCCTCCAACAATATTTATTTGCTTGGACGCAACGGTCAACTGATATGGAAAAAGCAAATCAGGGAAACCCCCATGAGCAAGGTCTTCGTTACCAGCCCGAATAAAGACAATAAATATTACCTTATTTTCAATACAAAAAACCTTATCTATACCTTCGATCTCAATGGAAATAAGCCCGACTACAGCCCGCTGAGGCTGCCTTATTCCGCCAGCACGGCCATTACCCTGATCAATTACAGTGGAAACCATGACTACCGTATAATCATTCCCTGTGCCAACCAAATGATTTATAACTACCTGCTCAATGGAAAACCGACGCCCGGATGGCATAATTACCGCACCGATGCCATATTACAACAGCCGGTGGAATATGTAAGGTTCCAGGATAAAGACATGATGATTGCCGCCGATAAAAATGGGAAAGTGTATTTTATCAGCAGAAATGGCACCCTGCTTATGAAAAACAAACAAGCTTTCATCAAGGGTAAAAACAGCCGGTTTTTCATTCATAACGACGGCAAAAAACAATACCTGCTGACCACCGACAGAAAAGGAAAAATGATTTTCGTTTCAGGAAACGGTAAAATTGATGTGGTTACTTTGCAGTCTTTTTCTGAAAATCATTATTTCCTGGTGGGAGATTTTGATTTTGACAAAAGGAATGATTTTATCTTTTTTGATATGGGGAAAGTGATTGTTTACAATCATGTAAAAAAGAAAATCTTTGAAGCACGCCTAAAAGGCAATCCTGCGGGCAAGCCGCAATATGCAAGTTTGAGCAGGAACAAGTTTGAGGTGGTATTCCCCGATTCGGCATGCTCGCACCTGGTTTTGCTAAACAACAAAGGGATGGAAGAATTGTTGAATTATCCTTTGGGTAGTCCCGAGATTGAGATCACTTCTTTGTTTGGGAAAAATTCAAAGAGCATACTGGTTTCCGACAGTAATACCCTGTTAAATTACATTATTAATTAATCTGGAAGGGTGGAATTTATTTTATTGAAAGGCTTGTTGGCAACAAGGTGCTATTTTATGCATTTTTACTACCTTTGTAAAAAAATTCAGGTGAAAACCAGCAGATTCTTTTGTGTGCTTTTTATGGCGGTGGCCGTGCTGATGACCTCCTGTACCATGAAATATTCTTTTACCGGCGCATCTATACCGCCCGAAGTAAAAACCATCTCCATCCATTACCTGAAAAATACCGCCTTGTTGGTAAAGCCCACACTGAGTCAGCAGCTTACCGACGAGCTGCGCAACCGATTTACCACGCAAACCAGCCTGACTCCCGTCAATCAGAACGGTGATTTTGACATCTCGGGCGAGATTACCAATTATGCCACTTCGCCGGTGGCTATCCAGGGAAACCAGACCGCCGCCATGAACCGGCTTACTGTAACTATCAGCATACGTTTTGTTAACAAATACGACGAAAAACAAAATTACGAGTCTTCATTTTCGCGCTATGTGGACTATCCCAGCTCTCAGGCACTGGCATCGGTAGAAAACCAGATTCTCGATGAAATCATTGGCTACCTGGTGGACGATGTTTTTAACAAAACCGCCGTAAACTGGTAATCCGTCATGAATAAAAACGACTTTACAGGGTATCTCAGCAGGCCCGAAAATATCCG
>DAONFU010000020.1:0-23735 GCA_035403765.1 Bacteroidales bacterium
GGAAATCCTGTCAATTTGCAAGCTCAGGCTACCGCACCCCTTACCTGGTACACTGCCGGAAACCCCACGCCTTTGACGGGAACACTGGTTTATCCAAATACGTCAATAGCATATGTGGCAAAAGCACAAACAGCTTGCGGAACGGTATATGATACCGTGAATATTCAGGTTGAAACGACGCCCTATCTCGATGCCGTTTCAGACACCTCAATTTGTAACGGAAATTCCGTTCATCTTCAGGCAAGCGGATTCGGACTAATTCAGTGGTATCAGGCTGCAGATACGGTTCCCCTTTCAAACCTGACGGTTGCACCAACAACATCCACATCATACATTGTTACCGCTTCAAATGCAGATTGCCCTTTAGCTTCAGAAAGTATGCAAATTGTTGTAAATTATATCCCTGGTGATGCCGGTATTATTTCGGGGGATTCGACTATATGCAAGGGACAAAATGCAGTGGAATATTTGATTCCTTCTGTTGATTACGCGACATCCTATTTTTGGTCCTTGCCAATGGGTACCAACGGCACCAGCTCCACCAACAATATCCTTGTTGATTTTTCGGCTTCTGCTGTTTCGGGTACAATTTCTGTAGCCGGAACAAATGATTGCGGACAAGGACAAACCTCAAGTCTGCAGATAAATATTTATGATGTTCCGCCCACTCCGGTTATCACCATTAACGGAAATATATTGCATTCCAGCGCACCTGCAGGCAACCAATGGTATATCCAGGGATTGCAGATCATGGACGGCAACGTGCAGGATTATCAGGCAAGTACCGACGGAGATTATTATGTGATTGTTACACTAAATGGATGCAGTTCGGAACATTCCAACGTGATTACCACGAACTTTGCCGGAATTCAGACCGTTACTGATGATATGGGCTTATTCGTGTTTCCTAATCCTGTAAAAGCAGAAATGATTATTGAAATGAAAGGTAATGACGACGATATTGATTTTGAAATATTCAATTCATTGGGAGAAATTATTTTTAAGGGAGTGTTGCAAGGAAAAACTGCTATTCAGACGGGCTCTTTTGCACAGGGTATTTATCTTTTGAGGCTGAAAACAGGACAGGAACTTAAGTTCATAAAAACGACCAAAGATTAAATGATGTATGGACAGCTTTTTATGCGAAATGTACATTTTTAATCACTACTAGCCGATTTTTATTAAATTTGATTACCCGCCACTTGTTTTGTACTTTTGCCAGCTAAAGTTAAATTTATCACTTATGCAGAAACAAAAAAGTACATCAGTAACCATGAAGCTTTTAGAGCCAGCAAAAAAGTTTACTCCCCGCTGGCTGCTGGAGTATTTTCTGATCATCCTGGGAGCCTTCATTATGTCGGTTGGCTTTGTATATTTCATCACCCCTTATAAATTTGTACCCGGCGGGGTTTATGGCATAGCCATTGTGGTACACTGGGTAACAAAAGGATTATTCGAATTTGCTCCCGACGGCATCCCTGTAGGTTTGATGGGTCTGGCGCTGGATATCCCACTGACCATTCTGGGAACAAAAATTCTCGGTCCCAAGTTCGGGATAAAAACGGTGGTGGGCTTTGTGGCTGTCTCACAGTTTATCATGCTTCTCACCTATTTTCAGGGAGATAACCCATTGGTAGAAAACGACCCCTTGTTATCGGGCTTGTTCGGCGCTGTGCTAATTGGTGTGGGTATTGGCATTATGTTCCGTTCCAAAGCCACCTCCGGTGGATCGGACATCATTGCCATGATTCTGGCAAAATACACACATCTTCCTGTAGGACAACTGCTTATATATGTCGATTCGGTTATCGTTCTGCTGGGGTTAGTAGTTTTTAAAGACTGGAAGATTCCCCTTTACTCCTGGCTGATAATTTTTATTACCGGAAAGGTTATTGACACTGTAATACAGGGTATAAGCTACGAAAAAACCCTGTTTATTATCTCCGATAAGCACGAAGATATAAGGGACGTAATTATCAAAGAACTGGACCGTGGCGGAACATATATCCAGGGCAAGGGAATGTTTATGGGGTCAGAGAAAAATATCATTTTTACTGTCGTAAACCGTAAAGAGCTGGCGCTTTTAAAAGACTATGTTCATAAGGTTGACCCCCATGCTTTTCTAACCGTGCTTGATGCCAACGAAATACTCGGCGAGGGTTTTAAACCCCTCAAACAGGACAATTAGGCATAATCCTGCCAAAAAAACCTTGCATAACAAAAACGATTGCATAATTTTGGTTCTAAAAACGGTTACAATCCATGGAAAAAAACAACAAATACATCTTGTCGTTCGATCAGGGAACTACCAGTTCAAGAGCCGTATTAATTGATGAAAATGCTGATGTGCTTGGCATTGAGCAGCAGGAAACCGCTCAAAAGTATCTTCAACCCGGATGGGTGGAGCAAGATGCCGATGAAATCTGGGAACACCAGCTATCCGTAGCTCGCAGGGTATTAAAAAAATGCAATATTTCAGCAGCACAAATTGCCGCCATAGGCATCACCAACCAGCGCGAAACCACGGTGGTCTGGGATAAGAACACAGGAAAGGCAGTTTATAACGCCATCATCTGGCAGGATAAACGAACA
This sequence comes from Bacteroidales bacterium, assembly GCA_035403765.1. Lineage (GTDB taxonomy): Bacteria > Bacteroidota > Bacteroidia > Bacteroidales > CAIWKO01 > CAIWKO01. The sequence goes on from DAONFU010000020.1 coordinate 2,593, forward strand.
TCGGAATATTGCAAACAGATTCGTAGCGAGGGCTGGGCCGATTACATAGCCGAAAATACCGGACTGGTGATTGACTCCTACTTTTCGGCTACCAAACTACACTGGATACTGAATAATGTACCGGGAGCAAAAGAAAAGGCACAACAAGGCAATTTGCTTTTTGGCACCATAGATACATACTTAATATGGAAATTAAGTGGCGGAAAACTTCACATCACAGATTATTCAAATGCTTCACGCACCATGCTGTTCAACATAAGGCAACTATGTTGGGATAAGAAACTCTGCGAACTTTTCGGCGTTCCAATGTATATGCTCCCGGAAGTTGTTGATTCGTCAGGAATCTATGGCTATACCGATGCAGCTATCTTTGAAGGGTTGGAAATCCCGATAGCAGGAATTGCGGGCGACCAACAGGCAGCACTGTTCGGACAAACCTGTTTTGAAGAAGGCATGATAAAAAACACCTATGGCACAGGATGTTTTCTGCTGATGAACACAGGTTACAAACCCGTGCAGTCGCGCAACGGCCTGCTAACTACCATCGCCTGGAGTATTGACCATCAAGTAGAATATGCCATAGAAGGCAGTGTTTTTATGGCCGGTGCGCTCATAAAATGGCTGCGCGACAACTTGCAATTACTTGGATCAGCAGCCGAATCCGAAGACTTTGCTCTACAGGCCCATGACAACGGCGGCGTATATTTTGTCCCTGCCTTTTCGGGACTTGGCGCACCCTATTGGGACATGGATGCCAAAGGTATCATCACCGGGCTTACCCTGTCGTCGAAAAAAAAACACCTTATCAGGGCGGCACTTGAATCGCTGGCTTTTCAGACCAAAGATGTCATCAAGGCCATGCAGCTCGATTCGGGCATCAGCCTGAAGGTGATGAATGTGGACGGCGGCGCCTCGTCAAATAATTTTTTGATGCAATTTCAGGCCAATATTCTCGGTGTGCCGGTGATAAGGCCTCATAATATCGAATCCACTGCCTTGGGAGCTGCTTTTCTGGCCGGCTTGGCTGTCGGACTTTGGACCAGGGATGAACTAAAAAGCTTGCGAAAACCCGACAAATGCTTCGCACCCACTATGGATTCATGCGAAAGCAGTATGCTGTATGATGCCTGGGAAAAGGCCGTTGCGCAAGCCAGGCATAGGAATTAATAGTAAAACATTTTTTCCTAAAGCAGGCAAAAAGAAAAGAAAATTTGTATCTTTGTTTATTAATAAATAAAATTTTAACCATGAAAAGACTATTCATTTTAGTTGCTATACTTTTTACCATCGGGATAGCACACCATAGCTTTGCACAAAAACATGAAGTGAAAAGTTCGTGGTTTAAAAACGGTTCGGTACTTACCTATCATGTGGTAAATGGCGTCAAAGAATACAATTATATTATCAGCGATCTGGATCTTTCCAAAGACATTTCATTCCATTGGAAGATGACGGAACCCGTTAATTATAGCGGCAGTATTAAGATTTTTGATGCGGCATTAGACACTGCAATGAAGATGGAAAATTATTTTGGAAACGGCTCTTCTTTGGATATGAGCAATAAGACCACAGCCATGTTCAGCCGCAAGGCGTATAAAAGGCTAATAGGCCAGCAGCCGCTTAGTGTCAACATTGACAATGCACAGGAAACAATTAATTTTGAACGTTACGAAAACTATCCTATAACGGTTGATGGCATTCAACAGCAGGTAGAAGTGATGATAGCTTCGACAGCCACGGGGAAAAAATTCTGGATTCTTGATAATCCCAAATTCCCGTTGATAATTAAAATGGAACTCGCCTTTACCATTGACCTACGCACAGTTAATACAGCCAATTAGCATATCATAGCCATTATTTCCTGGACAATATGGCCATATCCAGATGGCCACAGGAAAGAATGATGCAGTTTTTTTCATTTCGAAAAGAACGGTTTTTTTTAAAACAAAAGCCAGGGATACAGCCAAGGTCGTGGCCGCAAAAATCTTCATGAGTATGCGGATAAGCTTTCTGGAAGAATTACCTTGATACAAAACTCCAAATTTCCAAAAATATTCGCCAATAGTGGCCAGCGCATCACATTTTAAGCGCCACAAATCAAATACGGAGTTTCCGTTCAAGACTACATATCTGTCCTTTTCCTCTTTCATTTGGTTTTTAATCCGTATTTAATTGATTTTTTTTTGCTTTTTTTTGTTTTTTTTGAATTAATTGTTGTACCTTTGTTTTTAATTAGTCTAAATTAATATTAATTAAAAAAAATCATCATGAAACCGAGAATATTTTTAACATTGACACTCATGCTGACAGTGGTAGCTCTAAATGCACAGACTGTCAATAAAAATCAGATTCGCATTGGCATGAATGCCCCCGAGTTTTTTGCGCCATCAACTCAGGGCGAGATCAATTTTCCAGCAGACTACTACAACAAGTGGAAAGTCCTTTTCAGTCATCCTGCAGATTTCACACCGGTTTGTACATCCGAGATCATTGCACTTGCCGATAAACAGGAAGAGTTTAAATATCTTAATGCAGCATTGATTGTATTATCAACCGATGGATTGAACAGTCATATCGAATGGGTAAAGTCTATAGAAGGGATAAGCCGTGCTGATAAACCCGCGATTAAAATCAATTTTCCATTGGTGGCCGACGTTGACCTGAAAGTGGTCAGGAAATACAACATGATGCATCAGGATACCAACAACCGGGAAAGTGTACGTTCTGTAGTAATCATTGATCCTGACAATAAGGTAAGGACTTTCTTTGTATATCCTGATAACATTGGCAGGAATATCGATGAGATATTACGTACCCTGAAAGCCTTGCAGATGGCTGACAAAGAAAATGTTCTGACACCGGCAAACTGGCAAATTGGTAAAGATGTTTTAATACATGCACCAAAAACCATGAAAGAATCAGAAAAATTAAAGTTACAGAACAATCCCGATTTGTACTCTCAGACCTGGTACATGTGGTATAAGAAAAGTAAATAATAGTAATTACCAGGGAAGTTCATTCAGGTCAACATTTCCACCAGAGAGAATAATCCCTGTCCTTTTTTCTTTAAAAAGACCGCGATTGTTTTTCACTACCGCTAATGTAACCGCCGACGAAGGTTCCACCACAATCTTCATGCGTTCCCAAATAAGCTTCATTGCATCGATAATATCCTGTTCCGACACGGTAAAAATATCATGCAGGTAATGCATAATAATGGGAAAGGTCAATTCCCCCAGAGAGGTTTTGAGTCCATCGGCAATGGTATCAGGATTTACTGAAGGCACAAAACTTTTTGATTTGAAAGACAGGTAAGCATCGTTTGCCTTTTCGGGCTCAGCGGCAATAACCTTTGTTACCGGAGAGAAAAAGCTGGCTGCCAAAAGTGTCCCGCTGAGTAAGCCGCCGCCTCCTACCGGACAGACGATGTAGTCCAGACAGGGGATTTCTTCAAGCAACTCTCTGGCTGCCGAGGCCTGTCCTGCAATCACCTGGTAATTGTCGTAAGGATGTATTTCCACTGCTCCTGTGCTGTTAATTATTTCTTTCAGTGTGGATTCGCGCGCAGGGAGTGTTGGTTCACAGAATGTAATGATACCTCCATAAGCATTCACCGCGTCAATTTTTACTTTTGATGAGTTTTCGGGCATCACTAAGTATGCCTTCATGTTCCGGAGTTTTGCCGCCCTGGCCAGTGCCTGGGCATGGTTACCGGAGGAATGTGCAGCCACTCCCCTGTCGCGAGACAGGCTGCTGAGCGAAAAAACGGCATTGCAGGCGCCGCGGGATTTAAAAACGCCGGCTTTCTGGAAATTTTCGCATTTAAAAAACAACTCCGTTTCAAACAGGCCGTTGAGGCTTTGCGAAGTCAGCACCGGTGTCCGGTTAATGAACGGCCGTATGCGGTTAGCTGCTGTTTCGATAGTTTTTTTATCGGGAATCTTCATGTGCAAAAAAAAATTGAAAAAGGCCTGAAACAAAAAGTCGCAAGCCTTTTCAAAAAAAATTTTAAACCAAAAAACGGCCGGAATTACAATTTATGTACTTCCTTGATAATTTGTTTACCAATTTCAATGGCCTTTTCATTATCCGGTATCATCTTGTGATGCCTTTCAGGGAGTGATTTTTCGAGACCTTTCCGGATAAACTCGGGTTGAATAATTGGTTTTATTTTCAGGTATGCGCCAAGCACCATCATATTGAACACTTTGTTCATTCCCAGTTTCGAGGCTTCTTCGGCGGCATCCACACGAAAGATATTAATATCTTTGCGTTCGGGATGTCTGGTAATACCATTACCGTCGTAAATCAGCAAGCCGCCAGGTTTTACTGAGTTTTCGAACTTGTCCATAGATTGCTGGTTCAGAATTATGGCGGTATCGAACACCGTAAGTATTGGGGAACTAACACGTTCGTCGCTGACGATCACGGTAACATTGGCCGTACCACCGCGCATTTCGGGGCCATAGGAAGGCATCCAGCTTACTTCTTTATTTTGCATGACACCGGAATAGGCAAGAATTTTACCCATTGATAAAACCCCTTGTCCTCCAAATCCGGCTATGATAATTTCTTCAGTCATTTTTCAATATTTTATATTATTATTTTAACTAATAACTATTTAACCAATTAACATCTCTAACTATTCAGCAGGAACTTTTATGTCTCCCAATGGATAGTATGGGAACATATTTTCTTCCATCCATTTGTTGGCCTGAACGGGAGTCATTTTCCAACCCGAGTTGCAGTTTGACACCACTTCGATAAATGATAGTCCTTTATTAGCCTTTGACAATTCAAATCCTTTTCTGATGGCTCTTTTGGTTTTGCGCACATTGGCGGGAGTATGAACAGAATGTCTTGTTACATAACATGTTCCCGGGAGGGTTGCCACCAATTCAGTTATTTTCAATGGGTTACCCATGATTTGGGTATCTCTTCCGAATGGGCAGGTAGAAGCTTTCATACCGGGCAGTGTGGTGGGAGCCATTTGTCCGCCGGTCATTCCATAAATACCGTTATTGATAAATATGATAACGAAATTTTCGCCGCGGTTACAGGCATGGATAGTTTCGGCTGTACCGATGGCAGCCAGGTCGCCATCGCCCTGATAAGTGAAAACATATTTTTCAGGCATGAGTCTTTTGATGGCTGTAGCCAATGCGGGGGCGCGGCCGTGAGCAGCTTCCTGCATATCAATGTTCATGTAGTCGTAGGCAAAAACTGAACAACCCACAGGGGCCACCCCAATGGTTTCGGCCTGTATGCCCATTTCGTCCACCACTTCCATTACCATACGGTGCACTGTACCATGACCGCAGCCCGGACAATAGTGCATAACCTTATTGGTAAGCAGGCTGGTTTTTTTATAAATCAGGTTTTCGGGTTTTATTATTTCTTCTCTTGTGATTGTTGCCATGGGTTAACCTCCAATAATTTTAGTTTCTAACACTGATACCACTTCGTCGGGAGTTGGAATTATCCCTCCCACGCGTCCGTAATGTTCCACTTTTACGCTGCAATTTACTGCCAGTCTGACATCTTCCACCATTTGGCCAAGGCTCATTTCCACGGTGAGTATGCCCTTAATTTTTCCGGCAAGGTCGGCAAAAGGTTTTTTGGGGAAAGGCCATAAGGTAATCGGGCGGATGATACCTACTTTAATACCTTTTAAGCGAGCTATGTCCATAGCTTTCTGACAGATACGTGCGCTGGATCCGTAAGCCACAAAAAGATATTCGGCATCCTCGCAGTTTATTGTTTCGTAACGGACTTCATTTTTTTCAATCTCTTTGTACTTGCTGTCCAATTTCATTACAAAACGTTCCTGACGGGCGGGGTCGAGGTCGAGAGAGGTGATAAAATTTCTCTCGCGGTCAGGGGTTTTTCCGGTAGTGGCCCACGGAGCTATCTTAATGATTTCCTCTTTGGTCCAACGTTTTTTCTGTTCATTGAGTTCTACTTTTTCCATCATCTGGCCGATAACGCCGTCGGAAAGTATCATAACCGGGTTACGGTATTTGAAGGCCAGGTCGAAGCCTAATTCAACAAAATCAGCCATTTCCTGTACTGAGGCCGGTGCCAGGACGATCAGGCGGTAATCGCCATGTCCGCCGCCTTTGGTTGCCTGAAAATAGTCGCCCTGTGAAGGCTGAATAGTGCCTAAGCCGGGGCCTCCCCTGACAACATTCACGATAAGACAGGGCAATTCAGCGCCTGCAATATACGAGATACCTTCCTGTTTGAGGCTGATGCCGGGGCTTGACGATGAAGTAACGCATTTTTTTCCGCAAGAAGCGCCACCATAAACCATATTGATGGCAGCCACTTCGCTTTCGGCCTGCAGCACTACCATACCGGTGGTATCATAAGGCCTTTGGGCCATGAGATATTCTAATACTTCGGACTGTGGAGTAATGGGATAGCCGAAATAGCCGTCAGAGCCGGCACGTATCATAGCTTCTGCTATCGCATCATTACCTTTCATTAATCTTAGTTCTTTCATTATGTTTTTTTTTAATTATTAAACTTCAGTTGTTACCTTAACCCTGTACACCGTAATCACGCCGTCGGGACATACAACGGCGCAGTTTGCACAGCCTACACAATTATCGTTTCCCATCATTGCATAGTGGTATCCTTTGGAATTTACCCCCGGATTCATAATAATCACCGATTCGGGGCACGCCGTGGTGCATACTTCGCAACCTTTGCAGCGTTCGATATCAATTTCTATTGCTCCTTTTAATTTTGCCATGTTTTTAAGTATATTAGTAAATGTTATAAATTGTTTTCAGGTTTAAAATTGACTGCCAAATTAGCAATTTTTAATCAGAATTTACCGGATGGTGTTCATAAAATTTTTTCAGACGGTATTCAAGATCGGGGAATTGATGACGCAGCACCAGCGAAACGCAGGCACGCATACCTTCGTTACGGCCGCCGGTGATGGCTAATGATATGGCACTTATGCCATAATACATCAGCTCTTCGAGCAGCTGTTCGCCGGTAAATCCCGGATAGGAAAATGTGAAATAAAAACCATCAGCCAGGGGATCATTTTCATCTTTGTCGTACACAATTTTGAAGCCGTTGTCGGTAAACATTTTTTTCATTATTTTGGCTTTTTCGCCATACTCTTTTACTTCTTCCACAAAGTTAAATTTACCTTCATTAGCGGCTTTCAGCATGGCGGCCATAGCATATTGAGCACTGTGGGCTGTTCCGGAACTCAACGAATAGATAGCTCCATACACCATGGCTTTGCCAAACAAATCGGACGCGTAATAGCGTTTCAGGTCGGGGGCATGGGTATTAAACACTTTGGGAGAAATTACCATCATGCCGATACGCTGTCCGGCGTAGCTGAAAACCTTTGAGCCGGAAACAAACATAATGTAATTGTCAGTATATTTTGCCACCGATGGCTGGAATGGTGGCATCCCTGGCTTGGAATAATCCTTGCGGAAATCCATCCCAAAATAAGCCAAATCTTCGAGGACCAAAGCATTATACTGGTTGGCAAGATCGCCAATGATTTTTAATTCTTTATCGGTAAAACATATCCATGAAGGGTTGTTGGGATTAGAAAACATGATAGAGGCGATATTGCCTTTCTTCAAATAGGATTCTATTTTTTCTTTGAGTTTATCGCCACGATAATCGTAAACATCAAAGGATTCGAATTTGGTGCCGATAACAGCATGCTGCTGTTTGTGGACAGGAAAACAAGGGTCAAGGATCAGGGTGGTGTCTTTTTCCTTGTACATACGGTTAACTGTCATGAAGGCGGCATAACCACCCTGCATGGAGCCCACTGTCGGGATACAATTTTCAGATGTAACATCCACATCCATAAAGAGTTTAACAAAGCGAGCCATCTCGGTTTTCAATTCCGGCAAGCCATCAATTTCTGGATAGATAGCGGCACAGCCATTTTTTAGTGCCTGTATTTCGGCTTCCACGCCAATATGAGTGGCTGGTAACCCTGGTACGCCCATTTCCATACGGACAAATTTCTGACCGGTTTCATTTTCAATTTGGTTAATTAGCTTTTTCACTTCCCGAATAGTTGCTTTGCCAATACTGGGAATTTGGCTTTCAGCAATCAAACGTTTTACAACATCGTGATTGATAGGGGTATCTTTCATAGTAAATGAGTTTATTTATCGTTTTCTATTCTGCAAATAACCGATTTATTTTGCGAAAAAACAAAGTTTAATTCAAAATAATTTGCGAAAAAAGGCATATTACGGCAAGAAAAATTTAAAAATTTGATATTCAATAAACTACACGAACAGAAAAGATTGAAATTGAATGCAATAACGAAAAATATGTGACTTTATTTTGTCCTTGGAAAAATACTTTTTATCAATAATTTTTCAAATTTTATTTGTTTTTTTCAAATATTAGTTTTACATTTGTGCTGAAAATAAATAAAAATAGTACTTTTTTAATCAAGGTAGCCATAGGTAAGCATTAACCAGTTCGATTGGTAAGATTATTAAGAAATTACTGTTTGAGTTAGTATTTTTCACAAATTATTGCAAATCATATTTATAAAATAAAAATATTTTATCATGGCATTTGACAAAGAATTTTTTGATTGTTTAGAGAAACTGAAAAACTTTAAGACCAAGCCCGAGTTAAACGATTTTTTTGAAACGCTCAACAGACTTGAAAGAATTTGCGAAGAATTAAATGTACAGGGCAAGCACAAGCATAACGACCCTGAAACCCTGATAAAACAGGCCCAAGACCTAAGCAAAAAACTGGATGTCAACAGAGACGAATTTGCTTTTCGCACCAAAACACAAAAGGAATTTGATGCTGTTTATGAAGTGATTGACTACCTTGGAGTTCATGTTAATTCACTGAATTAAGCCATCTCAAATAGTGCCGGCAAAAAGGTTATAAAAAATCCCGACACTGAACTGCCGCAAAAAAACATATTTGTTTTGCAAAAGCTATACCTGTCGAATTGCTGAAAAAAAATCAGACAATTTAAAGGAATGGCTGAAATTCAAAAAAAGCGCACTAAAGCCTTTCAGAATTTTTCTGTTTTCTGAGCCAGTTTTATGGCATGATTAAAGGCTTTTAGCAAACGATCGTAAATAAATTCATCAGGGATAATCATTTCATATCTTTTGCCGTTGGCGGTAAAAAATATGCTACAATAGCTATACATGGTATATGTTGCCTCGCAGGTTTGTTTTTCGTTACCTTTCTGATCAGGATTTTCATACTCACGGGTTTCTTTATACACGGTATCTTTATAACAAACAAGATTGATTGAATTGATATCCGATAAATATACGGAAAATGCAGCAGGATGAACAATAGAATCCTTTGTGGACCAGATTGTTGCATAAGTGGAAGTAATTGTAAAAATCATTTTACCGATATCGTACTCAAAATGCGTATGGCAATTAATAGAAGTAGCGCTGACAGTTTTTGAAAACTTATCCGTACACGAAACATATTCGTAACTTATTTTATACTGTTTATCGTCCACCTTGCTTTTTATCCAGCTCATGGTTTCTTCTAGAGTAGCTGCCGTTGTGTCGGTTTGCCCCTGCGCAACTATTTTGTTATTAAAACAAAAAATTATTATGAGGAAGAAAAATGTAAAAGCTGCCTTTTTCATGGCTGTTTTTTTAATCATTTATAATAACTGAAGCATGCTATATTTGAATTTCATAAATTGCAATCTAAATTTGGAAGTGGTAATTATTTTTAAATTTTTCTTGCTACTGCAAATATAACATAAAATAGTCTAAAATGCAAAATAAAATAAATATCATGAATAATTAACACCCCGGGACAAAATCCAAACGCAAATGTTGGAAAAATAAAATCTTTTCATTTAACAACCATACATTAGCGTTCGAGTCTAAGATCTTCAAGTTTTTTGCCTTTCTCTTTTATCTGCTTTCGCTGTTCAAATATCATATTGATTCTGGAATAGTTTAGATTTTCACTGCAATTAAATACGACCATAATTATCGGGGGCTGTAATTTGAAATTTCAAATTACAGCCCCCGATAATTATAAAATGTTATTCAGCTATTATTTCTCAGCTTTCTTCAATTCTAGTTTACCTCCAAAAGGCATCCAGACATCGCTGAAATAAACCCAAAATATGGGGCGATTTCCTTTTACTTCGCCAATTTCATCATAGCATATCTCAACCGGGCAAATGCCAACAACCTTTTTATCGATTGCCATGGTTGCCGGATCGAAAGTCCATTCCTCAAGAAAACGAATCATTGATATAGGGACATCATGCTTTATGATAGTATCATAGCTTCCATGCTTATGTTGCGGAGTCGCATATGCAATCGTATCGGTCCCACACAATCTTTCTTTTAGTTCTTTTCCACTCACCGGAACATCAGAAAAATCACTTGCACCGCATCCACATGCGTAAGCTTTTAAACTGTCGGAATAAACCAAATTCATGAATTTTTGAATATATGCATCCATTGCAACAGAATCCACATTGATATCCTTTGAAAAAAAGGTATGATGGAAAATCAAATCTGACACAATACGTTTTGTGAGTACCGTGGCAGGTTTTGTTTTTTCAGGAAAAATGATCCAAAATAATGCTTTACTTTCTTCAATAGTTTCTTTGCCATCATTGTCGTAATGCACTATTGAAACCAGTGGCGCCATTGCAATAACTTTTTTAGTAATAGCCATCGTGTTTGGATCGTATGACCAGTTTTCGCGGAAACGCAGTCCTGTAACCCAGGATTCAGGAACCATTTTTTTAATTAAGGTATCATAGTTATTGAAAGGCGGGATTAAACGCGTCATGGTAACGGTGTCTGTAAAAGATATAAGGTCTTTAAGCTTATTGGTGTCAATACTTTTATTGTTCAGATCCGTGAGATTTAATTTTCCGCTGAGGGCATTTTTAAAAAGCAGTTCTTGAAATGCTTTGCGTGATGAAGTTTCAATGTTTCCGACGTACCATGATTCATTCGACGCTTCAAAGGCAGATTGAGAAATCATCCAGTAGTTATTGATTGAAACATCATATTCAATGTTTTTGGAAAGCACCTTTTTTTCCGATTTGTTTTTTCCTGAATTTGGCGCACATCCAAAGATGAGCAGCATCAATGCCGCCATACAAAAAATCGTTGTTTTTTTCATACGAATAATTTTTATAGGTTTATGTTTTTTAGTCACATAGTAGAAACTAAAATTTATTCAGCATATTGCCTAAACCAGGTGAAATGGAAAGATTATTTTTCCTTCATCAGTTTTTCCAGCACAAATAATTCATCGCGCAGCCTTGCCGCTTCGATAAAATCGAGGGCTTTCACTGCTTTTTCCATACCAGATTTCACTTGTTTGAGGAGTTTCGTCAGTTGTTCTTTATTCATGTATTGCACCACGGGGTCGGCGGCTATACCTGAAGATTCATTTTCAACGTAGGCACGCTGGCCCTTGCTGCCGGAATCCGGAGCATTCGTCTTTCCCAGCGTCGTTTCATTGGATTTTACGATTTGTGTAGGTGTGATATTGTGGGCTTCGTTATACTTCAATTGTTTATCCCTGCGGCGGTCGGTTTCATCGATGGTGCGCTGCATAGATACGGTGATTTTATCAGCATACATGATAACCTTGCTGTTGATGTTCCTTGCCGCCCTGCCGGCTGTCTGGGTGAGTGACCGTTCGGACCGCAGGAAACCTTCTTTATCGGCATCAAGTATTGCTACAAGCGACACCTCTGGCAGGTCAAGTCCTTCGCGCAAAAGGTTTACTCCAACCAGCACATCAATATCTCCTGCTCTTAATTCGCGCAGAATTTGCACACGTTCGAGGGTATCCACTTCAGAATGTATGTATTTGGAACGGATTTCGAGTTTCACCAAATAGTTGGTAAGTTCTTCGGCCATTTTTTTTGTGAGTGTGGTTACCAAAACCCGTTCATTTGCTTTCACCCTCAAATCAATTTCGTTGAGCAAATCATCAATTTGTGTTTGGCTTGGTTTAACCTCAATTACCGGTTCGAGGAGTCCGGTAGGCCTGAGCACCTGTTCCACCACCACGCCTTCGCATTTTTGCAGTTCGTAATCTGCAGGTGTGGCGCTCACAAAGACAATCTGGTTGAGCATAGCTTCAAATTCGTCGAATTTCAGGGGTCGGTTATCCAGGGCCGAAGGCAGCCGGAAGCCGTATTCTACGAGCGTTTGTTTGCGAGAACGGTCGCCGCCGTACATGGCTCTTATCTGGGGCACAGTCACATGACTCTCGTCCACCACCATCAGGTAATCATCCGGAAAACAATCGAGCAGGCAGAAAGGCCTCCCTCCGGGTTTACGGCCATCGAAATAACGGGAATAATTCTCGATGCCAGAACAATAGCCAAGTTCGCGCATCATCTCAAGATCGTACGACACGCGGTCTTCAATACGCTTGGCTTCCATCATTTTGCCCATATCTTTCAGATAAGCCACATGAGAGATGAGGTCGTGATGAATATCTGCAATGGCCTTCTTCATCTTGTCCTGCGAGGAAATAAAAAGATTGGCAGGGTAAATGGAAATAGAGTCAAGTTTTTCGATAAAACGCCCGTTTACGGGTTCATACGTTTCAATAGATTCTATTTCATCACCAAAAAAACATATGCGTATGCAAAAGTCGGCATAAGCAGGAGAAACATCAATGGTATCGCCGCGAACCCTGAAATTGCCCCGTCCAAAAGTTACATCATTGCGCGAATATAAAATATTGACCAGCGCCTGTAAAAATTTCTTTACCGGAACGGTATCACCCGTTTTGATCCTGATGATGCTGTTAGCAAAATCTTCGGGGTTGCCGATGCCATAAATGCACGACACCGACGAAACAACAATAACATCGCGTCTTCCCGACAGCAAGGCCGAGGTGGCGCTCAGCCTGAGCTTTTCAATTTCTTCGTTGATAGACAGGTCTTTTTCGATATAAGTATTGGTTACAGGCAGGTATGCTTCGGGCTGATAATAATCATAATAAGAAATAAAATACTCCACGGCATTTTTGGGAAAAAACTGCCGAAACTCACCGTATAATTGGGCTGCAAGGGTTTTGTTGTGACTCAAAACCAGAGTTGGCCGTTGCACCTCCTGAATGACATTGGCAATGGTAAATGTTTTTCCTGAGCCGGTAACACCCAGGAGCACCTGTGCCTCATCGCCGCGCTGCAGGCCTTCGGCAAGTTGCTTTATTGCTTCGGGCTGGTCGCCGGTAGGCAAATAATCCGATGTCAGTTCAAAATTCAAGGGTTATTGTTTTTTCTTTTCCACCAGGCATGTTACCGGGTAATGATCGGAATTATCTGTTTTTACATTTTTAAAATTACTGGCTTTAAAATGGGGGGACAGAAAAATGTAATCAATACGGAATGATGGATAAATATTATAATACGTGGTACCCAACCCGAAACCGGCCTCTTTAAATGCATCATTAAGCAGAGCACCCAACTGGTAATAGGCGTATGAAAAAGGCGTATCATTGAGGTCGGTGCATAAAATTACCGGATAGGGGCATTTTTTGATGTGCCCGGCCAACAGTTCGGCCTGCACCGAACGCTTTACAAATCCTCTTTTGAGGTATCGCAAGATGCGTAAGGATTTATTTTTCAAATCTTTTTCATCTGCATTAGCATTTCCTGAGGCAAGATTATCGGCAAATTCGATGTCGCTGTTGCCCAGATGCAGCGATTGTAAATGGGCATTGTAAATACGCACAGTATCGCTTCCGATAAGTACATCCGTATAAATACAAAAATTATTTCTGGAATTGGGGAATTTTATCAGGCCTTTTCCAACGATGGGAAATGCGGTAAAGGTAGCCAGGCCAAATTCGTAAATATGTCTTGAAACTACTGAATATTCGGCATGGACATTGGTGGCCTTAAGAAAAGTGATCAGGGTATCCTTAGTCTTAAATTCGCCGGAACAATTATTTACAAACTCCTGAAAACAAATGATATCGCAATCCTGATTTTTCAGAAAAGCAAATATTTTATTACGTTTTTCATAATTGATCTGCCAGTTTTTTTTGTAGTTATACAGATCGAAATTATGCACATTATACGACATGACTTTGAATGCCGAAGCGCTACCTGTGGCTGATTTTTCGGAATTACACTGCAAAAATGAAGTAAAATAACTGAACCCAAGCAAGACCGGCAGCAGCGAAATCAGGGCATACTTAAGCCGGATAAACAGCCACATCGCAATAAAGGCGATGTTTACTATCAGCACATAAGGATAAATGATTCCGGCAAAGGCAGGAAGCCAGAAAACCCGCGGATTGATAAAGGAAGAACTGAATGATGTCAATAACAACAGCACCACCAGAATATTGGCAACAAGCATCAGTTTCCAAAAGAAATGCAGTTTTTTCTTTGATTTCTTTGCCATGGATTACTTGTTTTTACTTTCTTTAAAAAGGTATTCCTTATCCTCCTTGCTCAGGCTTTCGTAACCAGATTTTTTTATTTTATCAAGTATATCATCAATGCGTTGCTGATGAGCTTTGCGCACGTAACGGTACTCATCATCGGTTTTGGGCTTTCGCGAATAGGTGTTTTTAACCTTGGGTTTACGTACAAACCATTTTTTGAAGGGATTGGTTAGTTGCTTGACAACCAGCCCTTTTTTGAGAGCGAGAATATAGAAAAAACCAAAAAAAGCGCCCCCCAGGTGGGCGATGTGCCCGCCGGGATTATTGTTGAAGGACTGTCCTGGTATTAGTGTCCATAGGTCATAGACAACAAAAGCCAAGGCTATCCATTTGAATTTAACGGCACCCAGGAAAAACAGTCTGATGGGATAATCAGGAACATAGGCGGCAATAGCAATAATGATAGCCATAACGGAAGCGGAAGCACCCAGCGCTACTGAAGGGGTAAGATTCTGTGTAAAAGCCGGAAAAATATTATAACTCAAAATATAGAACAAAGCCCCCGTAACTCCACCCAAAATATAGACCAATAGAAGTCGTTTGCTGGTCAGATATTCGGTAAAAATAATACCGCCCACGTACAGCATCAGCATATTGAAAAATAAATGCCAGATACTTTCATGGGTAAACATATAAGTAATAATGGTCCAAGGCTTTAAAATCAGCACTCCCAAGTCGGCCGGCACGGCCAGCCAATAGCCAGGCACAGTAATGCTGCCTTCGTAAAATTGATACGGACTGACCAGATATAACTTAAAAAACAGACGCGAAAAATTAATGATAAGAAAGACAGCAATATTAATGATTATCAGAATGGACAGTGTGGATTTGCTGGTAAAAAAACGTTTCAGGCCGTCAAGTGGTGAAGGACGGCGTTGTCCGTAGGGTTGTCCGGAAAAATTCCGGTTAAAGTTGTAATAATTATTGCCCGTCATGAAATTGCCTCTTTTTGTGTTGCCAGCGCCAGAATAAAATCATTACCAGTCCAAACAGCATCCCCCCCAGGTGGGCAAAATGCGCTACATTGTCGCCCTGAACATTGGAAATGCCCGAAATCAATTCGAGGGCGCCATAAATTATCACAAACCATTTTGCTTTGATGGGAATGGCGAAATACACATAGATGCGGGTATTGGGAAACATCATGCCAAAAGCAAGCAATATGCCGAAGACAGCCCCCGAAGCCCCTACCACAACCGGAGCATTCAGTAAATCCATCTTGTATTGCAGTACAAATTCAGCAGAATAAGTAACTGCTTTTGACATATCGCTGTTTATCAACAAATTGTATTGTGCAATAAAATTTCTTAAAGGAGCATATGCGCCATCTACATAACCTGAATTGAGCAAGTGATTGAGTTGGGCGTGACCGGGATCTGTAAGATAGGCATCCAGCGCCTCCATAACAGGCCGGAATTCAAAAAAGACAATAACATAATGTGTAACTGCCGCACCGAGACCGCACACAAGGTAGAAAATCAGAAAACGTTTGGGTCCCCAGAAATTTTCCAGGACATAGCCAAACATCCACAGTGCAAACATATTGAAAAAGAGATGCATGAAATTGCCATGCATAAACATATAGGTAATAAACTGGTAGGGAGAGAATTTTTCGGAGGCCACATAGTGCAAACCCAACTTGTCATACAAGTCAATGCCAAATGCCTGACCAAGCCCGGTGGTAGCCAGAAAAAAAATACCGTTGATAATCAGCAGGTTTTTGACTACCGTAGGCAACATACGAAATCCGGTCGGGCTATATTGTTCCATTCCCATCGAAACAGAATTTTGTTACATTAATGAAGTGCAAAGATAGGAGTTTTTCTGCATGTAAAAACATGGAAAACGGCAGATTATTATGAGGGGGAGAAAATTTCCGGACCAAGCCTGAAAATGGGTTAGCAGTTTAAAACATCTTTAAAAATGCGACTTTCTTATCAGAAGCCATATACATTTTCATCAATAAGTTTTGCTGCGATACGCCGGCGGGCATCTTTTATATTCAGTGGTTTGACAGCAGATAAAGTTTCCAGGGCATTTTTAAGTTTACAAAACTCGTCTCCGGCGGCAAAGGCACAAATGGCATCGGTAGCCGATTTTCTAATACGGGCGGCTGCTTCATAGAAAAAGGCATCCATAATATCTTTATAAATCCTTACCTGTTCTTCACCTTTCAGCTGTTCCAGTTTTTTGACACGGAGCATCACCGATTCGGCGGCAAAAGTTTGTATCAGCATATCGGAAATGTTCATCTGCACTTCCTGTTCCAGAGAATAATTTTTCCCAAGGGTTTCGTAAGCCCTTCCCATGATAAGCAGGATGGTTTTCTTGAAATTCTCAATTACTTTACTGGAATAGTCAAAATACGAAGTTTCCGGAGCTTCGTGTTGCCAGGCCTTGCGAATGGTTTCCAAGCCGCCGTATAAAGCTGCCGCCTCGGCGAAAATCCTGGAATCAGCTTTTTTTGCTTGCTTCAGCATCATATCAGCACATACCATACGGTTGATTTCGTTGGTTCCTTCGAAAATGCGGTTGATGCGCGAGTCGCGGTAACATCTGTCCACGGGCATCTCGGCCGAAAAGCCCATCCCGCCATGAATCTGAACGGCTTCGTCCACAATATAATCCTGCGATTCGGACGCAAAAACCTTTAATATGGCGGCCTCCATAGCATATTCGCCGATAGCTTCGAGGTAGGCCTGTGATTTAGATTTTCCTTCGGCCACATGCATGCTGATGGTGTCATCAACATATTTGCTGGCCCGGTAAACCGCCGACTCCACCGCAAACAACCTGATGACCTGTTCGGCCAGTTTGTATTGTATGGCTCCAAAGGAGGCAATTCTGGAACCAAACTGTTTGCGTTCGTTGGCATAATTCACCGACTTGTTGATAGTAAAGCGGCAAGCGCCAAGCACATTGGCTCCTAACTTGATACGGCCAATATGCAAAATATTCAGAGCGATTCGGAACCCTTCGCCCCTTTTTCCAAGGAGATTTCCGGCTGGTACTTCGCAGTCGTTGAAGAATATTTGTACGGTGGACGATCCTTTGATACCCATTTTGTTTTCTTCGGCGCCGAAAGAGATACCGGGGAAAGTACGTTCCACAATAAAGGCGCTGAGGATGCGGTCGTCGTCGATTTTGGCAAAAACAGTCATCACATCGGCAAAACCGCCATTGGTGATCCACATTTTCTGGCCGTTGAGTTTATAATGCTTGCCATCGGCAGAAAGCACGGCCCTGGTCTTGCCCGAGTTAGCATCCGAACCGGCATTGGGCTCGGTAAGACAATAGGCACCGGCAAATTCGCCAGAAGCCAGTTTGGGTAAGTATTTTTGTTTTTGTTCTTCGTTGCCATAATATAAAATGGGCAGTGAACCTATACCTGTATGCGCCGAATAGGCAACAGCAAAAGAAAATCCGGCACCCAGCCGGTCGCTCGTCAGCATGGAAGTAATAAATGACTGCCCGAAACCCGTATATTCTTCGGGTATTGAAATGCCCAGCAGCCCCAGCTCTCCGGCCTTGGTGAGCAAACTGCGCATCAATCCTTCTTTTTTGGCATCAATATCTTCAAGTATGGGAATAACTTCTTTTTCGAGAAAATCATCGCAGGTTTCCGCAATCATTTTTTGTTCTTCGTTAAATTCTTCAGGGATAAAAATTCCGGCGGCAGCTTTGGTAATAAATTCTCCACCCTTGAGGTAATTCTGATCATTCATAAATATTAAATTTGTAAGTTAAATTAAAATGAGTTTACAAAATTAGCATTTTTTGGCCTGCAAATCTGTTTAAAATTTGTTTAACAACTATTAACATTTTTAATCGTTACTATGAAAATTTACGTATTTTTGAAATCATTTTTGATTTAATTTTAATTATGAGAAAAATATTTACTATTTCTTTTTTGCTTGTATTTACGGTTTTGGCGGGGATATCACAAACCACTCCCAAAACGGATAGTGTAACTAATCATTGGGGTATAAGTCTTTACGGCTCTGCTGACTACAATATGCACATGGTAAATGGAACCACCCCTGCCGGACAGGATGCCGGATTCATGAAAAATATCGACCTGCCGCGCATAGGTTATACCATTGGCGCCTCCATCAACCGCCCTGTCGGGAAAAGAGTATCCATGGAATTTGGCGTGCAGGTTCAAAGCCAGGGTTATCGCAGCAAAAATCTTATCGATACCCTCTGGAACTATCGTGATTCAGCTGTAGGATTCAGCGACTATCACAAAGCTTACCGTTATTTTTCGGTCAATATTCCGGTAATGGTAAAAATAAAACTGTTCAATATGGGGAAAGCTCATTTGGACCTGGGCCTGGGTGTAGCTCCTGTTTTTTCTGCCGGCAAGCAACAGGCCTTATTTTTCGATAACCACACAGAAATCCTAAACGAAAAATCGGGGACAGCCATTGATGTGCAGGCTATTGGGTGCCTGAGTTTTTACATTCCCATGGGCAGCAAAATGTCGCTGACGCTCGAGCCCACGTTCCGCTATAATATTCTTCCTTACAAGGACAGCTACTACATCGGTGTAAAGCGCCATTTGTTTTCGGCCGGTTTAGGCATATATATCACCCGCAAAGTAACCGATGATGAGATGTACGATTATTTTTACCGACGCATTTACAAAGTTAAAAACCTTCCGCCGGCATTCTGATAACAAAAATTTAAGCCGGTTCCATGTTAAGTAAAGTTCAAATAAAAAACCGCAGGGCTTCTTTTGAGTATTTTCTTATTGAAGAGCTTACAGCGGGCATAGTGCTTACAGGCACAGAAATAAAATCGCTGCGCGATGGCAAGGCCTCCATAAATGAGGCTTACTGTGCCTTTAAAGATAACGAGCTTTATGTAATCAATATGCATATTACAGAATACTCCTATGGCACCTATCTGAACCATGCACCCAAAAGAGAACGAAAACTGTTGCTCAACAGACGTGAATTAAAAAAGTGGCAGGGCAAGGTCAAAGAAAAAGGATTCACCATAGTACCCACCATGCTGCATATTAATGAAAAAGGATTTGCAAAGCTGAATATTGCTCTTGCCCGTGGCAAGCATTCCTATGACAAGAGAGAGACGCTCAAAGAAAAAGACATGAAACGGGAAATGGACAGGAAAGAATAAGACTTATAGCTGCTTTCACAAAATTTTATCAATTACCTTCATTCAAACAATCTGATTATGAATACAATAAGGACCTTGTTTTTCGCCGGGGCTTTTTTTGTTTCGTTGGCGGCAAACGCTCAGACTATTTTGGATTTTTATCTGATTTTGCCCGATTCAGTCATGGGCTTAAGCCAGAAAGAAAGAAACAAAATTGTGGAAGTCTCAAAAGATAATAAAAGCAGTGCCGATGCTTCGGAAGATATTGACCGTTACCATTTGCTGTATTCATTTGACTTA
Organism: Bacteroidales bacterium; assembly: GCA_035403765.1. Lineage (GTDB taxonomy): Bacteria > Bacteroidota > Bacteroidia > Bacteroidales > CAIWKO01 > CAIWKO01. The sequence continues at coordinate 22,477 of DAONFU010000020.1, forward strand.
GTAGATGTCAAAAACGGGTTTCTGCATATCATCGGGGCCATGGAGGGCCATATAGAAATGTGTTACTGGAACCTTCAAAACGGCCGTAAACTTGTGGCCATATATCAGGAAGGATGCGGTCCGGAGTGTTATGTGGAACGTTTTGATTTTTATGAATACGACGGAAGGGAGTTTAAAACACTGTTCGCCGAGAATATTATTCCGGATATTTACGATGATTTTTTCAGTTATGATAAAACCATGGCTCAAGCCGACATGGAAGCTATGGAAATAAGCGCCAACCTGCTTTTTGCCCTGCCGCGAAAAGGCAAAAACATCCTGGCTAAATGGGGAAATACGGAAAGCGCTACCGCCTATGAAAAATTTGCCAGGGGAAATCGTATGATGCTAATTTGGAAAGACGGCATTTTTGAAAAAAGCGAAATTTACTGGGAATAATCAAAGTATTCCTTGTAACATTTCTTCAGTTTTCGATAGAATGTTCATCATTCATCTGCAAAAAATCATCCTCTCCATCTTCCTCATCATCCTCGTCCCAGTGATACACCTCACGCTGCATCCCTGTTTTGCGATAATATACAGCCAGCACCAGGCCCGCCAGGCCGCCCATCAGGTGCGACTCCCAGGAGATATTGCGTTTGGGAAAAAAATCGGGAAACATTCCCCAGAAAAAACCTCCGTACAAAAACACAATGAGCAGCGAAATAGCCATCAGCCTGGCGTTACGACGGATGATCCCGCTAAAAAGCAAAAAACTCACATAGCCGTAAACCAATCCGCTGGCTCCAATATGATACACATGGCCCCGGGCAAAAGACCACACCCATACACCAGTAAACAGCCATACCAGCAGAAACACATGGTAAGCCACCTCATTATAAAAATAAAAAATTATGCTCAGCGTGATAAACAGTGGAATAGTATTGGCGATCAGGTGTCCGAAATCGGCATGAATAAAGGGTGCGGTAACAACACCTATCAGGCCCTCACCTGTTAACGGCATGATGCCAAAATTGCTAAAATCAGATTTGGTGTAAAATTCAATGATTTTGACCAGCCACATCACGGTAACCACGGCAAATGGAAACATCATGCTGGCAAACATTTTCAGGTATTCTTTATGCATCGTTAAATAATTATGGCAAGCCTCAAAAAAGAAATATTCTGTTTATAAAAAAAATAAAAGTACAAAAAACTCAATAATATAAATTTCAACCATTAAAAATAATGGTTCTTTTTATTTAATTTTGCATGCCAAC
>DAONFU010000021.1:0-23335 GCA_035403765.1 Bacteroidales bacterium
ATAAGGTCAATATCCTTCAGTATTTGTTTCTCGCCGTAACTTTTCGACACCTTGTCGGCCTGCACGCTTACTCTGCCTGAAAGCGGCGCCGGAGGAAACAAAAATTTGATGCTGGAAGAATCTGTTTCATCAATTTCCACCATTTCCATTTTTTCGAGCATTTTCACCCTCGACTGCACCTGCCTGGCTTTTGCGGCCTTATAACGAAAACGGGTGATAAACCGCTCTATTTGCTCAACCTGTTTCTGCTGATTATTAAAGGTGGCTATCTGGCTTTCAAGGCGTTCTTCACGCATCATCACATAATCAGAATACGAAGCTTTGTAATCATAAATTTTGCCTAAAGAAATTTCAACGGTTCTCCTGGTAACATTATCAAGAAAAGCGCGGTCGTGCGACACAAGAATAACGGCTCCTTTGTATGATTGCAGGAACTCCTCCATCCACTGTATTGATTCAATATCCAGATGGTTGGTAGGTTCGTCAAGTAAGAGCAGCGACGGCTGTTTTAAAAGGAGTTTGGCAATTTCTACACGCATTTTCCATCCGCCGCTAAACTCGGTCAGGTGGCGTCCAAAATCAGATGTTTCGAAACCCAAACCGGTCAGCACCTTTTCCACATCAGCCTGAACAGTGTCGCCGCCAAGAATTTTATATTGCTCGCTGGCCTGGTTAAGTTTATCCACTAAGGCGCCGTAGGCAGCAGAGTTGAAATCGGTACAATTTGCCAACTCTTCCGTAAGCTGCTTTATTTTTTTTCCAAGACTTCTTACTTCATCAAATGCCATCAGGGATTCTTCCATAACGGTTTTAACACTGTCGGTAACCAATTCCTGGGGCAAATAGCCTATGGTGTTTCCCGATGGGTAAGCCACCGAGCCCTTTTCAGGTTCGAGCAGGCCGGCAAATATCTTCAGCAGGGTAGTTTTGCCAGCGCCATTCTTGCCTACCAGCCCTATCCTGTCGCGGTCGTTGACAATAAATGAAACATTATCAAAAAGATATTCCCCTGTAAAATGCACCGAAATCTGGTTGACTGATATCATTTATTGCTCAAAATTTGGCCGCAAAAGTACGGTTTTCCGCGGACATAAAAAAGGCTGCCACAAAAGTGACAGCCTCTTTGCTATTGGTTTGACAAAAATTATTTGGCAATCATAAGCTTTTTAACCACACAGCCTTTGGTGGTTTCTACTTTTACAAAGTAGATACCAGAGGTTAATCCGGCAGTATTAACTGTAAATGTATTATCGTTGGCCTGCGCCTGATAAATCACGGCACCCAGCGAGTTGGTAAGGGTTATCACCGATTCTCTTTCGGAACTGACAACAGTGAATTGATCGCTGGCAGGATTTGGCATTATCATCATATCAACAGCAGCGTCATTTTCATCAACACCTGTAGATTCAGTAATACTGATATCATCCAGAAAAAGATTATACATATCAGCATCGCTGTAACACTGCCACCCCAGATAGTAAATGCCGTCGGCGGGTACGGTAAAGTTTCCGCTACCAGCCAAATAAGATGTACTGACAATACCTGTATGATCATTGATAGGAGAAGTAAGTGCAGCAGGATTATTGGCATTGCCGAAAGCTACTTTAAGATTTTCCGGGTAAGAAGCGCTGGCGGCTTTATAATAATATTGCACATTATAGGTTTTGGATGCTTCCAGATTGATGCAGGAAGTAATAAACCAGTCGTCAGCAGCAGCTGCTGAATTCCATGAATATACGATACAGGCGGGGCCGTTGTTACCGTCGGAAGCTGAAAGATACCAGGTAGTCTGGTCGTTATTGTTGTCCACAATGCTTGTGCCAGCAAGTCCGGAAGCCTGTTCAAAATCAATAGTATAAGGAACGGCATAGGGAACAATATTGGAAACGGTATAAACCAAGGTGTCGTTAGCGGTATTAACATCGCCCGTCAACATGGTGTACACGGCAATAGCATAATCACCATCGGCCGACAAATCGGCAGCCACAGCAAATGTAAACGACACGGTTTGACCTGAAGCGACAGGTCCGGGAATAACATCAGCAACAGGAGTGCCGCCATTAATCGAATAAGCCACAGGTAAGTTGCTGAAGGAGTTAGCACCAAAGTTGGCAACCCTGATTTCGATATTTTCCGTTGCCATATCACAACTTGAATTCAGGTTGTCAACAGCAATAACAGTAGCGTCAAGCGCCGGCACGGCAACCTGAAAAGGAATTGCGAAGCCCGTCATTTCTATTCCATGCATTATATTTCCGACCAGGGTTGATGACCCATTAGAAAGGTCAACTATTCTGAGTTCACCGGCTCCGGAAGTATTGTTAAAGGCAGCCATATAGCAAATACCAGTATTCTGGTCTATTTCCATATCCTGAGCATAAGCCACATCAAAACCAAGAGCACCGATAATGGTAGCAGTACCTGTGGTTTTGTCGATAGAATATAGGTTATCGTCGGTGGTACTAACAGAATAAAGCAAACCGGCGGGGCTGCATGCGAGATTGATTAATGAAACACTGGCGCAGACACCAACCAAAGTCGGCGCGCCGCTGGCGGGGTTGATGATATATAAGCTGGAATTAGTACCATCATAAGACACAGCATACAGTTTTGATGCGGTTTGGTCGTAGGTTAATCCGGCCAGATTCAATCCGATATTTCCCACCACAGTGCGGGCACCTGTCAAGGTGTCCAAGGTAACTAAATCCAAATCTGTGGATACGGCGCCATACCATTTATTCATTGGTCCCCAGGTTCCGGCAGTAAGATAATTCATGGATGACTGATCAGCCAATGAAACTACAATCTGTGGGTTCTGCAAATAGGTATAGGCAGGACCTTCGGGTAATGGATTGGCATCGGCGTCATAAGCAACATATCCATAGACTTTGGTAAGGTTTTGGACATCAACAGTCATAGTAAGGGTATCATTGGCAGGCATTGAGTCGGCAGCCAGGGTGGTATAAACCACGACCGTTTTGTTGCCAAGAGTAGCCGTCCAGGAATCGAAAGTTACCTGCTGGGTTGCTCCGGGGTTGAGGTTAAGGACATTTTTTGTTGATGTGTAGCCGCCGGTGATAGTCATAGTTACCGTAAAGGAGGTAGCCATTGTACTGTTGTTTTGTACCGTAGCCATAGGGGTACTATTGCCGACACCCACAACAGGCGCCATATCGATGCTTACAGGAGCCACATCCCACATATTGGAAACGGTAGTGAACAATGTATCATTCAGGGTATTACCATCGGCAGGATAGGAGGTATAAATCATCATATCATATACATGTCCGGGTAGTGAAAAATCATAAGGTTGGGAAAAAGTAAAACCCATAGTTCCCGTTGCAGGAATAGTGGCAAACAATGTATCATGGACCACAGCGCCTCCGTCGATAACATAATTAACCGGGATATTGGTATGTGCTACTGTGTCGAAATTCCGAACCATTACCCTGATTGAATCGGCACTGGTCAATGTATCGGTGCTGAGTGGCGATTCCAGAGAGATTACGCCAAGATCATTGGGATCCACACTCAGTCCCATCAACTCAATTCCCCACAATTTGGCGTTTTGAGATACACCGATCAACACAGCGGTATTGGCGACCACCTGGTTTGAAATACACAATCCGCCTGCGGAATTATCGACGGTTAGACCAGGAACAACGGTTGTAACATCAAAATTAACAGCAGTAGGCGCACCTGTGGTAAGGTTAACCTGTGCCAGATCGTTCGCATTGGCGGATGTCTGACGATAAAGCCATAAATATGGTCCGCCCGGGGTATAATTATCATAGGCAGAGCCATAAACATCGGCCTGCAAATGCGTAGTTGCCGGTATCGTATTCAGCAGAGTTCCTGTCATGCTGATTAACCAAAAATCCGTAGCCCAGTTGCCACACCAAAATCCATTATTAATTGGATCGTAGGCAATATGCCGAACAACGGTGCCGGCAGGACAAGCAATAGAACTAACCAGGGTCTGGGTGGCAAAATCCATTTTATAAATGGTGCTGGAAGCATTACTGCCATAGAAATATTGGCCATCATAAGCCAGGTCCCTTACATTTCCGGCTCCGGTAATAGCAAAACTATCCACCAGGGTTCCTGTAAGATTGTATTTGTAAAACAGGTTGGCATTCCAACGGGTAACATAAAAAAATTGTCCGTCAGTTTCCACACCGGCCGTGCCAGTGGTAAAAACAGGAAATTCAAACAACAAATCAAACATTGCTTTTGGTCCGTTCAATGAATTAACGAATCCAATGGTTGCACTTTTTTCAGCCATTGACACTACCGGCTTGTACACACCGTTAGTGGCTGGATTTTTACTGCCCTTGCCTGTTTGCGAAAAGGCAAAAGTGCTTGATATGATAACTATCAGGCACATACACATTAATCTTTTCATTAGTTTCATGATTTGAAATTTATTAAATTAAAATAGATAGGCAAAGCTACAATTATTTTTAGATTCAGACATATAAAAAATAGATTTTTTCCCAAATTATGTGTAAACAACCATTTTTGTTACAATATTTTATCAAGTTCTACATATAACTTTTGGGTAGGAAGTCCCATTACATTATAAAAAGACCCCTCAATATGTTCGATGCCTGCAAATCCAATCCATTCCTGGGCTCCATAAGCGCCAGCCTTATCAAAAGGATGATAGTGATTTACATACCACAAAATCTCTTCGTCGCTGAGCACACGAAAACTAACTTTTGAACAGGCATGAAAACAATGGGTGATTTTTTTTGTTTTGAGGCATACTCCGGTAAAAACCTCATGGCTTTTTCCCGACAGCTGTTTTAACAAACAGATAGCGTGCTCCTCATTTTCGGGCTTGCCAATAATTTGCCTGTCAAGCCACACAATAGTATCGGCAGTGATAATAAGGGTTTTATGTCCAAATTCGTCTGGATCAAAAGCCGCTGATTTGAGTTTAGCAAGATATACCGGTATCTCTTCTCTTTGCAGATGATCGGGGAAAGTTTCCCGGGTTTCGCGCACCACTACTTCAAAATCAATGCCCAAACCTTTGAGCAGGCTATGGCGGCGTGGTGAGGCTGAAGCCAAAATAACACGGTAGTCTTTTATTTTTTCGGGTAATGTCATGTCAGAAATATAAATAAAGCACCTGGGTTGATAACAGGCCGGCAAGCATGATAATTTTTGCAAACAAGCTCAAAAAATGAAATTCGGAAACATCTTTAGCCCTGTTTACCTTGATAATGAGGTAAACAAGCATCGATTGTATCATCACAAGGTACAAACTCAGAACCGGTTGCGACGAAAACAGCAACACCTGGCAGACCACCAGCAACAGTATAGTACTAACACACAATGCCATCACCCATTTCCGTGCTGTCAATATACCTTTTTTTACCGCTAAGGTATTGCATCCCACGGTTTCGTCGCCTTTTACATCCTCTATATCTTTTATAATCTCCCGTATCATGGTTAACAAAAAGGCAAATACCGCAAATCCGAGTATAAAATAAGAAATTTCTTTTCGGGCATCAATAGTATGAATATAAATATATGGGTCACCGGCTTTAGCCAGAGAAAAAATGGCAAAAAACTGAAACAGCCACACCGAAAACACCGCATATGCGGCCATCAAAGCCACAACAATATTGCCGGTAAGAAATTGCCGCTTATATTTCAACGAATAGTAATACAACGCCAGCGCAATTACCACAAAAAAGAATCCCAGCATGATATAGCCCACCTTATAAGCACAATAAAACCCAATGATGCCGGCCAAAGAGTTCATAATGATATTCATCAGATAGGCATGACGGCGCGGGATTTTATTTTGGAGAACATTTTTGCCGGGTTTGTTGATGCTGTCGCCTTCGATATCAAAATAATCATTGATGGCATAACCTGCAGCGGCGAGCAGCAGATTGGCAAAAACGAATAGTGCAAAATCAACCTGGCTCATCTGCAACCCGCACGAATTTTCAGCCAGCAACGGCTTGATAATCCAGAACAGCATCAGGTATTGCGTAAGGGCAATAATAAGAAGGTTTACAGGACGAATGAGTTTGAAATAGTATCGCATACCGTATTTTTTGCAAAGATAATCTTATTTGAAAATTCTTTCTAATGATTCAACCATCTTAAGATTGAGTAAAAAACCTCACCCCATTCAGGACGGATATTTACCCACCAAAGGCATTCGGCGGCCCATGCCAAAAGCTTTGGGTGATACTCGCAGGATAGGTGCCGACTGATATCGTTTATACTCGTTGGAGTTTACCATTTTGAGCACCCTGTGCACCAGGGCGGGATCGCAGCCCTGTGCGATAAGTTGTTCGGGGCTCAGACTATGCTCAATATATCCGAAAAGTATTTTATCAAGCAGGTCATACTCAGGCAATGAATCAGCATCTTTTTGTTCAGGCCGCAGTTCAGCCGAAGGCGGCTTGGTGATAGTATTTAGGGGAATTATTTCCTTGTGAAGGTTTACATAATTAGCCAAGTCATACACTTGTGTTTTGTACACATCGCCAAGCACGGCCAGCCCTCCGCACATGTCGCCATAAAGGGTTCCATATCCCACGGCGGCCTCACTTTTATTGGAAGTATTGAGCAATATGTAGCCAAATTTATTAGAAATGGCCATCAGAATCACCGCACGAAGGCGGGCCTGGATATTTTCTTCCGTAACATCAAAAGGCCGGTCATTAAAAACGGGCTTCAGCAGTTCCGCTACCGAATGAAAAGCTGAAGCTATCGGGATTATCTCGTACCGGCATCCGAGGTTTTCAGCCAGGGCTATAGCATCGGCAACCGAATGTTCTGACGAAAACTGCGAAGGCAGCAAAACGGAAAGCACATTTTCTTTACCCAGCGCTTCGACAGCCAGCACCAGGGTAAGCGCCGAATCAATGCCACCCGACAAACCCAATATGGCTTTGGAAAATCCCATTTTCCCGAAATAATCTTTTATGCCCAACACCAACGCATCGAAAATCAACTGGGTACTGGTACATGAAACCTCTGGCTCGATGGTTGTTCCGGCCTGTTCCGTATCAACAAAAGACAATTTTTCCTCAAAAAATGGCATCTGCAGTACAATTTTTCCTTTACTGTCCATCGCCAGTGAGCCGCCGTCAAAAATCAGTTCAGTTTGCGCACCCACATGGTTGACATATACAATCGGAATTCCATATTGCCTGGCGTTGCTTGCCAACACTTCTTTTCGTTTTTCGTGCTGGATATATGAAAAGGGCGAAGCAGCGATGTTAATGATGATATCCGGGTTAAGCCCGGCGAGCTCACCCATGGGGTCCGACACATAAAGCGGATCAGGACATATATTCCAGAGATCTTCACAGATGGTAAGGGCAATGCGTTTGTTTTCGTATTCGATAACATCGAAACTTCGGTTTGGCTCAAAATAGCGGTATTCATCAAAGATATCATAATTGGGCAGCAGTGTTTTATGCTGCAAAAATTTCACCTGTCCATCGGCCAGAAAAAAAGCTGAATTGAACAAATTTTTACCGGCCGGTTGAGGGTTTTTCGAAGGAGCCCCCACAATGGCTGCAATACCTTCACATGCCTTTGCAATATGATTGATGGCCTGTTGACAGGAAGAAACAAAATAATCGTATTGCAGAAAATCACGGGGCGGATATCCGCAGACAGCCAATTCAGAAAAAACCACCAAGCTGGCACCTTCGGATTTCGCTTTTCCGATGGTCTCAATAATTTTACGCGTATTCAACTCAAAATTACCAATATGGTAATTGAGTTGTGCCAAAGCTATTTTCAAAGTGAGGATTTAACTAAGTAAAAGTAAGGATTTAACTAAGTAGGTATCAGAACAAAATTCCCACGTACATTTCAATATAATTGGCTTTTGCACTTTCTTTTACCCGCTTGATGTTGGGATTGTTTCGGTAAGCAAGTTCCACCTCTTCGTTATAGCTGTCGCTAAATACATTGGTAAACCCGCTGTTGAAGTTGACTCCGAAATTTATGGAAATAATTTTTTCGAACTTGTAGGTACCGCCCACGCCGATTATCAGAGATTCTCTGATAAACAAGGTGCTGTCGCCAATATTGACATTTTTCTGTGTGTACGATTTTTCCACATTATTTCTGACCACATACTCATCGTCAGCCCGTGCTTTAAGTTTAAAAGCCGTACCAATACCAAACTTGCCATAGATGGAAAATTTCCCCATCAGGTCGCCGGTACTTCCAATTAAAACCAGAGGAATTTCAAGATATTGCAGCTTGTACTTGCGCGACAAACTACTTAAAATAGTATCCATAACAATACCGGTATTCGGGTCGCGGGCATAATACACGGTGGGATATTTTAATTTACCTCCATTGTAATTTACATTGACACCAGTGCCTATTCCTATATTGGGAATAAAAAAGTAATTGAAATCAGCACCATAACCCATCAGAAAACGCCCGCCATTTTTTTCGTATTTATAAAATTCACCACCATCTACATCGGGTTTCATCCAACTAACATTGGGCGCGATATGAATGCCAAAATTAAATTTACGATCCTGCGCATGGGCAGCAGCACTTAGGATAAAAATCAGGAAAGTGCTTAAAATGAGGTATTTTACTGACTGTTTCATGTTTTTTTTATACAAAAATACTACATTTATGAATTAATTACCGCTAAAAATAATATTTTTGTCAAAAAACATCCCGTAACCATGGTAATTTTGGCTTAAAAAAAGCTTTTCTCTATGAAAAAACTTCCTGAAATCCTGATATTTACAATCATTATATCTGTATTTTTTTATTCCTGCACCTGCGACAGGAACAAAGAAGAAAAAAAATTAATCGAGTTAAAAGACACTACGGTGCGAATCAGCATCAAGCGGTACGAAAAAAGTATTTTTAACCTGAAAAAAGAAGATTTGCAAAATGAGTTGAAAAAAATAAAACCGGATTACAGTTTTTTTCTGGAAGGAGATCTGGATGACCTGAACAACATTGAGCAGATTCGCAGCTATCTGAGCGACCCGCAAATGATTGAAAACTATACGGCCTGTGAGGAAAAATTTCCCGATGTTACCGGCCTCGAAAAACAGCTATCCTCCTCGTTGACTTATTTTAAATACTATTTTCCGGATAAAAAAATTCCGGAGGTATTTACTTATGTCTGCGGTATGGACTACGAACACCCGGTGATTTATGCCGACAGCGTTCTTATGATTGCCCTGGATATGTACCTGGGAGCCGATTATCCCCTATATCAGGCGCTGGCTCTTCCGCTGTTTATTCGAAAAAACATGTCGGAAGAATATATCGTCAGAGATTGCATGAAGGCAATGGCCGATTATTATTCTTACCAGGAAATGAAAGATGCCACTTGTCTTGATCAGATGATTTATGAAGGGAAAAAACATTACTTCATCGATGCCATGATGCCCGAAATTAATGACACCATAAAATTCAAATATTCGATAAAACAACTCGACTGGTGTTATCAGAACGAAGCACAGATGTGGGCATTTTTTATCGACAACAAACTTCTTTACAGCAAGGACAACCTTTCATACAAGAAATTTTTTACTGAAGCACCTTTTACCACTTCGTTTTCTAAAAACTCGCCGCCACGCACCGGAAGCTGGATTGGTTGGCGCATTGTAAGTGCCTATATGAAAAAGACCAATGATGCCAATTTCATGCAACTGATCCAGCACACTAATTCACAGGAAATCCTCACCCAATCAGGATATAAACCCAAAAGACCCTAATGAAATACCCATCGGCATTTATCTTCATTCTGGTAATCTCCACCGGATTTTTATTTGCGCAACCTGCAGATTTTACCTGTAAATCATACGACACCATCAACTCTGATATTCCGGATATCGTGATAAAAACCCTTGCCATTGACAACGAAGACAACATCTGGTTTGCCACAGGCGACTGCTTTTTCGGAGGGCTACTGGTTAAATACGATGGCACCCGTTACACCGTTTTTGATTCGAGCAATTCAGGGTTATACGACAGGTTTGTTACATCCATTTTAATCAGCCGAAACGGCGATAAGTGGATTGGCAGCCGTTTTCACGGACTTTATAAATTTGACGACACAGAATGGAAAAACTATGCTCCTGCCAACAGTCCCCTGCCCAATCCGCACATCACCGACCTGGCCGAAGACCAGCAAGATATTTTGTGGGTTGCCAGCGAACATGGGCTGGCCAGTTTTGATGGGAAAATCTGGACTGTCTTTACCGCCGAAAACTCCGGCCTGCCTGCCAACACGGTTAATGCAGTGTGTATTGATGCTCATAACAACAAATGGGTTGCCACCGCCAACGGCTTTGCAAAATTCAACGGCCGTGAATGGCAGGTATTTAATACCGACAATTCGCAGTTGCCAAACAACCAGGTCAATTCCATTTACACCGATCAATCAGGTTGTGTATGGGTTGTTTATTGGAGCGGAATAATTAAAATCAACGATACCGGCTGGACTGTGTATAACCACGAAAATTCAGGACTGCCGCAGTTTTGCGACTATAAGGTTATGGGCGACAAAAATAATGTCTTCTGGCTGGCTACCAACACGGGCCTTATCCGTTGGGATGATACGGGATGGAAATTATATACGCCATTAAATTCTTGTGTGCTGAGTTTCTTTGTTAATAAAGTGGCTGTTGACTCCAAAAACCGCAAATGGATTGCCACCAACGACGGCCTGATGATAGTGGAATAAATCGCAAACTATGAAAGAAACTCAGGATATCCTAAACTTTTTGCAAGAACACAGCAATCCGGCGAATGTGAAAGGCATGGCACGCTTTGGCATTGCAACAGGACAAGCTTTCGGGGTGCCTTTGCCAGCGCTCCGGCAGCAAGCCAAATTCTACAAAAATAATCACGCCTTAGCACTGGAACTATGGCAAAGCGGGTATCATGAGGCACGGATAATGGCCACCATGATAGATGATTGCAAAAAGGTTACGGAAGCACAAATGGAACAATGGGTGCGGAATTTTGATTCATGGGATGTTTGCGACCAATGTTGCAGTAATTTATTTGATAAAACATCGTTTGCCATTCAAAAATCAATAGAATGGAGTACCCGGCCTGAAGAATTCGTTAAAAGGGCTGGTTTTACCATGATGGCTTGTCTTGCTGTTCATGCAAAAAAAATGAACGACAATGAGTTTCTTAAATACCTGCCATTGATTGTTCGTGAATCCACCGATAACCGGAACTTTGTCCGCAAGGCCGTCAACTGGGCGCTTCGACAAATTGGAAAAAGAAGCACCATGCTTCATCGGGAAGCCCTGGCCGTGGCTCAAAAAATGATGCTTTCGGAAAACAAAACCGCCCGCTGGATAGGGACAGACGCCGGTAAAGAACTTCAGAATGAAAAAATCATCAACAGAATAAAATCAAAAGAAAAATAAAATTATGGATACCTTCGACACTATTTTAAGCCACCGTACTATTCGCAAATACAAAAGCCAGCCTATTAGCGAAGAGTTATTAAACGGGATACTTCATGCCGGCACACGAGCCTCTACTACAGGAAATATGCAGGTTTACAGTATCATCATTACCCGGGACGAAGAGAGAAAAAAGAAACTTTGCGAATATCATTTTAACCAGAAAATGGTGTTGCAGGCACCTGTATTGCTTACATTCTGTGCCGATTTTCACCGGTTCAACCAATGGTGCCGTCAGCGAAATGCCGAACCGGGTTACGACAATTTCCTATCGTTTTTTACGGCGGCTATTGATGCCCTGCTCTCCGCCCAAAATGTGGCCCTTGCCGCCGAAGCCCACGGACTGGGTATTTGCTACCTGGGCACCACCACCTATAATGCCGGCAAACTTATCGAGTTTTTTGATTGCCCCGAAGGAGTAGTTCCGGTTACCACGCTGGTCCTGGGTTATCCCGACGAAGAACCCGGGCTTACGGATCGACTGCCACTGGAAGCCATCATCCACAATGAACTTTACGAAAAATATACTCCCGAAAAAATTGACAATCTCTATAAAGAAAAAGAAGAACTGCCGATAACAAGAGGCCTTCTCATAGAAAATCAACTTGAAAACCTGGCACAGATTTTTACCCAAAAACGGTACACAAAAAAGGATAATATCCATTTCACCAAAAGTTTTTTAGCCGTATTGCACAAGCAGGGATTTATGAACAATGAATAAATAAGCATGCGATAATGTGAGGTTCAGTGCAATGCCAGCCGAAAAACAATGCCACAAAAACCGAATGGCCGCGTAAAAAACATACCATTATCAAAATATTCACAAACTTTTGAGTATATTTGTTTTCAAATTGCTTAAAGCATGCGGAAGTTTTCACTCATCACACTTTTTATTCTCATCAGTTCTGTAGCGATACCCCATCCAAAGGATTCGGTTAGCTCAGGCGACCTGAGGTTCGTTGAAAACAAAGGACAATGGCACCCACTGATTAAATACAAAACCGACCTGGATGGAGGGTACCTGCAGTGTATGCAAAATAAAATTCAGTTTGTTTTTCGCGATCAGGCCAAACTCGACAAACTGCTTGGTTACAAATTAAGGGCAAAAAATGCCCATCTTGTGGTTCAGCCCGATGAGTTTATTATCAATTACCACGCTTACACTGCCAGCTTTATCAATGCAAACCCCAACACCGAAATCATTCCGGCAGGCTGCGGCAGCGATTATTCAAATTACTATTTGGGTAACGACAAATCAACCTGGGCTTCCAAAGTACGCAACTACAAAATGTTGGCATATAAGAACTTATATAACAATATTGACATGGAACTTTTCGAAGAAAAGCTCCTTTTTAAGTATCAGTTCGTAGTGCATCAGGGAGCCAATCCCAACAAAATCATTATTGAATACGATGGAGCCACCGACATTTCATTGCAGCAGCGCAATTTGATTATTAAAACCACCGTCAACCAGGTTACCGAACTTGCCCCTGTAGCATTTCAGATTATTAATGGAGAAAAAACCGATGTCCCATGTAAATTTGCCTTACACGGAAACCGCGTCACTTTTAAGTTTCCCGAAGGATACGACAAAAATTACGAACTGATTATCGATCCGGTGCTGATTTTTTCGACCTATTCGGGTTCTTTAGCAGATAACTGGGGTTTTACCGCCACCTACGACGAATTTGGCAACACCTATTCAGGCGGAATTTGTTTTAATGACATAACCAATGGCTACCCAGTATCACCGGGAGCTTTCCAGGTGAACTTTGCGGGTGGCGAAGGCACCTATAATGGCGGTTGCGATATTGCCCTGATAAAATATGATGCTACCGGCCACAACAGGTTATTTGCCACCTACCTCGGTGGAGACAGGAATGATTTGCCACACAGCCTGATAGTGGACGTAAACAACAACCTTATGGTGTTTGGCACCACGGGCTCAGCCAACTTTCCCATAGCCGGCAATGCTTTTGACCCTACGTTTAACGGGGGGACAAATATTACTTATGATTATGTATTGACTTTCAACCTCGGTGTTGATATGTATGTTTCCAAACTAAAAGCCGACGGCACACAACTTTATGCCTCCACATTTCTGGGGGGAACACAAAATGACGGCAATAATTTTTTCGCTCCGCTCTCACATAACTATGCTGACGGTGCCCGCGGGGAAATCAACATAGATAAAAATAACAACATCTATATCGCTTCCACCACGGCCTCCACTGACTTTCCGGTATCTTCCAATGCATTTCAGCCTGTTTATGGCGGCGGCTCCCTCGACGGCTGCATTACCGTGCTCGACAACAACCTTCAAAACCTCATATGGGCATCCTATTTAGGAGGATCCGGACTTGATGCAGCTTACAGCATCGGGATTGACGACACCCTGAATGTCTTTGTCTGCGGTGGCACCACCAGCACAAATTTTCCTACCACGCCGGGTTCTTATCAAACAACATACAACGGAGGCGATGCCGACGGTTTTATCACCAGAATCGCACCCAATGGCAATGCTATTGCAGCTTCCACATATTATGGTTCGCCCTATTATGACCAGACTTATCTGATGGATCGCAGCAAACAGGGATTTGTTTTTGTTTATGGCCAAACGGCAGATCCCGGCTCTACGTATATACAAAATGCACTATGGAACCACCCCGGGGGCGGACAGTTTATCACAAAATTCTATCCCAATCTCTCCAGCCGCTACTGGTCAACGGCTTTCGGCACTGGCAACGGCGGCCCCGACATATCCCCCACTGCTTTCCTGGTGGACCTGTGTTCAAAGATTTATTTATCCGGATGGGGAGGCTCCCTGAACAGTACCGGAGGCACCAGCGGGCTGCCGATTTCCGGCAACGCATTTCAGTCCACCACCGACAACAACGATTTTTACCTGCTGGTTATCAAAGATGACGCCTCAGCCATGGAATATGGAACCTACTTCGGCGGGGCCAATAGTTCAGAACATGTGGACGGTGGCACCTCGCGCTTCGACAGAAAAGGAAAGATATACCAGTCGGTGTGTGCCGGATGCGGCGGATGGGATGATTTTCCGACCACTGCAGGCGCTTATTCCATCTACAATAACAGCAGCAACTGTAACAATGGTACTTTCAAATTCGATTTTATGCTGCCGGTTACCATTGCTGACTTTCATCTGCCCCCGGTAATCTGTTTGCCAGATTCGGTACATTTTATTAATAACTCTTATACCGGCGGCCCGGGCATGAGTTTTCTCTGGAATTTCGGCGATGGCCATACCTCCACCGCTGAAAATCCCATACATTATTATTCAAATCTGGGCATTTACAACGTAACCCTGATTGTTACAGACACAGGAACATGCAATTTTGCCGATACCATTTCAAAACCGGTACTTGTTTTATCAAACTCAAGCGACACTATTCCAACAAAATTCATCTGCCCCGGTGATTTCACGCAAATAGGGATTTTGACACCCGGCGACTCCTCGCTTACATTCAATTGGATTCCGACATCAAACCTCAGCGACCCCCATATCTGCAACCCCATCGCGCATCCCTCCGCCACCACAACATACACCCTTCTGGTTTCCAATGGAATTTGTGTTGACACCCTGGTTCAAACAGTAGATGTTTTTATGATAGATGCTTTCCCCAGCATTGACACCAATACCTGCGACGGGCACATAACCCTTACGGCCAACACGCTTGGCGGTGCAAATTTCTTCCACTGGTCATCAAACCATAACTTTAGCGACTGGCTCAACAGCCCGTCATCCAATCCCAGTATGTCAACAACAATAAACAGTCCCGGGTATTTTTATGTAGAGGTTGGCAATGGCTATTGTTCTGTCGTCGATAGCGTTTTTGTTGATTTTGTAGTAGTGCTCGATTCCCTCGAATATGCTCCGGTATCGTGTTACGACTCATGCAATGGCTGGGCTTCCGTTTCTGTGCAGAGCGGGCACCAGCCTTATTCGTATCTTTGGAATAACGGCAGCACCAACGACAGTGTTTTCGGCCTATGTGCCGGCACTTATACGGTAACTGTTACCGATGCATCGTTGTGTATCTCGGTATCTTCAGTAATTATTCCTGAGCCTATGCCACTAACAGCGAGCGCACAGATTAATAATCTTCCCTGCGACGAAGCCTGTGTTGGTGCTATTCTGGTGTCAGCTTCAGGTGGCACACCGCCGTACGCTTATGCCTGGAGTAACGGGCAAGCCATAAACCCTCTGACAGGACTATGTGCGGGCATCTTTGAACTCGCCGTTACGGATTCGAGATTCTGTCCTTTCCAGAATTCTTTCACGGTCATTGTGGACTCCATTTTTGCCAATATTAGTGTGTTTTCCGATAAGGACACACTTTACCAGGGCCAATCCACCGGTTTGCACGCCACCACCATTTCAAACTGCAGCTATACCTGGTACCCGACCACAGGCCTGGATGATCCTTTTTCGCCGAATCCGACGGCTAGTCCCAACGTAACCACCACTTATTACCTTACCGTCGCTGACAATAACGGTTGCGTTTATACCGATTCGTTACGTATTGTAGTACTGGAAGTCTTTTGTGCCGATCCTTATATATATGTTCCCAATGCTTTCACTCCCAATGGCGATGGGAAAAATGATATATTGTTTGTCCGAAGCAAGATGCTATCGGAATTTAATTTGTTGGTTTACGATCGCTGGGGCGAAAAGGTGTTTGAAACACAGGATATTAACAAGGGATGGGATGGCAAATTTAAAGGAAAGCCATGCGATCCGGGTGTTTTTGTGTACTACCTCGATGCCACCTGCCACAACAAATTGCAATACGTTAAAAAAGCCAATGTTACGCTGATAAGATAGGAGATTTTTCTCAGGCAATGCGTTCTACACTGCTTTTCAGCATCAAAAAAAAAGAGTATTCCGGAGATTGGCAACCCATTATCAGGTTTGCAGACCCATAATAGTGTGCGGTTTCTACAAAATACCCTTTCTAAAATTTAGGAGTATCTCCTTAGGTAGTGCTACGATTTCAGCTTTCTCACCGAATCCAGCACAGTACCGTCAACCCACTTGATCACAGCCACAATCTCGTCATCGTATTCCACTTTTTCGGGAACACCGCATATAGCATCGGCTTCAGCCTTTAATTCCTGAATAGTTTTGATAGGAAGCGAAGAATTTTTCATTTTTTCAATAAGGTCGGTACGCAGAGGATTGATGGCAATGCCCCGTTCAGTAACTATCACATCTATCATCTCGCCGGGGCCGCACACGGTGGTTACATTATCGACCAGCACCGGGATACGGTCGCGGAAAAGTGGTATCGGGATAATGACAGTTTTGGCATGCAGGCAGTTTTGCCAGCCACCGATACCATGAAGCAGAAGTCCGTCAGAATGAGTTACCACGTTTCCGTTGAAATTAACATCAATTTCGGTAGCGCCCAAAATCATGATATCTGTCATAGAGGTGTAGTTGCCTTTGCTATGATAGTTATAGGCCTGCAAAACTGACAAATCAATATGATTGTCGTTTTCTCTTGCTGAACGAACGGCTTCAAGGTCAAAAGCCTGTGCATCGAGCAAATAATCCAGGGTGCCGCCTTCGAGCATTTGCACTAAATATTTGGTGCTGCCACCGAAAGCAAAACGGGCTTTTTCGCCGCGGGATTTTAGAATCTGCTCCATATACACCCCTACCGCCAGAGAAGTTCCGCCGGCTCCCGATTGCATGCTGCATCCATCGTGCAACAAGCCTGCTTCGTCACAAAAGCGTGCTGTCCATTCGGCAAGCAAAAGCCGGTCAGGACTTTTAGTAACCTCGGTAGTGCCGGAAACTATTTTTTCGGGAATCCCAATCTGGTCAACCACCACCACATAGTCCACATAATTGCCCTGTATCTGCATAGGCATGCAAGGGAAAGGAATGAGGTTATCGGTTACCACTATCACTTTGTCAGCATACATATAATCGGCCAGGGAATACCCCAAAATTCCGCAGGCGCTTTTTCCATTGAGTGCATTGGCATTGCCGAAAGGGTCTGCTACAGGAGCGGCAATCACAGCGATATCAATATGCACCTCGCCATCCTGTATGGCCTGCACACGCCCGCCATGCGAACGCAATACGGCACAACCTTTCATGCCACCATAGGTGGTAAATTTTCCGAGAGGGCCGTTCATCGAGCCTTCGATACGGTTTATAGTGCCATCCTCGAGGTATTTAATTAAGGGCTCATTGCAGGGGAATGAAGCCGAAGGAAACCATACCAGATCTTTAACACCCATATCGTGAGCAATATCAAAAATGGTATTGCTGACCAGATCGCCATCGCGCAGGTGATGGTGGGTACTGATGGTCATCCCGTCTTTCAGACCACATTTTTTAAGGGCTTCGGCCAGAGAGTCCACGGTTTTGTTTCCGTCGTCTGGATAATCAATACATGTGGGTATGGGAGGGGCGTATTTCACACCGGTGGGCCTGTGTTTTTTTAAACCCTTATAAGGCACGGCAGCTTGTCCGTTGATTATTGTTGGAACCACACGTCCGATAGCATTGGTAACTAGTTTGTCATATTTTTTCATTGGCTTCTTCCCTCCAGTTTTTCGAAATTTTTCCGGTTGATATTGCAAGGTCAATAGTTTTTTGGGCGCGTTTCACCACCGGTGCGTCAATCATTTTTGTACCCAGGGAGACTACTCCGAGTCCTTTTTCCTGTGCTTCAATAAATGCTTTTACAATTTTTTTGGCTTTTTCTATTTCGGCGGTATCCGGGGCAAAACTTTCGTGAATAACCTTAATCTGACGCGGATGTATGCATCCCATGCCGTCGAAACCCAAGGCTTTTGATTTAAAGACATTTTGTTTCAGTCCTTCCATATCGGCCACATCCGAAAATACCGAGTCGATGGCTTGAATGCCGGCAGCTTTGCAGGCGTTGACCACCATGTTGCGGGCAAAAAATGATTCGGTTGCTTCGGCAGTGCGTCTTACGCCAAGATCGGCAGTATAATCTTCAAGGCCAATAGCCATGGCCACTACATTATCAGCCGCTGTAGCTATTTCGTAAGCCTTGAGCACTCCGCAGGCACTTTCGATGATAGGCATCAGCCAAATATCAGATTTGATATTGTGTTTGGATTTAATTTCTGAAATCCGCTGATTTACCAGGGCTATCTGTCCGGCGCTTTCGCATTTAGGCACCAGCAAAAGGTTAACATTGTGAGGAACAACAAAATCAAGGTCGTTGAGGCCTCGAGGAACCTGATTTATACGCACCATACGTTCGGCACCATAAAAATCCAGACTTCTCAATGCATTCCGCACCATAAAACTGGCTTCAAACTTTTTGTCCGGGGCAACAGCATCTTCCAGATCGAGGATGATGCCATCAGGTTTATGAATGCCTGCATTAATCATGAGGCTGGCCGAATTGCCCGGCAGGTATAGCCGCGAGATACGGTTTTTGTCTCTGGCTGTGGCATAATTATTTTGTTCAAGAAAAGGCAGCAAATACTCTTTTTCTGTGGGTTTTAACATTTTGATAGCGGCCTCCATGCGGGCGGCAATCACAAATGGAAGGGCACCCGAATCCTCCACCAGTATCTTTGCATGGTTAACTTCATAAAAACAAAGGATATCTTCTATCACTTTGCGAATTGAATTTCCAAACAGAGCTTTCACTTTACTGATCAGCTCAATTGAGACTCCGCCCGAATCGGTAAGTTCCAGGGTAATCTGGCAGTCGGACCTGATACCTTTGCCCTTGCTGCCCACAATCACAGATTTGTTTTGTTCCATGGTAAAGTTTTTTATAGGATATGCAAAAATAGTCAATCATTCATTAAGATAATGTGCCGGAATAATAAAAAAATAAAATACTTTTATGGTATGCTTTTTGAGTTGCTTTAAAAAAAAAATTAATATGAAAATCGTCAGACAGCTAATTACAGGAGTTGCTATGTTAACCGTGCTTCTTGTTATTCGTTTCGATACTGTTTCTGCGCAATCGAGCGAAGCAGAAATTGCCAAAGAGCCCTACCGTTCGGATGCCATTATAAGTATGCTGCTGTATTATATGCCGGCCGGATGGACTTTTAGCGATGTTAACGGGCATTTTATAATTCAAAGAAATGATTCGATATGGGTACTCGAAGAAAACACCATGAGCACAATGAGTGAAAAGAAAGAAGACCGAAACCGCCGTATTCAGGCCAAAGGGAAAAAAACCGTTGCCCGAATTGCTATCAAATATGAAAAAAAATGGGATTTCATAAAGATTCAGGAAGCTTCTTATAAAAATCTTTCCATAACCAATGAGATTAACGCTTTATCTAACAAATACAAGATAGCACATTTAAAGGACACAAAATTAAGCACCAAAGAAAGAATTGTGTACACTCCGGTTTTGCCTGAAGATGTAAAACTGATAGAAAACTATTATGCGGAAAAAAAACGCCTGGAGTCTCAGCTGATACCAACTCCGGACTACAGCACCCAACAGTACAGCCTTTTCATTGTTTCCAAAAGCGGGTGCATTGATGAAACCCATGCAGTATATCCTGACAAAGCTTCATTGGAGTGTTACACTATATTATCATTACTGAGGGAAGTGTGCGGAAAGTAATGAAGGACAAAAAATAAAAAAGGGCTGAAATTTCAGCCCTTTTTTATAAGTAGTTTTTTTTGATCAGCCTTTTCCCTGGCCAGCTTTTACTTGTTCTTTCGGTATTGGCTGGTTAGGTTTGGTAGTTTTGGGAGCAGCAGGTTTTGTGCCTTTTTTGGTAGCAAGGGCAACGGAGTCATCATAAGCCTTCTGTTTCACAGCGGCAATTGAATCATCAATAGCTTGCTGGGCAGCAGCGATAGAATCATCAATAGCTTTTTGTACAGCAGCAATCGAATCTTGTTTTTTCTTTTCAGCAGCTGCTTTTTCTTCAGCGCTTGGTCCGCAGGCAATAAGTGTTGCCAGGCCGGCGATCACTAACAAACTGAATAATTTTTTCATTTCTTTTTTGATTTTGGTTATTAATTCGACGGCAAAATTAATACAAAAAAACGGTAATATGTAAAAATATTATTTTTTTATTACTTTTTTTTCAACAAGTACCCGTTTAAAATAAAAGAGGCGGAAAGATTCCGCCTCTTTTATTTAATAGCAAGTGCTGTTTACTTCTTTTTTACAGGTATTGCAGCAGCAATTGAATCTTCCACAGCTTTTTTAACAGCAGCGATAGAATCATCAATCATTTTTTGCTTTTCAGCTACGGCAATAGAATCAGCTACTCTGATAGAATCAGCTTTTTTCTTTTCAGCAGCGGCTTTTTCTTCAGCGCTCGGTCCGCAAGCTACGATAGCTACCATACCGGCGACAACTAATAAAGAAAATAATTTTTTCATTTTTTTTGGTTTAAATAATTGGTTTTGGACTGCAAAAGTAATACATAATTCTGAAAAAAGTTTTTTTTTGAAAAAAAAATTTATTATTCAGTTATTTTTTATACTTTTGTGGCAAATTAATTGTTAGTCCAATTAAAAAATTATTATTAACCAAAATCAAAAAATCATGAAAAAAATTGCTTTAGGATTTGCCTCAGTTATTTTGTTAGCAGGCGTTTTAACATTTTCCAGCTGTAAAGAATCAGACATCACTGTTCCTGTTATTACCATTACTAATGATGATGCAGCACACAACAGAGTTGCCCAGTTCAGCGCTGCCGAATACACCGATCCAGGTGCTACAGTGGTTGATGACGTGGACAAAAACCTAGTTGCTACACCGACAGGAACTGTTAATATGAATGCAGCCGGTGACTATGAAATTGTTTATACAGCTACCGATGGCGCCGGCAATATTGCCACAGCTACCAGAACGGTTACCGTTGATGGTGGTTTGTACAACGCAGGTACTTATACCGTTGAAGATTTTACAGGTTCTACCTCAAATGGTACTTACCCTGAAACTATCACAGCTTCAAACATTACGAACAACAAAATTATGTTCACAAAATTTGCTTTCTTCGTTAACGGAGCAGTTTATGGAACTCTCAGTGGTACTACCATTACCATTCCTTCACAGACAGTACTCTGCGGAAACCCTGCAGCCGACAGAACATTTGCCGGAACAGCAACATACAGTGCAGCTAATCACAACTTCACACTGAACTACACAGAAACTACCAATGGTGTTACCATCACTGGTCATGGTGTTTATACTGCAAACTAAGATTTTTATAGTTTTAAAAAAGCTGTCCCGAAATGGACAGCTTTTTTTTTGCTTTGCACTAAGGCTTCTAAAAGTGTAAAATAATTTTGTACTTTTGAAACCACAACTATTATAATACAATGCGACGATACACTTTAATCGTAGCCATACTTTTACTGGTGTTTTGCTCTTGCCAAAAAAAAGACAACACTTTTCCAGTAATAACCTTACAAGGAACCAATCCACACGTGGTGGTATTGGCAAGCGATTCCATCTATGCCGATCCCGGCGCGGTGGCCACGGACGATATGGATGGCAGCCTTGAAATAAGCTCAGCGGGCTTGGTTGATATGTTTGCCGCAGGAAATTACAGCATTACTTACACTGCTTGCGACAAATCAGGTAATGTTACAGAAGCAACACGAAAGGTGATAGTTGATGCCGGCCCGTTTTTAAGTGGAAACTTCACAGTTGATAACTTCATCGGAACCACTGCCGACAGTACCTACAACGACACCATTTCTGCACCCGACACTTCGACTAATGTAATTTTCTTAAAAAAATTCGCCCGTATAGAACAAGCACTTGTTTACGCTACCATTGAAGGAGTAACACTTACCGTTCCATCGCAAACGATAAACTGCGGCAATCCAGCGGAAAGTAAAGTTTTTTCGGGCTATGGAACTTTTTTAAACGATACGGTTTTTACAATTTATTATACGGTATCAAACAGCAACACCGAGTATTCAGGATATGGAGTTTATACAAGAAATTGATGTTCAGAACCAAATAGCCAACAAAAGAAAATGAAAGAAATGAAAAAATATGTAGTTTTTTTCCTGATAATTTTCCTGGTGATATCCTGTAAGAAAAAAGATGAAGACAATCCTGTGGTAACCATGCGGGGTGATTCGTTTATGACGGTAATACTAAATGATGATTTTACCGATCCCGGTGCTGATGCTTTCGATAATACGGAAGGTGCGCTGACAGTAGAAATCAGCGGCATAGTTAACCCCGATTTTGCAGGTACATATTATATTGTTTATTCGGCTACCGATGCTTCGGGAAATTCGGGGCAGACGGTACGTACCGTTGTTGTTAGAAACGAAGCAGCGCCATACAGCGGAGAATATACAGGGACTTGTACAACCCCTGCCGACACCACAACTTTTCTAACTACGGTGCTTGCATCCAACACGGTAAATAAAAGAATCTGGATTGCCGGTTTTGCTCAATACCAGCAGGTTTCAGTATTTGCCGACATCTCAAACGATACGGTAAGTATTCCTTCACAATTGTCGCCTCAGGGGAACACGGGATTTACACACCGTTTCGCCGGCAGTGGCTTTGTTTCAAGCATCAGCGATACCACCTTTTTTGAAATCCACTATAGCGATTCGGTATCCGGAACTATTACAAACGGCGACATGGTATATAAAAGATTATAGTTAATTACCGAAATTGATTTTTATAAATTACAAAAAATAACATGAGAAAAATTTCTTTCATTGCGGTAATAATAATAGTTCTGGCCACAATAGTTTCCTGCAAAAAAAATAATTCAGGCGACACTACAGCACCGGTAATCACCATTATTGGCTCACCGCAAGTGTATGTTGACAAGGGAACATCATATACTGAGGAAGGAGCTACCGCCTATGATGAAACCGACGGAGACAT